>CAYSLC010000466.1:0-1587 GCA_964431545.1 uncultured Desulfobacteraceae bacterium | reverse complement strand
TCGGCCTACAGCGACCGGGAACTGCTCGGGCGCGCCAAACGGACCGGCTCCTTCGGCTATCTCGTGAAGCCCTTCGAGGAGCGGGAGCTGTACGCCATGATGGAGATGACCCTCTACAAGGCCCGGGCCGAGTCCGAACGCCGGGAGATGGAGTCCCGCCTGGCCCGGGAACGGAAGATGGCGGCCATCGGCCGGATGGCCGCCGGCGTGGCCCACCACTTCAACAACATGCTCTACGCGGCCATCGGGAACCTGGAGATGGCCCGGGAGGATCTCCCGCCGGAATCGGACGCCGGCCACCATCTGTTCGAGGCGGAGACGGCGACACGCCGCGCCGCCGACATGAGCCGGCTCCTGCTGACCTACCTGGGCCAGGGCCGGGGGACCTTTCAACCGCTCGATCTCTCGGAGGCGGTCGGGAAAGCCCTCCGGGAGATCCAGGGGGAGATCCCGTCCGGTGCCCCCCTGGAGGCGGACCTCCCGGAAACCGGCCCGGCGGTCTCGGCCGATGGGGCCCAATTGGCCCAGCTCCTCAGGGCCCTGGTGACCAACGCCCGGGAGGCTGTGGGGGCGGACCCCTCGGGCCGGGTGACGGTCTCGGTGGAAACGGCGGCGGCCCCGACGATCCCGGAGACCCACCGTCTGCCCCTGGACTGGGAGGCGGGGGAGGGCCCCTACACCTGCCTGGCGGTCGCCGACACCGGCAAGGGCATGGACGGGGAGACCATCGACGCCGCCTTCGACCCGTTCTTCACCGACAAGTTCACCGGCCGCGGGCTCGGCCTGCCCGTCGTCCTGGGGATCGTCAAGGCCCACGGGGGGTGCGTCACGGTGGAGAGCCGGCCCGGCGCGGGCAGCACCTTCCGGGTCTTTCTCCCCATCACCGCCGAACCCGTGACACCGGCCGCCGGCAAGGCAAACGCGGCCCCCGATCCCATTCCCAAGGGCGGCGCCGTTCTGCTGGTGGAGGACCAGGACCTCGTCCGAAGGATGACCCGGCTGATGCTGCGCCAACTCGGGTTCGAGGTCCTTTCCGCCGCCGACGGCAAAGGGGCCGTGGAGATCTTCCGGGAGGAGTCGGATCGGATCCGGCTGGTGCTCTGCGACCTGAGCATGCCGGGCATGGACGGATGGGAGACGCTGGCGGCGCTCCGCAGGATCCGGCCGGACCTCCCGGCCATCCTGACCAGCGGCTACGACCGGTCCCAGGCCCTGGCGGGCGCCCATGCGGAACAGCCCCAGGCGTTTTTGCAGAAACCCTACCAGCGGGCGGCGCTGAAAGGGGCCATCGAGCGGGTCCTGGGCTGACGAAACCGAGCGGACGAACGGGCGGATTGGTTTCCGCGGCCCAGGACGCGCGTCTTCGATCCCTTCTTCACCACCAGGTTTGACCGGGCGCGGGTTGGGACTCGCCGTGGTCCTGGGGATCGTCAAGGCCCACGGGGGATGTGTCACCGTGGAGAGCGCCCCCGGCCGGGGGAGCGCCTTTCGGGTCTTTCCGCCCCTCTCCGTCGAGCCCGGGACTCCGGAAGAGAGGAGTTAGGGAGTCACAAGAATTAAAACCACCCGGCTTAATCGTGACGTCAA
>CAYSLC010000465.1:0-1601 GCA_964431545.1 uncultured Desulfobacteraceae bacterium | reverse complement strand
CGAGTTCCGGACCATCTCGCTTCCCTTTTCACCTTTTCCGATTCTTTCTCCGAACCGAACCCAGGCCAGAGGGCTTGGTGAAGCCGAATGCGCCGATCGACCCCGGAAAACGGCCGAATAACGGTTGAATCCTTGGGGTGGATGCGGTTATCTTAGGGGCCGAGGATCACGATGAAGATGCGCGAAGGGGATCCTAAAGGAGTTGAGAACGGTATCCGTGGAAAAACACATTCTGGTGGTGGAGGACGACCCCATCACCCGGCTGGTCCTCAAGACCGTCTTGACCAATGCCGGCTACCGGGTGACCGACGCCGAGGACGGATCCGAGGGGGTGGCGGCCCTCTCCCGGATCATCGATGCGGGGGAGACGGTGGATCTGGTGGTGACCGACATCATGATGCCGAACCTCTCGGGCCTGGATCTCATCGACGAGATGCGGCGGATGGGGATCGATTGCCCGGTCTTCGCCGTCACCGCCCATGGGGAGAAGCGGGTGGTGGTCGACCTGCTCCGGCGGGGGTGCGCCGATTTCATCGACAAGCCGGTGGACAGCCGGGAGATGGTGGAGCGGGTCCGGGGGGTCCTCGAAGCGGCCGACCGGTCGGCAAAAAGGCGGGACGTCGAAGGGCGCCGCCAAGACGCCATCCGGCGGCGTGACCTGGCCGACATGCGGGCGGATATGGACGCCGCGGTGGCCGCCTACCGGAGCCTCATCCATCTCCGGACGGGGGCCCACCGCGTGGAGGCGGCCTGTTTCAGCCGTCCCCACTCCCGGCTGGGGGGCGACTACGTGGGGATCCGGGACACCCCCGTCGGATCGGACATCCTGGTGGCCGACGTCTCCGGCCACGACATGGGCGCGGCCTTCCACACCGTCCTCATCGACGCCCTCTTCACCGACAGCGCCGGGGCCTGCGCCGACGGGCCGACCTTTTTCCGGCGGCTCAACCGGAAGCTTCTCGGCAACGAGGGGCACGAGCGGATGGCCACCGCCCTGCTCCTCCGGATCGACCTGGAGGCCGGCAGGGGGGAGGCGGTCTGCGCCGGCCATCCCCCCTTTATCCGGCATTCCCCCGGCGGATGGGCATCGCCCGGTCCGGAACGCCTCCGGGGGGATGTGCTGGGGGTCTTCGATACCGTCTCCTTCGTGCCGATCCGGTTCGATGTGGGGCCGGGGGACCGGTTCTTCCTCTTCACCGACGGGGTCCCGGGGGTCACCCGGCTCGAAGGGCCCGAGGGGCGGCCGACGGCCCTGGGCGGGAACGGCCTGAAGCGGCTGCTGGCCGCCGAACCCGGACTTCCCCTGGACGACCTGGTGGCGCGCGTGGGCCGGGCGGTGGTCCGGTACGGCGGGTACGCGGTCAAGGACGACATTCTGCTGGCGGGGATCGAAATCCCGGAGGGGAGATGACCAACGACGGTCTGTTTTCGGAGACGCGGCGCGGCGACGGCGCCATCGAGGTGGTCCTCTCCTCGTCGCTGCCGGACGTGGACCGGGCCGTGGCCGCCATCAAGGACCATCTGGCCCAATGGCGCGACGACGATCTCTTCGACGCCCTGCTGGTGACCCGGGAGCTGCTCAACAACGCCGTGGAGCACGG
>CAYSLC010000464.1:0-1609 GCA_964431545.1 uncultured Desulfobacteraceae bacterium | reverse complement strand
GCCGCGTGGATCACCGGATCCATCTTCGCCAGCTCCTCCAGCGGGATGTGGCACAGGATCCGGTGGCCGGATTCGCTCTGGCGCCACGGGGGCGTTTCGGTTTCGCAGATCTTTCCGCCGTCCGGGAGCATCTCCGCGCGTCGGGGACAGCGGGTGTGGAAGTGGCAGCCCTTGGGCGGGTTGAGGGCGCTGGGCACGTTGCCGCTGAGGCGGATCTCCTTCTGTTTCGCCTCCGGATCGGCGATGGGCACCGCCGCCAGAAGCGCCTCGGTGTAGGGGTGGTAGGGCGGCTCGTAGATCTTCTCGGCCGGCCCGACCTCCACGATCTTGCCCAGGTACATGACCGCGATGTCGTCGGAGAAGTAGCGGACCACGCTCAGGTCGTGGGCGATGAAGATCATGGAGGAGCCGAAGGTGTTCTGGATCTCTAAAAGGAGGTTGATCACCGCAGCCTGCACGGAGACGTCCAGGGCCGACACCGGTTCGTCGCAGATGATCAGGTCGGGGCGGCTGGCCAGGGCCCGGGCGATCCCCACCCGCTGCTTCTCTCCGCCGGAGAGCTGGCGCGGCAGCCGGTCGTAGTAGGCGGCCGAGAGCCGGACCGCCTGCAGCAGCCGGATGACCTCCTGTTTGACCTGGCCCTTGGGCACGGTTTTGAAGCGCTTGATGGGCCGGGCGATCTGTTTGCCCACGGTGTAGGACGGATTGAGGGTGGAGTCCGGGTTCTGGAAGACCATCTGCATCTCCCGGATCAGATTGGTGCTCCGCTTGGTGACCTCGTTGTTGACATCGATGTCGAGGAACTCCAGCTTGCCACCGCTCAGGGGCTCCAGGCCGATGAGTCCCTTGACCAGCGAGGACTTTCCGCAGCCCGATTCCCCGACGACTCCCAGGGTCCGCCCCTTGGCCAGGCGGAGGCTGATGTCGTCCACGGCCTTGACGTTCTTTTTTTCCCCCAGGCCGAAGATGCTCAGCACCGAATCGGATTCGGTGGGGTAGTAGAGCTTGAGCCCCTCCGAACGGAGGATCGGCTCGTCGGAAGCCACTTCAGCCTGCTCTCCCTTAGCCTCGGCCAGTTGCGCCGTCTTGGACCGGCGGCGGCTGGTCCGGGGCCTGGTCTCGATCTCCTCGGCGTAGATGCACCGGGCCGCGTGGTCCACCGAGATCTGCGCCATCCCCGGCCGGGCCTCCCGGCAGCGGTCGGTGACGTAGTCGCAGCGCGGGGCGAAGATGCAGGCGTCCCGGGGGCGGTCGGCCGGCGCGGGGACCCGGCCCCGGATGGGATGGAGGATCGAATCGATCTTGCTGTCGCCCAGTTTGGGCACCGCCGCCATCAGGCCCCGGGTGTAGGGGTGGCAGGGGCGCTTGAAGATCTCCACCACCGGACCCTTCTCCACCATCTGCCCGGCGTACATGACGCAGAGCTGATCGCTGACCCGGGCCACCACCCCCAGGTTGTGGGTGATGAAGATGTTGGCGGCGTTGAAATCGCTCTTGAGTTCCTCGATGAGGTCGAGGACCGCCGCCTCCACCGTCACGTCCAGGGCCGTGGTCGGCTCGTCCATGATGAGCAGGGCCGGGTTGTTGAGCATGGCCATGGCGATGACCA
>CAYSLC010000463.1:0-1614 GCA_964431545.1 uncultured Desulfobacteraceae bacterium | reverse complement strand
GACGTGGTGGTCACCGAACACGGCCTGGTGGACACCCGCCCCCTGACGCCGCGAGAGGTGGCCGAAGCGATCATCAAAAACTGCGCCCACCCCGATTACCGCCCCATGCTCTGGGACTACTACCAGCGGGCCGTCCACTCGGTGGGCGGCCACGAGCCGCATTTGTTGGGAGAGGTGTTCGAGATGCACGAGCGGTTTATGGCGACGGGGGATATGCGATCCAACTAATTAAATTTAAAACATCATGGAGGAAACCTTGACAGATAAAGCGCATCTTTTCGATCCCGTATCCATAACCCGGTTCCAGCAGGATGCCCTCGATTATGGTATCGATGCCGTTCAAAAATCGGTTTTGTACATGGACGTTCTCCGGAAGCGGGGAAACATTTTCTGGGAACATCTGGAAAAAGGAAAGCCGCCGGTCCTGACATTCGACTACAAAGTGATCATCGACGGCCGAAGCATTGAACGACCGGTGAATCACGATCTTATCCAGATCATTCCCAAAAAGGGGATCACCGTCGATCCGGGTGAACGGCCGATCGTGGTCGTCGATCCCCGGGCGGGGCACGGCCCCGGCATCGGCGGTTCCAAGCGGGATTCCCAGATCGGCATGGCAATGGACGCCGGTCACCCGGTCTATTTCATCACATTTTATCCGGAGCCTTGCCCCGGGCAGACCTATGAGGATGTCAAAAACGCTCAGATCCGGTTCATCGAGGAAGTCAACCGCCGCCATCCCGATGCCGGAGAGCCGATGATGATCGGCAATTGTCAGGCCGGATGGGCCATCGCCCTCTTGAGCGCGGACCGTCCGGACATTACCGGACCGCTGATTTTGAACGGATCGCCTCTGTCCTACTGGTCCGGCGTTGCCGGGCAAAACGTCATGCGCTACCAGGGCGGACTCTGGGGCGGCGTCTGGATCATCTCCCTGCTGACGGACCTGTGCAACGGTCAATTCGATGGCGCCAATCTGGTGGGCAACTTCGAAAATTTAAATCCCGGCAACACCTGGTGGACCAAACAATACAATGTCTGGTCCAATGTGGACACCGAAGCGGAACGGTATCTCAACTTTGAAAAATGGTGGAACGGCTATTTTTTCATGACGGCGGAAGAGATCCATTTCATCGTCAGCAACCTGTTTATCGCCAACAAACTGGAGCAGGGAAAGCTGGAAGTGGAAGGCGGCAGGAAAATCGATCTGAAAAACCTGGACGACCCGGTTCTGGTGTTCGCCTCCAAAGGGGACAATATTACGCCGCCCCAGCAGGCCCTCAACTGGATCGCCACGGTTTACGGTTCCGTTGACGAGATCAAACGGCGCCAGCAGAGCGTCATCTATATGGTGCATGAAAAGATCGGACATCTCGGCATTTTCGTCTCCGGCAGCGTCGCCCGGAAGGAGCATAAACAGATTATCCGGAGCATCGACATGCTCGATTTTCTGCCGCCGGGCCTTTATGAAATGCGAATCGAGGAGAAAAGGGAACCCGTCACCGGCTTGACGGATTTCGAGGTTCGGTTTGTCGAGCGGGACATCTCCGACATCGTGGCGCTGGACGACGGCCGGGAGGATGAAACGCCTTTCATCGCGGTTGCCCGTATTTC
>CAYSLC010000462.1:0-1617 GCA_964431545.1 uncultured Desulfobacteraceae bacterium | reverse complement strand
GATCGATAACCGAGAAGGGAAGGAGAGGACATGGGAAAACTGATCAAGGAAGCGTCCGAGGACGGCCGGCTCCACGTGGAATCGCCGCTGATGGGGGAGTCCCTGGTGAGCAAGGAACTCCTGGCGCGCACCGAATCGGAGACTTATTTCCGGATGCATCCGGACATCAACGTCCTGAAGATCGGCGGACAGAGCATCATGGACCGGGGGGCCAAGGCGTTGATGCCGATCCTCGACGTCCTCATCGAGGCCAAGGAGTCCCACCGGATCCTGTTGATGACCGGCGGCGGCACCCGGGCCCGCCACGTCTACAACATCGGCGTGGACCTCGGCATGCCCACCGGCGTGCTCTCCAAACTCGGGGACAAAGTCTCCTGGCAGAACGCCGAGATGCTCTCGGTGCTGCTGTCCAAGCACGGGGGCGTCAAGATCGGCCACGGCGACAACCTGGAGCAGTTGACCATGTTCTGCCGCCTGGGCTATCTGCCCATCACTTACGGCATCCCGCCCTACGGCTTTTTCGAACACCCCGCCGAGGTGGGGTCGATTCCCCCCCACCGGACCGACTGCGGGGCCTTCCTCCTGGCGGAGAACATCGGGGCCCGGTCCCTCATCTTCTTGAAGGACGAACGGGGGCTCTTCGACCGGGATCCCAAGAAGGTGCCGGAGTCGGAGCGGGAGGGGTTGAAGTACTTCGACCGGATCTCGGCCCGGGAGCTGCTGGAACTCGACCTGGACGACCTGATCGTGGAGCGGCCGATCCTCACGCTGCTCCAGCGGGCCAAGTGCCTGGAGGCGCTTCAGATTATCGACGCGCTCCGCCACCCCGAGCACATCCTCAAGGCCCTGGCCGGGGAGCACGTCGGGACGATCATCACCAAGGGTTGACGGGCCGGTCGCTATTCCGAATCTCCGCCGCCGTCCCCCTTCCCCTTGCCGGCGTCGAGGGTGACGACCTTGGCGCCGGTGTGGGCGGCGATCTGCTCCAGCTCCTTTTTCCGGATGTGGCGGGCGTAGAGCTTCAGGTCCCCGCCGCCGACACCGACGACGCGGAACCGGGGCTTCTTCTCGCCTTTTTCGACTTTCCGACGCTCTCTGACGAATATGGTGGCGGCCATGTTCCTCTCCTTTCTCTTTGCAGGTTTTTGTTAAAAAAGATAATATATCCTTGTAGTATATATGTCAACATGGAATCCAATGTCGAAAACGAAATCGAACAGCCCCCGGCACGGAAAGCAGGAGCGGTACCTCCAGCCCTCGATCCTGCTGGCCCTGAAGGTGAAGCCCTCCTACGGCTATGAACTGATCCAGGAGATCCAGGCCTTCGGATTCATCCAGGGACAGGCCCCGCCGGGGATGATCTACCGACATCTGCGGCAGTTGGAGGAGGACGGCCTGGTGGTGAGCCAATGGGAGACCGAGGGGGCCGGGCCCGCCAAGCGAGTTTACGCCATCACCGCCGACGGGGCCGAGGTGCTCCGGATCTGGGTCGATTACATGGCCGAGATGGCCGGGAAGCTGACGGCGTTCGCGGGGCGGTACCGCAGCCTGGTGAAGGCGGACGGAGGGGCGGAGGAGGGGGATTAGGCGGGGGGCGGCGGGACGGGATGTCCGTTT
>CAYSLC010000461.1:1095-1640 GCA_964431545.1 uncultured Desulfobacteraceae bacterium | reverse complement strand
GGTCATGGCACAGCAATACAAGTTTTTCTACGTTCCGGCGAGGAACGCCGAGGAGGTGGAGGAGGAACTCAACCACTTCTGCAAGACGGTCCGGGTGGTCAATGTCCGGCAGGAATTCACCGGCGGGGACCAGGCCTCCTGGTGTGTGGCGGTGGAATACCTCACCGACGATGGCACCGGGAACGGCCGGGGTGGCCGGAAGAAGCGAAAGAGCGTCGATTACCGGGAGATCCTGAGCCCGGAGGAGTTCGCCATTTATGCCAAACTCCGGGACTGGCGCAAGGAGACCTCCGAAAAAGAGGGGCTGCCCATGTACGTCATCTTCACCAACGAACAGATGGCCCAGATGGCAAGGCGGCGGGTTGGCTGTGCCACGGATCTCAAGGAGATCGACGGTGTGGGCGATGCCCGGATCGAAAAATACGGCGAAACGGTGGTCCGGATCATCCAGGATGCCGGCGGCGGAAAGGAGGGGAAGGGCGATGAAACGGGTGGGGCGGCTCTACGATCGGATAGCGGAGACGGAAAACCTGAAGCGGGCCTTC
>CAYSLC010000461.1:370-1085 GCA_964431545.1 uncultured Desulfobacteraceae bacterium | reverse complement strand
TTCCTGAAGGCGGCCAAGGGCAAAAGGAGAAAAAAGGAGGTGATCCGGTTCAGCTCCAATTTTGAGACCAACATCCAGGATCTGCGCCGATCTATCATAGACGAGACCGTGGCGGTGGGCGACTACCGGTTCTTCCGGGTGTACGATCCCAAGGAGCGCCGGATCTGCGCCGCCGCCTTTCCGGAGCGGGTCCTGCACCACGCCGTGATGAACCTCTGCGAGCCGGTGCTCGACCGGTACGCCATCTTCGACTCCTATGCGTGCCGGCGGGGCAAGGGGCTGCACAAGGCCCTGGCGCGCGCGGGCCGGTTCGCCCGGAAGGCGGACTGGTACCTGAAGCTCGACATCCGGAAATACTTCGATTCCATCGACCACGCGGTGGCCATGGCCCTGCTGGAGCGCCGCTTCAAGGACCGTCGTCTGCTCGCCCTGCTCCGCCGGATCCTCGATTCCTACCATACCGCGCCGGGCCGGGGGGTGCCCATCGGCAACCTGATCTCCCAGCACCTGGCCAATTTCTACCTCGGCCCCTTCGACCGGTGGATCAAGGAGACGCGCCGGATCGGCGGATACTTGCGGTACATGGATGACTTTATCCTCTTCGGCGATTCCAGGGCCGCCCTCAAAGAGGAACTGTCGGCGGTCCGGGACTTTTTGTCCATGGCGCTGAAGCTGGAGCTGAAAGAGAACATTCAACTAAATCGATGCGCCGGCG
>CAYSLC010000461.1:0-360 GCA_964431545.1 uncultured Desulfobacteraceae bacterium | reverse complement strand
GTATGCCCTTTCTCGGCTTCCGGATCTTCGGGAACCGGGTCCGCCTCTCGCCCCGGAGCCGGCGGCGGTTCGTCCGGAAATTCCGGGCCTTTGAGCGGGCGTTTCTCCTCGGGCTATGGGACGAACCCCGGCTCGTGCGCCACATGACGCCGCTGGTCGCCTTCACCCAGGCGGCGGACGCGGCCGGGTTCCGGCGCCGGATCATCGAACGGTATGGGGTTTCGTCCTAAGGGCCGGGCCGTGTGCTCCGCGGCGGCGGCTGGAACAACAACGCCAGGAACTGCCGCTCGGCGAACCGCAACAGGAACACGCCCGACAACCGGAACGCCAACAACGGCTTCCGGCTTGTCCTGCCCGCAG
>CAYSLC010000460.1:0-1699 GCA_964431545.1 uncultured Desulfobacteraceae bacterium | reverse complement strand
GGGTGCCGGCCACCACGTCCTCGCCCTGGGCGTTGATCAGGTAGTCCCCCTCGATGCGGTTCTCCCCGGTGGAGGCGTTCCGGGTCATGGCCACGCCGGTGGCGGAGTCGGTCCCCATGTTGCCGAAGACCATGGTGACGACGCTCACCGCCGTGCCGAGATCGTGGGGGATCCCGGCGGCGTTGCGGTAATCGACCGCCCGCTTGCCGTCCCAGCTCTTGAAGACCGCCTCGGTGGCCAGCATCAACTGTGTATACGGATCCGCCGGGAAGTCGAGTTTCGTGTGGCGCTTGAACAGAACCTTGAAGGTCTCGGTGATCCGCTTCCAGTCCTCGGCGGTCAACTGGTTGTCGTCCTCCACCCCCTTCTTCTCGCGGACTCCGGTGATGACATCCTCGAAGACCTCGTCCGGGACCCCCATCACCACATTGCCGAACATCTGGATCAGGCGCCGGTAGGAATCATAGGCGAACCGCTCGTCGCCGGTGAGCGCCACCAGCCCCTGGACGGTCTCGTCGTTGAGGCCGATGTTGAGCACGGTGTCCATCATGCCGGGCATGGAGAACTTGGCCCCGGACCGGCAGGAGACGAGCAGGGGGTTTTCGGGGTCTCCGAAGCCCTTGCCGGTCCGCTCCTCGACGGCCTTCATGGCCTCCCGTTCCTGTTCCCAGAGTCCCTCGGGGAAGAGCCCCCCTTCGTCCAGGAAGGCGTTGCATGCCTCGGTGGTCACCGTGAACCCCGGAGGAACGGGCACCCCGATGCGCACCATCTCGAAAAGGTTCGCCCCCTTGCCGCCGAGCAGCGATCGTACCGCCTCCCAGTCTCCGGCCACGGATTTTTCCACGGCCCCCACTTCGTCAAACAGATAGACCCATTTTTCCGCCATAGAAATCACCTCGCAATTCGACATCCACCGGTTCCCCGCCTGTTGGCGGGAACCATCGATTCAACCGTAGGAACTTTCGGCGCGGCCGAGGGCCGCCGTATCATCCCCGTCCATGTCCGCGGAGCCGCCCTCGGCCGCCCCTGTACCGAGATTATTATTGAATCCGCCGATTGTCAAAGCGAAACCGCGCGGTGCGGCCGCTCCGGCGGGCGGTAGCGGGGTGCGCCCCCCCCCGCTACCGCTCGGGCAGCGCCCGCTTGGGTGGAATCGGGCCGGTATCGGCCGTCTCGGAGATCTCCGGCCGGGCTCCGGACGGGGGGAGGCCTTTGGCGCTACCGGAGGTTCGGCCTTTCCGGCCGTGCCCCCGCGTTCCGCTCACCAGGCCGTTCAAGTCCTGGACGATCCGCCGCATCCGGCCGGCCTGGCTGCTCAGGTCCTCGGCGGCCCCGGCCGACTCCTGGGCGCTGGCGGCGTTCTGCTGGGTGACCCGGTCCATCTCCGAAACCGAGGTGTTCACCTCCTGGATCCCCCGGGCGAGTTCCCGGTTCGATTCCGTCAGGGTGTTCATCCGTTGCCCCATCTTCTCCGCCGATGCGCTGATCCCCTGGAAGCTTCCATGGATCTCCTTGGCGGTGTGGGCCGCCTGGACGGTGCGCTGGACGGTGTTGTTGATCAGATCCTGGGTGTTCTTGGCCGCTTCCGTGGCCTTTAGGGCAAGGTTGCGCACCTCTTCGGCCACCACGGCGAATCCGGCCCCCGCCTCCCCGGCCCGGGCCGCCTCCACCGCCGCGTTCAGGGCGAGCAGGTTGGTCT
>CAYSLC010000459.1:0-1722 GCA_964431545.1 uncultured Desulfobacteraceae bacterium | reverse complement strand
CGATCGGGACGCCATCTACAACAACTGGATTTCCGTCCGATACGCCCACGAGACTGATTACCGGCTGTTGTGGAAAACGCTGGCGGTCTCGGCGCTGATCCTGGTCCTGGTGTTCTACTGGAACCGGCGCCTGTCAAAAGAAATCCAACATCGTCGTCAGATGGAAGAGGCACTCCGGGAAAAAGAGCGTCTGTTGTCCGATATCATCGACTTTCTCCCGGACCCTACCTTCGTCATTGACGAGGCCGGGGAGGTCATCTCCTGGAATAAAGCCATGGCGGAAATGACCGGGATCGCCGCCGGGGACATTCTGGGCAAGGGTGACCACACCTACGCCGTCCCGTTTTACGGCGAGCCTCGTCCCATGCTGATCGACGTGGCGAGGCGGGCGCGCCCGGAAATCGAAACGACCTATCCCCGGATCGAAAGGAACAACGGCCAGATATCGGGTGAAAAATACTATCCCAATTTAAGAGGGAAAGAGGCGTGGTTGTTCGGAAAGGCGTCGGTTTTAAAGAATCCGAAGGGTGAAATTGCCGGCGCCATCGAATCAATCCGGGACATCACGGACCAGAAACGGGCGGAGCTTGAGCTGAAGGAGGCCAAGGAGCAGGCCGAAGCCGCAACCCAGGCCAAGTCTGAATTTTTGGCCACCATGAGTCATGAAATCCGGACGCCGATCAACGCCATCATCAACATGAACCGCCTGCTGCATGACACGCCGTTGGATGCGCAACAGCGGGAGTACGCGGAAATCGCCGTGAATTCCTCCGAGCTGCTCCTCTCCCTGGTCAACGACATCCTGGATTTTTCCAAGATCGAAGCGGGAAAACTCGAGCTGGAAAATACGGCCCTCGATCTGCTCGATCTGACGGCGTCAGTAGTGAACATTGTAAAGCCGAAAGCTGAAGAAAAGGGGCTCTATCTGGAACAGCGGGTCGAACCGGGCCTCCACCGCCATGTAGCGGGCGATCCGGTGCGGCTGCGCCAGATTCTGCTCAATTTTATGAACAACGCCGTCAAATTCACTCACGATGGGGGTGTCGTCATCCACCTGTCGTCGGAACCCTGGAGCGACACACATGCCGTGATCAGATTCACCGTCACGGACACGGGTATCGGTATCCCCAAAGAAAGGCTGGACAAACTTTTCCAGGCATTTACCCAGGCCGACGCATCCGTGTCCAGGAGATACGGCGGCACCGGGCTCGGGCTGGCCATCTGCAAGAAACTGGCGGAGCTGATGGGCGGAGAGGTGGGTGCCGAGAGCGAAGCAGGAAAGGGAAGCACGTTCTGGGTCAAAGTGATCCTGGAAAAACGGACGGCCTCGGATGTCCGCCTCGAATCCAAAAAAATGGGGGTGACCGTTGCCTTCCCCTTTGCGCCGGACATCCTCCTGGTGGAAGACAACAGGATCAATCAATTCGTGGCGACGGCCCTTCTCAAAAATGCCGGGTTATCCGCCGATCTGGCGGAAAATGGCAGGGAAGCCATCGAGAAGCTCCGGGAAAAACCCTATGATATCGTTCTGATGGATGTCCAAATGCCGGAGATGAACGGGCTCGAAGCCACCCGGCGGATTCGCGACCCCGCCTCGGGGGTTTTAGATCCATCGGTGTTCATCGTGGCCATGACGGCCGATGCCAGTAAACAGGACCGGGAATACTGTCTGGAAGCCGGCATGAACGATTACCTCTCGAAGCCGGTGGAGCCGGAAAAGCT
>CAYSLC010000458.1:0-1728 GCA_964431545.1 uncultured Desulfobacteraceae bacterium | reverse complement strand
TAGGCGCCGAGCGCCATGAAACCGGGGTGGGAGCAGGAGAACTCCCCCATGTATCCGTTGATGACGTTGAGGCTGAGGGTCATGATCACGGCGATCATGGTCAGCTTCAGGGTCAGTACCCGGTAGGCGCTGATCTCCCCCCAGACGTGGAGGGCCAGGTAGATCAGGGCCAGATGGATGAGCACCGGCACGGAGATGGGGAGTCGACAGAGACGGGCCGCCGCCCAGTCGGCGGGCCTGCGGATCAGGCCGGTGATGCCGAAAACGGGGATCACGTAGATGAGCAACAGGTAGATGGCCGTCCGGGGCATCATCAGCGGCTTCTTCAAAATGGTGACGAACCCGAACAGGACCGGGATCTTGTCGAGCCCCAGGGCGTCGGCCAGCGACTCGCCCGCCAGTTGCTCCAGGAGGACGGCAAGAACGATGGCGATGAGCCACGCCAGGAGCGGCGCGCCGGTCAGAAACCCGAAGCGGCGGCGGACAAGGGAGGGCGGGGTCTCTTCCGTCGCCACGTTTACGTTGTTCTCTTCCATAGTTTCCCTACTCTAGTCTCCGAAGTTCGAGAAATGGCAAAGCCCTTTTCGGGGGATCCGGATCACGGGCCGGGCCGCTACAACCTCAGCCGGGCGCTGTACGGCTCCCCGAAGAAGCCGTGGGGCCGGAACACGAGGATGAGCAGAATGATGGAATAGGCGATGAGATCCCGCAGGGTGGAGGGGAAGACCATGGCCACGAAGATCTCGATGAACCCCATGAGGAAGCCCGCCAGGGTGGCTCCCATGATCGACCCCCGACCCCCGAGGATCGCCGCCACAAAGGCCTTCCAGCCGAACACGATGCCCATGTACGGATCGAGGACCGGATAGGCCACGCCGAAAAGGATCCCCGCCACCGCGGCCAGGGCCGATCCGATGGCGAAGGTGAGCCGGGCGATGGTGTTGACCGGGATCCCCAGCAGCGGGACCACCACGTAGTCGAAGGCCATGGCCCTCATGGCCATTCCGTACCGGCTCCGCTGGACGAACAGATGGAGGGCGTACATGAACGCAAGGGAGACGAGCACGATCATGATCTTTTTGTTGGTGACGAAGACCCCGCCGATGTTGTAGGTGGCGGAGTCGATCAGCGAGGGAAAGCTGACCCGCCGGGCCCCGAGCAGCGCGAGATTGCCGGTCTCCAGGATGATGCCGATCATCAGTCCGGTGATGGCGGCCGAGGCCCGGGGGGCGTCCCGGAGGGGCCGATAGCCCACCCGTTCCACGATCATCCCCACAAAGGAGGTCAGGAACATCGACAGGAGGATGGTCAGGACCAGGATCATCCAATTGGGCAGGGCGAGGGCCCCCCAGGAGGCCAGGGCCACGAGGCCGGTGGCGACGCCGAACCCGATGTAGGCCCCCACCATGAAGATGTCGCCGTGGGCGAAATTGAAGAGCATGAGGATGCTGTAGACCATGGAGTAGCCCAAGGCGATCATGGCGTAGAAGCTGCCCCATTGTAAGGCGTTGATTAAATTCTGGAAGAAAAAAACCATCGTGAGCCTTCCCCGTGTTTCTCAAACAAGGCGGGCGCAGGAGCGGTATCGTCCTGGCCCGCCTTGGAGATTACCAACCAGCGGTGTTGTGAGGTGGATTACGGACAGACGGACTTATAGAACTCGTACTCGCCCTTGTCGCTGATCTTCACGATGACGGCGCACTTGATGGGGTCGCCCTCCTCGGTGAA
>CAYSLC010000457.1:0-1739 GCA_964431545.1 uncultured Desulfobacteraceae bacterium | reverse complement strand
CCCATCCCCTGGTTCGCCAACAACATGCACCAGATCTTCATCATGGACAAGGAGTCCACCGAGTCCCGGGACCCCGGCGAGGTGGGCCTGGCCCCCATCGGCACCGGGGCCTACAAGCTGGTGGAGTGGGTCAAGGGCTCCTTCGTCATGCTGGCGGCCAACGAGGACTACTGGGAGGGGGCCCCGCCCCTGAAGAAGGTGGAGATCCGGCCCATCACCGAATCGTCCACCCGGTTCGCGGCCCTGGCCTCGGGCCAGGTGGAGCTGGTCTCGGGCGTGCCGGTGGAACTCTACAAGAAGCTCCTCGACAACCAGAAGCTCACCGTCATCAACCGGCCCTCCCGCCGGTCGATCTTCCTGGCCCTCCACAACCGGGAGGGGACCCCGCCCGCCGACCTCCGGGTCCGCCAGGCCATGTACATGGCCATCAACGAGAACGAGATCATCGAGAAGGTGATGCGGGGCCACGCCTCGCCGGCGGCCCAGATCCCGGATCCCCCCACCATCGGGTACAACCCGGAGATCCAGCGCCTCCCCTATGACCCGGAGAAGGCCCGGAAGCTCCTCGACGAGGCGGGGTACACCAACGGCTTCGAGATCACCCTGACGGGTCCCAACGACCGGTACGTCCAGGACGCCCAGATCGCCGAGGCGGTGGCCAAGTACCTGGCCAAGGTCAAGATCAAGGTCAACCTCGACGTCAAGCCCAAGTCGATCTTCTTCCCCGAGGTGGCCGAGGGGACCCTCGACTTCTACCTCATCGGCTGGTTCGACGGCACCTTCGACATGGGGCGGACCTACTTCAAGCTGGCCCACTCCCGGGACAACGAGAAGGGGTACGGCGGCCTCAACGGCACCAACTACAGCGATCCGGAGATCGACGCGCTCCTGGAGTCCACCGCGACGATCGTGGATCCGGCCAAGCGGAAGGAGACCCTCCAGAAGCTCAACAAGATGGCCATGGACAAGGTGGTCTGGATCCCCCTCCACTACCAGGAGGATCTCTACGCGGTGCGCAAGGACAAGGGGATAAAGTTCGAGCCCCGGCCGGACAAGTGGATGGTCTACAAGGAGATCTCCAAATCGAGCGACTAGGACCCACCGGCCCGGAGGTCCGCCTCCGGGCCGCATCCGCAACCCGTAACCGACCGAGGTTCGACCCGAGGGCCCCATGGCCACCTACATCGTAAGACGGCTCCTCCAGGGGATCATCGTCCTTTTGGCGGTCTCCCTGATCTGCTTTATCATCTTCCGGTACATGGGGGACCCGGTCCTCACCCTGGCCGGCCGGTACGCCACCTACGAGCAGCAGCAGGAGGTGCGGGAGACCTTCGGCCTCGACAAGCCCTTCTACGTCCAGTACGTGCGGTTCCTCTGGAACGCGGCCCACGGCAACTTCGGCAAGTCCTACGTGAGCCGGGTGCCGGCCCTCGATCTGATCCTGGAGCGGTTCCCGGCCACCTTCGAGCTGGCCACCTCCGCCATTCTCCTCGCCTTCCTGGTGGGCCTCACCCTGGGGGTGGTGGTCTCGCTGAAGCCCTACGCCGCCCGGAACCGCTTCATCATGGCGCTCTCCTTGGGCGGCATCTCCATCCCCACCTTCCTCACGGGGATCCTTCTGATCATGATCTTCTCGGTCTATATCGGAATCCTGCCCCCCTTCGGCCGGGGGGAGACGGTCCAGGTAGGGTTCTGGCGGACCGGGCTGCTGACCGCCTCCGGCCTCCACCACCTGATCC
>CAYSLC010000456.1:0-1747 GCA_964431545.1 uncultured Desulfobacteraceae bacterium | reverse complement strand
TTCCAATCTTCGCCTGGGGGGTGCTCCTTGAGGTAGTTACACCGCTGGATATAGATCTTGGCCAGCTTGTCTTTGGCGTTGAGTTCGGCCGACTCCTGGAAGGCGGCGATCGCCTTGTCCCAGTTCTGCTGGCGGTAGTGGGACAGCCCCTCCTTGAAATAGTTGATCACCTCCATGAGATTGGGGAAGGTCTCATCCGAATGGTAGTCGAGCACCTCGAAGATGGCCACCGGCTCGGTCTTGCCCTTGACCACCACCCGGTCGATCTCCCGGACCCGGTAGATGCCCCGGAGCTTCCGGTAGGTGTACTCGCTGATGAGGATCCGGGCGGAATACTGTTTGCAGGCGCTCTCCAGCCTGGAGGCAAGGTTCACGCCGTCGCCGATCATGGTGTAGTTCATCCGCTTGGGGGAGCCGATGTTTCCGGTGACCACGTTGTCGGTGTTGACGCCGACCCCCATGTCGATGGCCTTCTTTCCATGGCTGATGCGCACCTCGTTCCACTTGTCCAGTTCGGTGATCATGGAGATGGCGGAGCGAAGGCCCCGGTCCTCGTCGTCCCCGTGGGCCACGGGGATGCCGAATCCGGCCATGATGGCGTCCCCGATGAACTTGTCGAGCATGCCCCCTTCCCGCTGGATGCAGTCGACCATGATGGTGAAGTACTCGTTGAGCAGGGAGACCGTCCCCTGTGCCCCCAGCTCCTCGGTGAGGGTGGTGAAGCCCCGGATGTCCGAGAAGAGGACGGTGGCGATGCTGCTTTTGCCGCCGAGTTCCCCGCCCTCCATGAGCTGGTCGGCGATCCCGGCGTCCATGTAGAGGGACATGGTCGACTTCATCCGCTTTTCGTTGCTGATGTCCTCCATCATGATCATGACGCCGAGGCGTTTGTGCTTCTGGTCCTTTGGATCCTTTTGATCGGCGCTCACCAGCGGGTGGAAGGTGAAGTTGACCGACTTCTTTCTCCCCGAGAAGTCCATCTCCTTGTCCATCATCACTTCCGATTCCTGGTTCTCCTGGACCCGCCGGATCTTCTCCATGATCCAGGCGTTGCTCCCTGAAAAGAAATCCTCGGCCTGGTGGTCGAGGATCTGATCGATGGAGACCTCCATGATCCGCAGGCCGGCCACGTTGCAGGTGATGATCTTTCCCCCTTCGTCAACGGTGATCACCCCGTTGGTCATACTCTCCAGCATGCTCTCGCTGTAGTTCTTCATGTTCTGGATCTGGTTGAAGAGAGTGGCGTTTTCCAGGGCGATGGAGATCTGGCCGGTGAAGGTCCGCAGCCGGAACTCGTCCTCGTCGGTGAAGGCGCCGCCCCGCTTGTTGAGCACCTGGGTGACGCCGATGGTCCGGCCGTCCTTGTTGATCACCGGCACGCAGAGGATCGACCGGGTGAAGAAGCCGGTCTTCCGGTCGAAGGAGGGGTTGAACCGCAGATCGGCATAGGCATGGGGGATGTTGACCGATTGCCCCGTGGTGAAGACCGTTCCGGCGATCCCCAGGTGGTTGGGCAGCCGGATCTCCGTTCCGAGCCCCTCCCCCACCCGGGAGAAGAGTTCATTGTTCCGGTCGTCGTTGATGAACAGCGTGGACCGCTCGGCGTTGAGCATCTTGGTCGCCTGGGACATGACCTTCTGGAGGACGGTGCCCAGTTCGATCTCGGAGATGACGTCCGAGACGACCTTGAAGAACTCCATCTCCTGGTCCCGGCTCTTTTTGATCTTCTCCACGAACTGGATGGTCT
>CAYSLC010000455.1:0-1781 GCA_964431545.1 uncultured Desulfobacteraceae bacterium | reverse complement strand
AATGGCACATCAGCCCCATGCGGTATCGGTCGAGTCTGCGGCGGATGTCGGTTTTCTGCTCCCGGATCACGCTGTAGTGGGCCTGGGGCGCATCCATGGTCAGTTCCAGATAATCGAAGCCGAGTTCGCCATAGGTGTCGATGTCGGCCGCGACCGGGTGAATGGGGAAGTTCATGGCGCCGAATTGCATGGGGTCTCCTTATCCGACGATGTCATGGGGCATTTCCTGTCTCCGGGTTATCGGTTGCGCGTCAACAGACGATTTCTCAAAAAGGTAACACAGCCCCCGGCCACCTTCAACCGCATTATGCCAACCAAAGGCCTTCGGGGCGTTGAAAACCCCGGAGGCCCTCTCCACCGGTCTCTCTGGCGATATGGGTTGATCATTACCGGATTGTGGCGTATGAATGGGGGCAACACATTGAGAATGCTTTCCGAAAGTCAACGGCAATGGAAACCATTACGCCAGACGATATCAAACAATGGATACAAAACGGTGAGCATTCCGGCATGGAGTTCAAGCGGGATGACATCCGGCCGGAGCAACTCGCCAGAGAGATCGTCGCCTTTCTCAATTTCAAAGGGGGCCGGATCCTCATGGGCGTGGACGACGACGGGACCGTCCACGGGATCCAGCGGCCGGACTTGCAGGAATGGGTCATGAACGTCTGCACCGACCGGGTCCACCCCCGGATCATCCCCTATTATCAGGAAGCGGTGATCGACGGCCGGCGGATCGCCGTGATCACGGTGGATATGGGGGTCTCCAAACCCTATGTTCTGCGGCAGAAGGGAAATGAAACCATCTACATCCGGGTGGGGTCCACCTCCCGGATGGCCACCCGGGAAGAGCAGATGCGGCTGTTTCAATCCGGCGGTATTCTCCACATGGAGGTTTTGCCGGCGCCGGGAAGCCGGTTCAAGGACCTGGACGCCCGGCGGCTGGCCGATTACTTCGGCCGGGTCCGGTCCATCGACCCCCTGCCCGAATCCGAAGACGAGTGGATCCGTCTGCTGATCAACATGGAGTTCATGACCCGGCGGGAAGGCGGCGACCCCGTCTGCACCATCGCCGGGCTGGTGTTGTTCGGCCGGCGCCCGAGACGGTTTCTCCACCAGGCGGGGCTCTCCTGGGCCGTCTTCACCGGAACCGAAAAGGATTACGACACCCGGGACCGGGCCACCCTGGACGGCCCCCTGGTGGGGTTGTGGGATGAAAACGGCGAACGGTACGAGGACGGCCTCCTGGAACTGCTCATGGGCCGGATGCGGCAGCACGCGTCCCGGGAAGCCCTTTCCGAAGACCATCTCACCCGGACCATCCGGTGGGATTACGCCCCGGAAGCGGTGCGGGAAGCGGCCATCAACGCCTTTGTCCACCGGGACTGGACCCGGCCCTCGGATGTGGAGGCCGCCCTCTACACCGACCGGCTGGAGATCGTCAGCCCCGGTCCGTTGCCCAACCACGTGACCGTGGAACGGATGAAACAGGGGCTGCGGATCCCCCGCAACCCGATCCTCATCCAGACGTTGAAAGATTACGGATACGTGGAGCACATGGGCATGGGGGTCCGGAACAAAATCATCGCCGGCATGCGACAACACAACGGCACCGAACCCGATTTCATCGCGGACGACCTCCAGCTCCGGGTGGTGCTGTTCAAGGATCGACGAGCCCATGTATAAAAACTTCTTCGGCTTTAAGGAACGGCCCTTTCAACTGGTGCCGAACCCGGCCTATCTGTTCCTGAGCAAGGGCCACGAGGAGGCCCTGGCCCATC
>CAYSLC010000454.1:0-1787 GCA_964431545.1 uncultured Desulfobacteraceae bacterium | reverse complement strand
CCACGGCGCGGACCCTTGGCGAGAACATGGCTTGGCTGATGAAAAAGCTCTACGGATAGGAAGGGGGCACGTCACTCGGAATGGGAATCCAGGGGACCGGCGTCCGATACGGTTCCCCTCCACCGCGGCTCCTCGACGGTCTGGCCCGGAATACGAAACCGCCCTGCCCGCACTTTGCCACAGAGGCGATAATGGGTGGGGTGAACGGAGTCGGGGGGATGGTGGATAAAGCGCATTTGAAACTGTTGAATCAGGGCGTGGATGCCTGGAATCGATGGCGGGAGGAAAATCCTGGTGTAAAGCCGGAGCTGAGCGGCGCCAATCTGAAAGGTAAAGAACTGGCGGGGATCAATCTTGACGAAGGGAAGGAAAGGAGACCCCATGACCAAACCCGAAACAGTTCGGCCCCAAGCCCACCTTCTCGGGGACGACGGCATTTTCCCCAACAACGAGCTGCCGATCCTGTTTTACAAAAACGCCATCCCCCTGCCCGAACCGGACCCGGCTTCTGCCTTTGAACAGCGTTTTGCCGGAAACGGATGGAGCGGTTCCTGGCGGAACGGCATCTTCCCCTATCACCACTACCACAGCACCGGCCACGAAGTCCTCGGCATCTACAGCGGAACCGCCAGAGTCCGCCTCGGCGGCGATGACGGCATCGAGCAGACCCTCCATCCGGGCGATGTCGTGGTCATCCCCGCCGGCGTGGCCCACAAAAACCTGGAATCGAGTTCTGATTTCGGCGTCGTGGGCGCCTATCCCGGCGGACAGTGGCCGGACATGAATTACGGCAAACCCGGCGAACGGCCCGAAGCGGATCGGAACATCGAAAGCGTTCCCCTGCCGGAGAAAGACCCGGTCAGCGGGAAAAACGGGCCCCTGATCGTACACTGGAAAAAACGAAGCCGTGCCGGTACGATTTGAACCAGATCGACGCCATCCGACCGCCGCCATCCCATGACGGACCCCGGTGCCACGGATCGGAACGCGTCGGCGAGATGGGACTTTGTCGGACCCGGCCCGGGGCCGGCTCACCCATCGAAAACCGAATCCATGACCTGCAGGGCAAAACGGGCCGACACGGTGGCGGGGCCGCCGCCCATTTCGATCCCCACCTCGACCGCCTCCAGGATCTCGTCCGGGGTCGCGCCCGCCGCGGCCGCCTGCTCGATGTGCCATTGCATACAGGACTCACAGTCGATCCGGACGGATATGCCGATGGCGATGAGTTCCTTCGTCTTTTTGGAGAGCGCGCCGTCGGAAAAGGCGGCCGCCTCCATCCGGAGGAAGGCCTCATAGACCCTGGACCCCTTGCCCGCCAGCTTCTGATGGGCCCACTTCCGGGTCCGGGATAGCTCGGAAAGTCTGTCTTTGCTCAATGGGTCTCTCCTCTTCTCACAATGTTCGTCCTTTTCAGCCTCTTTTTCCCCGTGATGCCGGCCATCGGGTCATCGAATCGATCGTGGAGCGTGAAGGCCGCGCCACGATGAACGCCCCACATGCAAACCCTTTTCAGACTCGTTCCCGACGGAGCGCTGAAAAATCCGCCTTGAATCGTACCATTCTTCGGCGTATTTTCGGCCATAGGTACCCAAGCCCGCCTCCGGCTTGGTCGAACGGGGACTCGCTTGATCCCCTGGCGCCTGCCACAGGGTACGCCAAAGCCGGGACGGCTTTTTGCGCTTTCGTTCCGACGCGAGCGCCAAGACCCAGGACAGCGAAAAAAAGGAGCCATCCCCATGACCACCCGCATCACCATCCTCTGTGAAAACACCGTGGCCGTCCCC
>CAYSLC010000453.1:0-1792 GCA_964431545.1 uncultured Desulfobacteraceae bacterium | reverse complement strand
AAAGGGCCCAAGGAGTCTCCCATGGGAAAGACCGTCACCCGGAAGCTGATGGAGGCCCACCTGGCCGACGGCACCCCGGAGCCGGGGGAGGAGATCGGCCTGGTCATCGATCAGACCCTCACCCAGGACGCCACCGGCACCCTGGTGATGCTGGAGTTCGAGGCGATGGGGGTCCCCCGGGTCCGGACCGAACTCTCGGCCCAGTACGTGGACCACAACCTGCTCCAGACCGACTACAAGAACGCGGACGACCACCTGTTCCTGCTGAGTGCCTGCCGGAAGTACGGCATCTGGTACAGCCGTCCGGGCAACGGGGTCAGCCACCCGGTCCACATGGAGCGGTTCGGGGTCCCCGGCAAGACCCTCCTCGGATCCGACAGCCACACCCCGGCGGCCGGGGCCCTGGGCATGCTCGCCATGGGGGCCGGGGGGCTGGAGGTGGCCCTGGCCATGGCCGGGGAGCCGGTCCACATCACCATGCCCGCCGTGCTCGGGGTGCGGCTGACCGGCCGGCTTCCCGACTGGGTCAGCGCCAAGGACGTGATCCTGGAGATGCTCCGCCGGTACGGCGTGGAGGGGGGCGTCGGCCGGATCATCGAGTACCACGGACCCGGCCTGGAGACCCTCTCGGCCATGGACCGGCACGTGATCGCCAACATGGGGACCGAGCTGGGCGCCACCACCACCGTCTTCCCCTCGGACGAGGCGGTCCGCCGGTTCCTGCGGTCCCAGGGCCGCGAGGAGGCCTGGACGCCCCTGGCCGCCGATCCCTACGCCGCCTACGACGAGACCGCCGAGATCGATCTTTCCACCCTGGAGCCCCTCATCGCCCTGCCCAGCAGCCCGGGAAACGTGGTCCCGGTCCGGGAGGTGGCGGGCCGGGAGATCTACCAGTCCTACATCGGCTCCTCGGCCAACCCCGGGCTCCGGGACTTCGCCGTCCCGGCCCTGATGGTGGACGGGGCCATGATCCACCCCCGGGTCTCCTTCGACGTCAACCCCACCTCCCGGCAGATCCTGGAGAACCTGGCCCGGTTCGACCTGCTGGAGAAACTGATCACCGCCGGGGCCCGGATCCACCAGGCCGGGTGCAACGGATGCATCGGAATGGGGCAGGCCCCGGCCTCGGGAAAGATCAGCCTGCGGACGGTGCCGCGGAATTTCCCGGGCCGTTCGGGGACCCGGGAGGATCAGGTCTACCTGTGCAGTCCGGAGACCGCGACCGCTTCGGCCCTCACCGGCGTCATCACCGACCCCCGCACCCTCTCCATGGAGCCCCCCCGGTTCACGGAGCCGGAGTCCATCGCCGTCAACACCCGGATGCTCCTGCCCCCCGAGGACCCGGAGGCCGATGTCGCGCTGGAGAAGGGGCCCAACATCAAACCCCTGCCCCCCTTCGACCCCCTTCCGGAGACGCTCGGCGGACCGGTGCTCCTCAAGGTCGGGGATGACATCTCCACCGACGAGATCATGCCCGCCGGCGCACGGGTCCTGCCCTTTCGCAGCAACATCCCCGAGATCAGCACCTTCGTGTTCGGCCCCCTGGAGTCCGATTTCCACCGGCGCGCCATGGAACACCGGGAGGAGGGGTTCCTGGTGGCGGCCGGCCAGAACTACGGACAGGGCTCCAGCCGGGAGCACGCGGCCCTGGCCCCGAGGCATCTCGGTGTCACCGTGGTCCTGGCCAAGTCCTTTGCCCGGATCCATCGGGCCAACCTGATCAATTTCGGCATCCTGCCCTTGAGCTTCGTCAATGCAGCTGACTACGACCGGATCGTGCCGGGACAAAGGA
>CAYSLC010000452.1:0-1830 GCA_964431545.1 uncultured Desulfobacteraceae bacterium | reverse complement strand
ACTTCCTGAACAAATCCTTCATCGGCAAACTCGTCCTGATCCCGCCCGGAGACTAAATACTTGAAAATCAAAACCATCGAGGTCTATGCGGTACATCTGCCCTATAGTGGCGGCGTCTACCACCTGTCCGGCGGCCGGACCTACGAAGGGTTCGACGCGACCATCGTCCGCGTCGAAACGGACGACGGGCTGGAAGGGTGGGGCGAATCCACGCCCTTCGGAGCCAATTTCATTGCGGCACATGCCCGGGGCGTCCAGGCGGGCATCGCGGAGATCGCCCCCCACCTCATCGGCACCGATCCCCGGCGGGTGGACCGGGTCAACGACCTCATGGACGCGGTGCTGGTGGGCCATCACCACGCCAAGACGCCCATCGACGTAGCCCTGTGGGATCTTTTCGGCAAATCCGTGGACCTGCCGGTCTGCGACCTCCTTGGCGGACGAACGGACACCCGGCTGCCCATCATCTCTTCCATCCACACGGGACCGCCCGACGACATGCGGCGGCGGGTCGAGGACCACCGAGGCCGGGGCTACATCGGCCATTCCGTCAAGGTCGGCGGCGTCCCCGAACTGGACGCGGCCCGCATCGAAGCCTGCCTGGCGGACAAACGGCCCCATGAATTCTTCATCGTGGACGCCAACGGCGGTCTGACCGTCGAGTCGGCGCTGAGAACCCTCCGGCTGCTGCCGCCGGGGCTTGACTTCGTGCTGGAGGCCCCCTGCGCCACCTGGCGGGAATGCCGGTCCCTCAAACGCCGCACGGACGTGCCCATCTACCTGGATGAACTCGCCGACAGCGACGCCGCCTTAATCCAGGCCGTGGCCGATGACGCGGCGGACGGCATCAACCTGAAGATCTCCAAGAGCGGCGGCCTCACCAGGGCCCGCCGGCAGCGGGACATCGCCCTGGCCGCCGGCTACGCCCTGAGCGTCCAGGACACCACCGGTTCCGACATCGCCTTTGCCGCCATCGTCCACCTGGGGCAAACCGTGCCGGAGAAGTTTCTCCGCTGCGTCCTCGAGTGCCGGGAAATTACGACCAGCACCACGGGACGGGGCGATTTCCGGGTCGTCGACGGATGCGTGACCGCGCCGGAGACACCGGGGCTGGGGATCGATCCGGACCGGGATGTGCTGGGTCCGCCGGTGGCGCGGTATGAATGACGTTCCGTTCGGAGTTTTGCCTTTCGGCGGATAATGGCCCGGTTCCAGAGCGCCGCCTCAAGGCGGAACTCCGAACGCCGTCCATAACAATCGCCAGAACAAGGGAGAATGCTCATGGCAATCGGAACAGACAACATCTGGGAAGTCCTCCTCGACCCGTTCCAGGTCCTTCAGCTTCCGGTGGGGACTTGGGTGGAGAACCTGATCAACTGGCTGGTGGCCAATTTCCGCCATGTGTTCATGGCCATCCGATGGCCGGTGGACAAGACGCTGGATGCGCTCCAGTCAACCCTGCTGGCCACGCCGCCGATTGTGATCCTGCTGATCGTCTGGCTGGCCGGGTGGCAGATGGTGGGCATGCGGATCACCGCCTTCGTTCTCCTTACCCTGGCGGCCATCGGTGTCATCGGCGCATGGCAGAGCGCCATGACCACCGTCTCCCTGGTGCTCACCGCCGTGATCTTCTGCGTCCTCATCGGGGTGCCGCTGGGCGTCCTCGCGGCGCGAAACGACCGGCTGGAGGCGACCATCCGCCCGGTGCTCGACGCCATGCAGACCACGCCCCCGTTTGTCTACCTCGTCCCCATCGTCATGCTCTTCGGCATCGGCAACGTGCCCGGCGTGGTGGTCACCATCATCTTCGCCCTGGCGCCCATCATCCGG
>CAYSLC010000451.1:0-1836 GCA_964431545.1 uncultured Desulfobacteraceae bacterium | reverse complement strand
GGCCGTTTCTCCCGGGTGTGCGGGTCGATAACGTTGACGGCCATGGTCATGCACGACAGGGTGGGGTTATGGCCGGTGAAGCCGATGTCGTGTTGGGGATCGCGGCCGAAAAGGGTGACGGCGTCGCGCCTGGGCAGGCTCTCGATGGCCCGCTCCACCAGATTTGCCGGGATTTTGACCACCTCGTTGTCCCCCACCGTGGCCCCGGCCTTTTCCAGGAGGGAGAGGGCCTCCGGCTGGGGCAGCCGCATCCCGATCTCTTGGAGGATTTTCAGGGAATACCCGTGCAACTCCTTGATTTCGGATTCGGATAAAAACTGAATCAGCGGTTTCATTTCGGGTCGCCTTTCTCCCCCGTTTTAAGGGGGATGTCTGGGGTCAAGGGGTCACCATCAATGCGAAACCCCATACGGCACGATGTCGATGGCGCCGGGGATGGGGCAGACCGAATAACAGCCGCCGCAGCCCACGCAGTTTTCCGCCTGAACGAAGGTGTGGGTCTCGCCCGCCTGCATGCCGTCGGCGAAGCAGGCCTTGAGGCATCGGCCGCAGTTGTTGCAGTATTCCTCATTCACCTGCGCCTTTTCAGGGGGCATCTCGCTGTAGGGCATGGCCGCGTCGGAAACGGCGCCCAGCATGTCGGTAATCGTGCCGTAGCCCTTCTCGTCCATGAATTTTTCCAGGCCGCGGACCTGTCTGCCCAGCCATTCGTAGCCGTAGCACATGACCGCCGAGCACATCTCGATGATGTGGGCGCCGCTCATGATGAACTGCACGATGTCCCGCCAGTCGTAGGCCCCGTTGGTGCCGGCGATGAAGATCTCGCCGTTGTAGGCCTGCCGGACTTCGTTGATCCACCGGAGGGTCAGGGGCTTGACCCAGGGGCCGCCGATGCCGGCCTGGCCGTAAATAAGAGGTTTGCCGGTCTCGATGTCGGGGACGAAGCCGATGAAGCGGTTGGTGAGGGTCACGGCGGCGGCGCCCGCGTCCCGGAGGCGTCCGGAAAAGGCCACGAGGTCCGTCACCTGGGGCGTCACCTTGATCATGATGGGAATGGAGAGGGCCTCGGCCACGGCCTGCGTGATCTCACAGGCGTAGTCGAAATCCTGCCCCACGTTCATACCGGTGCGGACCCCGGGCATCAGCTTGGGGTGGGGACAGCCGAAATTGAGTTCCAGCAGCGGCACGCCGGCGTCTTCCATCTGTTTGCCCAGCGTCACCCATCCCTCCATTTCAATGGAGCCGATGGAACCGATCACCGTGGCGTCATGGTCTTTGGCATACGCCAGGGTCTCCTTGATCTCCTTGATGAAATCATCGGGGGGTTCAATGGCCAGGCCGCTGCGGCTGTAGAGGCTGAACCCCCGGGGCACCTTGCCCCGGCAGACCTCGTGACGCTCGTTTAAAAACCGCCATTTGGCCCGGGTGGTAAGTTCCCGCATGGCCGGCGAATCGCTCATGGTCTTGGCGATGACGCCGCCGGCCCCGGTGTCGATGCATTTTTTCATGTTGTGGGCGTTCAGGGTGGGCTCGGCCGAGGCCGCCACCAGGGGGTTTTTGATTTTGACGCCGCAAAAATCGATCTCCATGTTGGCCATGATGGGTCTCCTTTAGAAAGGCACAAAGGGACAGAGGGACAAAGGCACAAAGGGGTGGGCCTTTCCGGTTTGGGATGTTGTTGCGTACAGGAGTTTTGGATTCCTTTGGATTATGGTTTCGTTGGGTTGAGCCAGTCGACCCGGCTGGCGAGGCCGGGGAATTCCTGCCGGGCGGCGCGGAGGTCCGCCAGGTCGATCTCCGTTTGTATGATGATTTCCTTGTCGCCGCCGCCGGCCA
>CAYSLC010000450.1:0-1863 GCA_964431545.1 uncultured Desulfobacteraceae bacterium | reverse complement strand
AAAAACGCCCTGATGCCCACGGTGACGGTGGTGGGGCTCTCCTACGGGCTGCTCCTGGGCGGCTCCTTCATGGTGGAGTCGATCTTCGACTGGCCCGGACTGGGCCGGTATGCGGTCCTCTCCATCGAGACCAACGATTTTCCGGCCATCATGGGGGTGACGCTCCTGTTCGCCCTCACCTACATCGTCCTCAACCTGGCCGTGGATCTCATCTATTTCGCCATCGATCCGCGCATCAAAACGCCGGGAGGCGACGCATGACCGACGCCGCGCCCCCCATCGAAACCGCCGCGCGGCCGGCCGTCTGGCGCTATCCCCTCCACCTGGCCCGGCGCAACCCGCTCTTTATCCTGGGGCTCGGTTTCGTGGGCCTGCTCATGGCCGCGGCCCTGTTCGCCCCCTACATCACCCCCTTCCCCGAAGATGCGGTCCACGGCATCAATTTCGCCGACAAGCTGGCCCCGCCTAGCCTCGTCCACCCCTTCGGGGCCGACGCCCTGGGCCGGGACATCTTCACCCGGGTCGTTTTCGGCGCCCGGATGTCGCTCAAGATCGGCCTGACGGTGATCCTGGTCTCCCTGGCCCTGGGGGTGCCCCTGGGCCTCATCGCCGGGTTCTTCGGCGGGTGGGCCGACGAGATCATCATGCGGGTGAGCGACATGTTCCTGGCCTTTCCGCCCCTGCTGCTGCCCATGGTCATCGCCGCGGCCCTGGGGCCGTCGATCATGAACGCCATGATCGCCATCGCCATTTCCTGGTTTCCCTGGTACGTCCGCCTCATCCGGGCCCAGACCCTGAGCGTGCGGGAGGAACTCTACGTGGAGGCGGCCCGCTCCATCGGCGTGAGCCGGCCGGTCATCCTGGTGCGCCACGTGCTGCCCAACGTGCTGGCGCCGGTGGTCATTCAGGCCTCCATGGACATGGGATACGCCATCCTGGCGGCGGCCAGCCTCAGCTTCATCGGCGTGGGGGCCAAGCCGCCCACGGTGGAGTGGGGGCTCATGGTCACCTCGTCCCGGGCCTATTTCCTCGACTACTGGTGGACCGTGACTTTCCCCGGCCTGGCCATCTTCGCCTCGGTGCTCGCCTTCAACCTGGTGGGGGACGGGTTGCGGGACATCCTCGACCCCAAGATCCGGGACTAGGCCGCGCCATGGACGACCGCCCCATCCTCGACATCCGGAACCTCCGGACCCATTTTTTCACCTACAACGGCGTGGTGCGGGCCGTGGACGACGTGAGCCTGACCGTGGGCCGCGAAGTGGTGGGGATCGTGGGCGAGACCGGGTGCGGCAAATCGGTCATGGTCCGATCGGTGCTGCGGCTCATCGACGAACCGGGACGGATCGTTTCCGGCGAGATTCTCCTAAACGGCGAGGACATTCTTCTCATGAAGGAGAACGCGCTCCAGCAGGTCCGGGGCGGCCGCATCGCCATGATCTTCCAGAACCCGCTCTCTTCCCTCAACCCGGTCTTCACCATCGGCCAGCAGGTGACCCACGTGATCCGGCTCCACAGCGACGCCCGGGGACAGGCGGCGGAAGCGATCGCCGTGGAGACCTTCCGCCAGGTGCGGCTGCCCAATCCCAACCGGCTGCTCGGGAAATATCCCCACGAACTGAGCGGCGGACAGCTCCAGCGGGCCATGATCGCCATGGCGCTCTGTTGCCGGCCCGAGCTGCTCATCGCCGACGAGCCCACCACCGCCCTGGATGTGACCATCCAGGCCCAGATCCTCACCCTGATGCTCAACCTGCAACGGGAGACCGGGACGGCCATCCTCTTCATCACCCACGACCTGGGGGTAGTGGCGGAGATCTGCGACCGGGTGGCGGTGATGTACGCCGGCAAGATCGTGGAGTC
>CAYSLC010000449.1:0-1886 GCA_964431545.1 uncultured Desulfobacteraceae bacterium | reverse complement strand
GGGACTCCGCCTGGGGGTTCTGCTACTTCAACAACATGTCGGTGGCCCTGGAGCATCTCAGGCGCGAGGAGCGGATCGAGACCGCCCATATCCTCGACTTTGATCTCCATTTCGGCGACGGCAACGTCAACATCCTCCAGGGCAGGGAGTACGTCAAGGTGTACAACCCATCGGCCTATGAACGAGGGGCGTACCTCGCCGAAGTCGAGCGGGAGATGGCCGGCTGCGCCGCGGACGTCATCGGGATCTCCGCCGGCTTCGACAACCACCTGGCCGACTGGGGCGGTCTCCTGTCCACGGATGACTACCGGGCCATGGGCCGGATGGTCCGGGAGGCCGCGGCCCGAAACGGGGCCGGCTGCTTCGCCATCCTGGAGGGGGGGTACAACCACAATGTCCTCGGCGAGAACGTGCTGGCCCTGATCCAGGGGCTGGAAGGGTAGGGGAGGGCGAACGACCATGACGGTTCGGGCGGGCGTCATCGGCGCCACGGGGTATGCGGGGGCGGAGCTGGTCCGGATCCTCGCCGGGCACCCGGACGTGGAACTCACCGTGCTCACCTCCCGGCAGCACGGCGGGGTCCCGTTTTCGTCCATCCATCCGGCCCTGTCCGGGGTGGTGGATCTCTCCTGCGAGCCCTACGAGGCGGACACGGTCCGCGGACGCGCGGACGTTCTCTTCACCGCGCTGCCCCACAATCTCCCCATGGCCATCGTCCCGGAGCTTCTGGAGCGGGGAAAGCGGGTCGTGGACCTCTCCGCCGACTTCCGGTTCCGGAACCCGGACGCCTACGAGGCGAGCTACCAGCCCCACACGGCCAAGGCCTTGCTGAACGAGTCGGTCTACGGACTCACCGAAGTTTTCCGGGACGAGATCCGGACGGCCCGGCTGGTGGGAAACCCCGGATGCTACCCCACCAGTGTGCTCCTGCCCCTGATCCCCCTGGTCCGGGAGGGGCTGGTGGACCCCGCCTCCCTGGTGGCCGACGCCAAATCCGGGGTGAGCGGCGCCGGCCGGTCCCCGTCCGTGGCGGCCCTTTACTGCGAGGTGACCGAATCCTTCAAGCCGTACAAGGTCGCCGTCCACCGCCACAACCCGGAGATGGACGAGATGCTCTCCGACGCGGCCGGACAAGAGGTCCACCTCACATTCGTCCCCCACCTGGTCCCCATGAGCCGGGGGATGCTCGCCACCATCTATGCGTCCCCCACCTCCGCCGGGACCCTGTCCCGGATCCGGGAGTGCCTGGCGGACGCCTATGGCGGCGCCCCCTTCATCCGGTTTTGCGGCGATGAACGGATTCCCGACACCCGGAACGTCCGGGGGACCAACTTCTGCGACATCGCCGTGCGGGGGGATGACCGGGCCGGCCGGGTGATCCTGGTGTCCGCCATCGACAACCTGGTCAAGGGGGCCGCCGGCCAGGCGGTGCAGAACATGAATCTCATGTGCGGACTCGACGAGGGGACGGGGCTCTCCGGAGTCCCCTATCCCCTCTGAGGCGGCGGCCGGGGAGGCGACTCGACCCCCCGCCTCCGCGGCCGACGAATCAACTATCCAAAAACGAGGGACAAACGACAGACAAAGGAGGAGAAGAATGCGGAAACTCATGGTGGTGATCTTGGTGGTCGCGTGTTGCCTGGCCTTCGGATCGACAGCCCTGGCGGAGCCGGAGCCGTATCGCATCGGGTGCGCCTTTGCCATCACGGGCAAGGCGTCCTGGCTGGGGGAGCCCCAGCGGAACACCGTGGAGATGATCCAGGAGGAGATCAACAAGAACGGCGGGATCGACGGACACAAGCTGGAACTCTTCATCGAGGACACCCAGGGGGAGAACAACCGGGCCAAGCAGGCGGTGAAGAAGCTGGTCCACAGCCACAAGGTTT
>CAYSLC010000448.1:0-1921 GCA_964431545.1 uncultured Desulfobacteraceae bacterium | reverse complement strand
GGTATCGAGACCGGGGATCCGATCCTGCCCCGGCATATAGATGCCCGCCAGATCGGCGAGGCGGCCCTCCCGGCCGTGGCATTCCTCGCAGGAGAGCGCCTTGTCCTTGGGCGCCACCATATGGGTGATGGGAAAGTGGTACCGGGTCTCGACGAACCCGAACTCCCCGCCGTAGGTGAGGCCGGTGTACTCCATCCCCGCGGCGATGGCCTTCTCCCAGTCGTAGGAGGCCCAATACGCGGACGGTTCCTTGGGGCTGAAGAGGTGGAGGGCGGCCATGGTGTTGTTGACCGCGTCGTAGGGCTGCTTCCCCCGGTGGACTTTGAAGGGGTAGATCCGCGAACGTTCATCCTCCGGGCTTCCCACCACCTGGTTGAGTTCCACCGGCCGGGTCGGATCGATGGGATCGGTGAGCAGGACATAGTCCAGGGACCCGTTGAACCAGAAGTACTCCGGTTCCACGTTCTTCTCCCACCGGAAGCTCCCCTTCTTCGAGGCATAGGAATGTTTCCCGTATGGGCCGTGCTCCGAATAGGGTTTTCCGTCTTTCATCCGGCCCGCCGTGGACCAGTCCCACCACATTTTGGTGGGCAAAAGCCGGGCAAAGTCAGGGATGTGGCATGTCTGGCAGGCGACTTTGTCCGTGTGGGCATTGGCTTTGTGTCCCGCCTCATGGGGCTCCTCGGTGTGGCAGGCCACGCAGGTGATCCGCTCGATCAGGTCGTTGTGGATCAGGGTTTTCAGCTCTTCGGCCGCCGGGCTCTTGTAGCATCGGCCCGCGATCTTGTGGGCGGTGGTGGTGTGGCACCGGACACAGTCGAAGTTGAGCCCGTTCTCGGCCATGTGGATGTCAAGATCCTTGGGCGGCTTCAACAGGGAGGAGTCGAGGTCCCCGTGCTTCACGCCGTCGCCGCCGCCGCCGTAGAAGTGGCAGGTGCCGCAGTTGCTTCGGGAGGGGCGGCCCACGCTCTGGGCCACCTTGTTCCAGTCGGGGGGATAGAAGGTCTTGCCCTGGAACTTCTTGGGCTCGCTGACCACCTCTCCGGCCATGGTGGGAAATTTCTTGTAAGTGCCGGTCTGTTCATGGCAGACCAGACAATCGATGTTCTCCTGTTTGGTAAAATCGAACGTGTCGTCCTTCCAGCCGTATCCAGCGTGGCATGATGTGCAACGAGCCTCGTTGCCCTGGATGTTGACTCAGAAGTTGTTGAGGGTCAGCCCGGCCTTTCCCATCTTTTTTGAGGGGTCGGCGGGGCAGAGCCAGGTCCAGTGGATGGTCTGGATCATCTGTTCTCCCGCTTCGTTGTGGCAGGAGAGGCAGGCGGCGGTGACTTCGGGACCGGAGGTGAATTCCTTCCGCAGGGCTTCATGTTTCCGGTGGGAGGCGGTGAGCCATTTTTTCTGATCCGGCTGCTGAAGGGCCCGATCTCCGCCGTAGCTCCGGTAGGACTCTTCCGACTCTTCGGCCGTGCCGAGGGCCATGGAAGGCAACAGGAGCACAAGAGCCATCAGAAGACCCGGCAAGGCGCACGGTTTGAAGATGGATGGATAACGTGTCGGCATTGGGAAACTCCTTTCTTCTGTGTTGTTTATCCGAGCCGCCGAAAAGTGCGATGATCCGAAGGAAAACACGCGGATCCGGATCATCGGTTCAGCCCAAGGGATTCGGGCGGTCTTACAAGGTCTCGATTATAGAGGAGATGCAACGGGAAAAAAAATAGGGGAAAGCATGTATTTTTCCGGAGCATTTGGGTTCAAAACGAGTTCCACGGAGCCGGTTCGGCATCATCCCTGGGACTTGTTACTCATCGATTTCGCTGAATTCGAAATTGAGCCCCTTGAGGATCTGTTCGTAGTTCCAGAGCAGGGAGGAGAGTTTGTTGGCCCCCATCCAGATGTGGGCCACGGCGTAACTGTAGGC
>CAYSLC010000447.1:0-1949 GCA_964431545.1 uncultured Desulfobacteraceae bacterium | reverse complement strand
ATCTCAAAAAAATTCGCCGCCTCCGGCGGTAAAGGGTAAAAGGTTAAGAGGGCAGGGGGCTACGGGTCCTGGCGCAACGAAATCCCGCATGGAAGAACCGGGAGTTCGGGGTGAGCCCGGTGGCGGAAGGCGCAGCGAGCGAAGCTCCGATAGAGGTTCTACGAGCCGAACTGGTCCACCATCGCGCCGTCCACACCGTGGGGTCGGCCGGACAGGACGATTTTACATCCGGGATGATGATTCCGGAAATCCGCAAATGAATGGGCAATTAAATCCCGCAATTCCCGGTCGATCTCGTCTAAGCCGTCCAGCAGAAACATGATCTTGCCCGCTTCACAGAACCGCTTGACCGTATAGAAGTCCAGGCCGTTGTCACTTCGCTGGAAATAATCTTCCAACAGCCGTTCAGCCGTGGTTCGGTTGGCCGGAAGGTCTGGGCATCGATCCTGGAACCCTTTGAGTTGGCTCAGAATCACCAGCACCGGAAGCCACCCTTCCAATCCCTTCCATTCACCGGCAGTGAGCATCGACAACGCCGTGTGCTTCAGCAGCGTGGTTTTGCCCGAACCGGGTTGGCCCTTGATCAGCAAGTGCGGAGATTCGGCAATCAAATCTTCGATATCCTTGGATCGCTCAATGTCGGCGAACAGCCCGATGTCTTCTTCCTGTTGCTTCTTTCGTTATTTCCGGTCGGGAGGAACGGCGTACAGGGGAACGAACAACTCCGGCAACTCCATCCGGACGCCGCTGCCCGGTTCCCGGAGGCGGTCGATGTCCATGTAGCGGCATCGATCCAGGATGTGGGTCCGGTACACCGCGGGGATTTCCAGCGGCAGGTCTTCCGCCGGCCCCTCCTTTTTTGCCGGGCTTTCGGCTCTGCAACGAGCCTCCGGCAGTTCGACGACATAGCGGTAGGCCGGATCTTTCCCAACCCCTTGGCCCCAGATGGCATGGGCTTCCCACGGCCGTTTTTCTCCCGCCGGCATCGGGTCGCCACCGTCAGCCGGTTGTCCTCCAGGGTGATAAAATTGTACTGAAGCGGCACACCCGGATGCCATTCATCGGACGGCGCGCCGAACGTGCCGGCGCCGATGATGTGGAGTTTGCGGCCGTCCTCCGTCACATCATAGGCGAAGAGGCTCTTTTCCGCCTTATGGATGTGCCCGTGAAACCCCGCGCAAAACCCGGCGTTGGCGAGCCGGGAAATGAAGCCCCTGTCCGTGATGCGATCCTCGAAGGGGCTGTCCAGCGGATGGTGCCAGGCGGCGAATTTCAGGCAATCCCCGTATCGGTCGGCGTTCCGGCGGATGGCATCCAGCGCGAACCCTACCGCGTGGGGATGGATGCCCGCCGCGGATGGAAACCGGTGGTCGATGTCCCAGCAGGAATTGAGCGCCAGAATCAGCAGATCGTGGTCCGGAAAATGGTGCAGCACGCCCTGCCGGGAGGGTTCCAGCGGATACGGTGTTCCCTTGACGGCCTTGTGGAACTCGTTGAAACGGGCGAACCGCGTCCAGTGGGCGTCCCCCTTGTTCCGCACCCGGATCACGCCGTCGCCGACCTCCACGTGCCGGAATTTGGACAGATCGCCTTCAAAGTCCTCCCGGTCCATCAGGGAGTATCCCTTTTTCGCCAGCCCCCAGTGGAGATCGTGGTTGCCCGGCGCCAAAACAATCCCCTCCGGCCTCGGCCCGAACTCGGCGCACAGCGCGTCCAGGAACGATTTGGCGGCCGCGTACTCCTCCGGCTCGGACCGTGTGGCCACATCGCCGGAGATGATCACGGCATCCAGCCGGTTGCGGCCCAATCCGCCGGACAGGTCCACCGCCAGCTGCCCGGCCCAGGTCCGGGCGTCATCCATCGTGCCGAAATGGAGGTCGGACAGATGCAGGAGGTTCATGGCTGACCGTCTCCCGGTCCGCCAGTCGCTCCTTTATGATCCGTTTTCA
>CAYSLC010000446.1:0-1952 GCA_964431545.1 uncultured Desulfobacteraceae bacterium | reverse complement strand
GAGACGATCTGCTTTCTGGGATCATCCGGCGTCGGCAAATCGACCATCATCAACCGGTTGCTGGGCGAAGAGAAACAGGCGGTCCGGGAGGTGCGGAGCGCGGACGCCAAGGGGCGCCACACCACCACGCGGCGGGAGCTGTTCAGCCTGCCTTCGGGCGCCTATCTCATCGACACGCCGGGCTTACGCGAGGTTCAACTCTGGAGCGCCGACGACGGCATGGCCGCCGGGTTCCCCGAAATCGAAGATCTCGCCGCCGGCTGCTTCTTTGCCGATTGCAACCATACCTCCGAAAAGGGGTGCGCGGTGATCGAAGCCCTGGAGGACGGCCGTCTTTCCCGGGATCGATACGACGGGTACCTCAAGATCCAGCGGGAACAATCCTGGCTCAAGGAGAAACAGGAGACCGCCGGCCGGGTGAACCGGAAGCGGCGCTTCAAGGAGATCTCGAAGGAGATCCGGAAGTTTTACAAGGAACGGTGATGCGTCGAACCGGAAGAATCCGGGTTCAGGGAGAGCGCCCCGGCCTTCAGCCCGTCTCCTCCGCCGGCTCCGACCACCGATCCCGGATCGCCAGCACCTCGTCCCGGGCCGACAGGAAGCGTTCCGCCAGGTTCGGGTCGAAATGGCGGCCGGACTGGTCCCGGACGAACTCGAAAGCCTCTTCCACCGACCAGGCCTTCTTGTAGGGACGCTCCGAGGTCAGGGCGTCGAAGACGTCGGCGACGGCGACGATGCGGCCGTAAATGGAGATTTGTTCGCCGGCGAGCCCCTTGGGGTAGCCGGATCCGTCCCATTTCTCGTGGTGGGTCATGGCGATGGTGGCGGCCATCCGGAGCAGGGCCGAGTCGTGCCGGCCGATGATCTGGGCGCCGAATTCCGGGTGCTTTTTCATCAATGCCCATTCTTCCGGATCGAGGGGGCCGGGCTTGAGGAGGATCCGGTCGGGGATGCCGATCTTGCCCACGTCGTGCATGGGCGAGGCATGCAGGATGGTGTGGCAATCTTCCTCGTCGAGTCCGGCCTTTTCCGCCAGCAGTTGACAACACTGCGACATCCGGATGACGTGGAACCCGGTCTCGTTGTCCCGGAACTCGGCGGCCCGGCCCAGGCGATGGATGATATCCAGCCGGGTCCGGCTCAGTTCGGCGGTCCGCTCCCGGACCATCTCCTCCAGGATCCGGTTCTGGTCCCGCAGGGCCAGGTGGGTCCTGATCCGCGCGTTGACGATGGGCGGGCTGACCGGTTTGGAGATGTAGTCCACGGCCCCGGCCTCGAACCCCCGGGCCTCGTCCTTGACATCGTTCATCGCCGAAACGAAGATCACCGGGATCTTTTCGGTCCGGGCGTCCGCCTTGAGCCGCTCGCACACCGCGTATCCGTCCATGCCCGGCATCATCACGTCCAGGAGGATGAGGTCCGGCGCGTTCCGGACGGCCCGGTCCAGGGCCTCGGGGCCGTTCTTGGCGAAGATGGGCGTGTACTGGTCCGACAGGATGCGTTTGAACAGATGGAGGTTCATGGCCTCGTCGTCCACCAGCAGGATCTTCTGTTTTCCATGGTCGTTCATGGGGCGTCTCCTTTTTCCGGCGCGGCGGCCTCGCGTTCCATCTCTTCGAGGATGCGGACGGCGGCATCGAAGTCAAAATCCTCCAGACGGCCTTTCAGCGCCCCCAGCCGCCCCTCGTCGGCGGAATCGGGCGGATTTCCCAGTTTCCGGACGCCCTCCTCGTCATATTCCCCCATGGAGAGCGATCGGATGAGGGACCGGATCAGCGACTTCGTCTCCGAGGGGGAGACCGTTTCCATGGGTCCGGCCCCGTCCCGGGCCACGGTCAACTCATGGCCCAACCGGCCGATCAAGGCCCGGGCCACTTTGACGTTCTCCTCGTTGTCCTCGGCCAAAAGCACCCGCAGGGACCGCCGCCGGGTCGGGGCATCTTGAGCCAGGG
>CAYSLC010000445.1:0-1955 GCA_964431545.1 uncultured Desulfobacteraceae bacterium | reverse complement strand
CTCCCCGGCATCAGTTTTCCTCCTCCACCAGGACGAATTCCTCCACCTCCAGAAATTCGTAGACGCCCCCTGCCATCGCCCCGAAGATCACGTGGATGATCCCCATGGCCCATCCGCAAAGGGGAAAGAGCCAGGGATAGAAATAGGTGAAGGTGTAGAAATTGATGCCATAAATGGCGAGCCCCAGGCCAGCGCCGCCCAAGATGCCCGTCAGCAGGCCGCCCCGGTGGACGATGTAGGCGATGAGGAGCGCGTACCCCATGGAGATGACGAAATTGACCAGAATGGCTGCGATAAAGGCGGTCGCGTTGAAGGTGGCGGGCGGGGCCAGGACGCCCTCCCCCATGGCGATGGAGGCAATGAACCGGGTCATGATCCAGGCGTTGCCGCCCATGATGAGGGGGGCGAGAAACAGGTTGAGCAGAAAGACGACGATCCCCGACGCGAGACCCGCCCAGACCGCCGCGCTCCAGTCCACCAGTTGCCGCATTCGGGGTTTTGTTGCCGCGTTCGCCATGTCCGGTCTCCTTATTTCGAGTCCGCCACAAATCGAGCCGTCTATCCCTGTCTTATATCAGATTCGGGTAAGGTTGACTACTCCGCAGCGGTGGATATTCTTCTATGAAATTGAAGTATTCACACCAAATGCTCGTTTTTCATACGATGCCGAAATAAGGGTTGAAAAACCGAGCGAAGTCTTTTAACTTTATAATATCCGCTATGTATGATCCGGGCACTTCCGCCTGCCTCTTGAGTAAGATCCATTATCAAGTAATAAATAAGGACATGTTTCACCCCCGTCCATGTTGGAAAAAAGCGAACCGACTTGAGAAATAGGATGTTTGTTTCCGGAAAGCCTGCTAATACGCATATCAAAAACCCAAAGGAGGTCAGACATGTTCGGCAAAAAAATGGTTTTGATTTTGATGGGTCTGGTTCTCGTTCAATCGCCCACCGTGTCCGTCGCCGATATTCTCATCATGAAAAACGGCAAACGGATCAAAACGGAAAGAGCGTGGACTGAAGGCAATCAAATCAAATGTTACCGCTTCGGCTCAATCATCGGCTATCAGAAAGACAGCGTAGCACGGATTGTAAAAGAAGAGGCCCCGGAATATACCCCGCCCAAGCAAGCCAAAAAGAAAAATGAGAGAAAGAAGATCAATCTGGCGGAAAAATTGGCCCTGAGCCGCCCTCCCCAGAACGTGATCGAAGAAGCGGCCAATGCATCCGTCACGGTTAAAACACAGTTGGGCGCAGGCGCGGGGTTCTTTATCACTGATGACGGGTATATCCTGACAAACCGACATGTCGTTGAAATGGACGAAAATGCCATCGAACAATTCAAGGCCATGCTGGAAATGGAGGAGCAGCAGCTGGAGCAAGCCAAACAACAGCTCAAGGCCAGAAAACAGTTTCATCGGTTTAAGGCGAAATATGAAGAGGCCGTCCGGTTACACGAGAAAAAGCGCTCCGATCTGGAAACGATAAGGTTACAGGCCCAATACAGTGCCCCTCGGATCGTCCTGGCCGACGAAACCGAATTGGGGTGTCTGTGGTGGAAATCAGACGCGGTCATGATCTGGCATTGTTGAAGCTGGGCGGGCACCATACCCCCTTCCTGGAGCCCGACCCCAGCCGGCTGGCCCAGGGGGATGCCCTTTACGCGGTGGGAAGCCCCCTGAACCTCAGCCATTCCGTCTCCTCCGGGGTTTTCTCCGGTTATCGGAATCAGTACCTCCAGAGCAATGTCCAGATCAATCAGGGAAACAGCGGCGGACCGATGATCACCAAAGAGGGGAAGGTCGTGGGCATCAATACCTGGAAAATAGCGGGTTCCAATATCGAAGGCATCAGCTTTTCGATTCCCATCAAAACAGCGATCACCGAATTTGATGAGCTGAAAAGCCGCTATAAGACAAAATAGCCGGGGATCACGCCGCGCAGAACTTTGG
>CAYSLC010000444.1:0-2005 GCA_964431545.1 uncultured Desulfobacteraceae bacterium | reverse complement strand
CTGGAGCTGATCCGGAGCATCTCCTTCTCCATGAAGATCCTCTCCGTCAACGCCGTCATCGAGGCGGCCCGGGCCGGAGAGGCCGGGAACAGCTTCGCGGTGGTGGCCCAGGACATGGGGGGCCTCAACCACCGCATCCAGGAGGCGGCCCGGACCATCGAGGGGCTGACGTCGAACATCCAGGAACGGATCCGGAAGACGGTCTCCAGCGTCGAAACCCAGTACGCCTCGGTGACCGAGGGCAAGGAGAAGATCCTCAAGGCGGCCAAGCTGGTCCAGTCCCTCCTGGAGGACCACGGGTCCCCGGCCGCGACCCCGTGAGGCCGGGGCGTTTCCGGTCCGGATTCTAAAATCGATCCCTCCGCCGTTGAAAACCGATTCCCGGTGATTATTGTTTGAAGTTGGACTTGCGAATGGAAAGGGCCCTCCGCGGATGCGGCGGGCTCTTTTTGCGTCGAACCCTCATGCATCGATGGAACCTTTCATGCAGAAAAACGAAACGATTCGAAACATCGCCATCATCGCCCACGTGGACCACGGCAAGACCACCCTGGTGGACGCCATGTTCGCCCAGAGCGGGATCTTCCGGGCCGGGCAGGCCGTCAACGAGCGGGCCATGGACACCCTCGACCTGGAGCGGGAGCGGGGGATCACCATCGCCGCCAAGAACTGCGCGGTGATCCGGGACGGGGTGAAGATCAACATCATCGACACCCCGGGCCACGCCGACTTCGGCGGCGAGGTGGAACGGGCCCTGGGCATGGCCGACGGGGCCCTCCTGCTGGTGGACGCCTCCGAGGGTCCCCTCCCCCAGACCCGGTTCGTCCTCAAGAAGACCTTCGAGGCGGGCCTGCGGGTGATCGTGGTGATCAACAAGATCGACCGGAAGGACGCCCGGCCCATGGCGGTCCTCGACGAGATCTACGACCTGTTCATCGACCTGGGGGCCGACGAGGAGCAGCTCGACTTCCCCTACCTCTTCGCCATCGGCCGGGAGGGCGTGGCCCAGACCGGTCTGGAGGAGAAGGGGACCGACCTCGCCCCCCTGTTCGGCCGGATCCTGACAGAGATCCCGGCCCCCTCCCATGATCCGGCGGCCCCCTTCCAGATGCTGGTGGCCGACCTGGGGTATTCGGATTACCTGGGACGGCTGGCCGTGGGCAAGGTCTTCAACGGCCGGGCCCGGTCCAAGGACGGGATGGTCTGCATCGGCCCCGAGGGGCGGGAGACGCCGCTGAAGATCTCCAAGGTCCAGATTTATGAGGGGATGCACCTGGTGGAGGCCGAATCGGCGGAGCCGGGGGACATCATCGTCCTGTCCGGCGTGGAGGACGTGATGATCGGCGACACCATCTGCATGCGGGACCACGCCCGCCCCCTGCGGCGGATCACCGTGGACGAGCCGACCGTCTCCATGAAGTTCACCATCAACACCTCCCCCTTTGTGGGCCGGGAGGGATCCATCGTCCAGTCCCGGAAGATCCGGGAGCGGCTCTTCAAGGAGACCCTGCGCAACGTGGCGATCCAGGTGGAGGAGACCGACAACGGCGAGGTCTTCCTGGTCAAGGGCCGGGGGGAGTTCCAGATGGCGATCCTCATCGAGACCCTGCGGCGGGAGGGGTTCGAGTTCACGGTGGGGCGCCCCGAAGTGATCTTCAAGCACAAAGAGGGCCGGCGGCTGGAGCCGGTGGAGCACCTGTTCATCGACTGCGACGAGGTCTACGTGGGGATCGTGACGGAGAAGCTGTCGGTGCGAAAGGGGCGGATGATCAACATGGTCCAGGGGACCGCCGGCCGGGTGCGCCTGGAGTTCACCATCCCCTCCCGGGGGCTCATCGGCTACCGGGACGAGTTTCTCACCGACACCCGGGGCACCGGGATCATGAACTGGTACTTTTCGGGATACGAGCCGTACCGGGGAGACTTCCCCACCCGCCGCACCGGCTCCATCGTCTCGGACCGGCAGGGGGTCGCCGTGGCCTACGCCCTGTTCAACCTGGAGCCC
>CAYSLC010000443.1:0-2025 GCA_964431545.1 uncultured Desulfobacteraceae bacterium | reverse complement strand
CCCCCGTGTGGTCGTAATGGCCGTGGCTGATCAGGATCGATTCGATGGCGGACAGATCTTTTTTCAGGGCGGCGGCGTTCCGGAGGATGCCGAAGCCCTGGCCGGTGTCGAAGAGGTAGCTGCCGTCGGGTGTCTCGATGTGGCAGGCGAATCCGTGCTCTCCGATGACGGCGAAGGGGACGGCCACGGTGTTTTCACAGAGGATGGTGATGCGGGTGGTCATGGGGATTGGCTCCGTTTTGCCCTGCGGGTCATGGATTCGGTGTTCGATGGGTGAGTCGACCCCGACCCAGGTCCGATGTAATCGCCATCTTCTCGCCCGATTTCACATCCCCCAGACCACAATCGCCTTCCCCATATATTCCTTTTCTTCCTTGAAAATCTTTTCAGCCCATTTCCGCTTGGGCCGTCGGTCGAAGATTACCAGGTGCCCTTCGTCAGCCCCGCAACGATCCAAATAGTCCGCCGTTTGGGTCAGCCCTTCCCGAATGGTCGTCTCAAGACTTTTGCGAAGGATTTTCAACTCGATCACCACCTTCTGCACACCTTTTTGATGTTGCCAAAACACTAGAAGATCGGTCCGCTTTCGGCCCAGGCCGTATTCCCGGTCGATGCGGCCGGCCGAGTTGACGATCCGTTGCAAAAATGCCTGAAGCAGCAACTGGGGGCCGGCCTCTTTATAATCGAAATGTTCCACCCAATGCTCCGAATGCTCCCGGAAGAAGTCCTGAAAAGCGGCCAGCAGCTTTTTCATATCCAGAATTCCGTCGGGCCGGACATACCAGGGGGTCTGAAACGGCAGAAAATCCTGGGTCGTTTCGGTCAGCATCCGGGGAATGATTTCCCGGTAGATGGCGTTGCTGACGGCGATTTGGGGTTTGCGTCGAACAAGCCCGAGGTCAACGACGTACTGGAGGTCGTCTTCCTGGATTTCACCGACTTCCGGCGTCCCCGTCAGAAGCGGTTGGATCACGGAGCGGACCCGCTCCTCTTTAAGCTTGTCCGCCAATTGATCCAGATGGGTTTCCCGCCGTAGGATCAGGTTCTCTTTCGCCTGTTGGATGATTTCCATTGTGATCCGGTTACTTCGTTTTTTGCCTTCCTCTATCTCGAAACAGGCTTCATATGCCAGGGCATTCACCAGCCAAGGCTGGCCGCCGCTCAATTCCCATATCAGCGATTCGACCCCGGCCTCGAAGGGCTGGCCGGTCTCTTTTTCGTGGGATTCGAGCAAAGCGGCGGTCTCCCGCCGGTCGAAATTCCCCAGGCGGAGGGATTTCGCCTTGATGTTGAAGGCGCTGCCCCCAGTGATGACACTGTTTTCCTTTTCCGAATGAATCCGGTAGTCGCGAACGTCACGGACGCCGCAGAGCATCACCGACCAGGGGAAAGAGCCCGGTCTTTTGTCATAACCCGACCGAATCTGCCGAAGCACGGATATCAAAACATCCCCGACAAGCGCGTCTATTTCATCGATCAGCAGCACTACTGGTTTGGCGCTTTTTAGACACCACTGGGACAACAATTCGTATAACGCGCTGTCTTCACCCCAAAGGTCCAGAATTACCTTCATGTGTTCCACCGGGAACCGGTCATCCAGAAAATCCCTGGCCCGGGACGCAATCTCACCGATGGCGGCGCGGACGCCTCTGTACACATCGTTTCGGGCCGATTGTCCCCGTTCGAAATTTGCGTAAAGGCATTTGACGTTGCCCTGCTCATTGAGCTGTTTCATCAGGGATAGGAGGCATGTGGTCTTTCCAGTCTGCCGGGGCGCGTGCAATACGAAATATTTTTTCTGATCGATCAGACGGCTCACTTCCGCCCAATCGAAGCGCTCCATGGGCGGAAGACAGTAGTGTTCCTCGCAATTGACCGGACCGGCGGTGTTGAAGTATTTCATGCGTATTCCGTCAATTGGCCGTCGAGCGATGCGAATCCGGGTCGCATTTGAAATACCCCCATTCTACCCGTAGAGCTTTTTCATCAGCCAAGCCATGTTCTCGCCAAGGGTCCGCGCCGTGG
>CAYSLC010000442.1:0-2119 GCA_964431545.1 uncultured Desulfobacteraceae bacterium | reverse complement strand
CTCATGATCCTCCTCCTTTGTTTTTGCCCCGTCCATTCGGGGCGTCCGTGAATCCTTTCCTCCTGCCTTGGGTACAAGAATAGCCCCCCGATTTCACGGCTTCATCACGGATGTTTCACATTTTTATAACAATGAAAAAAATGGAGGAGGTCGCCGGGGAAGGCGGGGTCAGAGCGTCCCGCTATCGGCGGCCGGCAGGGTGATGGTGAAGGTCGCGCCTCTATCCATCCAGCTCCGGACGCTCAGATCCCCGTGGTGGAGTTCGATGATCCGTTTGGCGATGGACAGGCCCAGACCGGCGCCGTCGCCCATGGGATGCCAGTCTTTCTCCGACCGGTAATATCGGTCGAAGATGCGGGGGAGGTCTTCGGGCGGGATGCCGGGTCCGGTGTCGCTGACCGCGATCATGAAGCGCCCGTTTTCCCGGCGGAGGGACACGGTCACGGTTCCCCCCGCCGGCGTGTGGCGGAGCCCGTTTTCGATCAGGTTGTCCAGGACCCGCTCGATCATGGCCGGGTCGATGGGGGCGACGGCGGGTGCGTCGTCGCCCCGAAGGTCGATGGCGACGCCTTCCTGCCGCGCCCGGCCCCCAAACTTTTGAACGACGTCGCCCACCAGGTCCCGCAACGGAAAGGGCGCGATGGCCGGCTGGATTTCCCCGGAATCGAGTTTGGCCAGTTCGAAGAGTTCGTTGACCAGCCGGCCGAGCTTCTCGCAGTGTTTCACGGCGGTTTCGAGATGATCCCGGCGAAGTTCCGGCGACAGGCGGTCGTCGCGGATGAGGATCGATTCGAGGTAGCTCCGCATGGTGGTCAGGGGCGACCGGAGGTCGTGGTAGACGTTGGTCTCCAGCTCTCGCCGGAGGGATTCCGACCGCCGCAGCGCATTGATTTGGCTTTCGATCCGCCCGGCCATGCCGTGGAACGCCGCCCGGAGCCGTTCGATCTCATCCGCTTCTTCCCGCTCCGGAACCCTCGCATCCGGTTCGGGCTGAAGGCCCCGCTTGTAGGCGTCCATGTCGACCGTCAACCGTTTCAGCCGCCGGGTCAGGGCCGCGAACAGGATCAGTCCGGCCGCCAGGGCGAAGAGCAGCCCGGCCAGCACCAGCCACATCCCGATCTGGAGGATGTAGGAATTGCCAATCTGCTGGGTGGCGTTGTCGAATTCCTCGCCGCCGAGGATGATGTAAAGATACCCTTCCAGATCGCCCTGTTCGGGGATGCGCGCGGCGGAAAAGGGTTTTTTCCGGCCGGGGTTCCGGGGATCGTCCCCCAGAAGCGGGTAGGTCGGCCGGTCGGCCAGCCACCGCCGGATCACGCCGAGGTCCACCCGCTCCCGCTTCACCTTGCCGGGCGGGGCCGAATAGGCGAGGATGTCGCCCTCCGGCCCCAGAAGATAGAGTTCGATGCTGGGGTTGATGACCATCAGGTCGTGGAAAAGGCTTTTCAGGGCCGTCTTGTTCACGCTGCCCTCGACCAGAAGCCGCATGTCGGCGGCGATGTTTTTGGCCAGATCCCGGTTCAGCTTCTGGTTGACCTCCTTTTGATAGTAATCGGCGGTCAGCAGAATCAGAACGATGAAGATGACCCCGACGAGGCAGAACAGCCCCAGCAGGATCAGCGCCAGCTTGGAATAGAGCGACCGGAGGGGCCTTTTCATGACGGGCCATCCGGATTTTCGGCGAACTTATAACCCACGCCCCATACGGTGAGGATGTATCGGGGATCGCCGGCATCCGGTTCGATCTTGGACCGGAGCCGGTTGATGTGGGAATTGACGGTGTGCTCGTACCCGTCGTACCGGTATCCCCAGACCAGGTTCAGGAGCTGGGACCGGGTGTAGACCTTGCCGGGGTTTTTCGCGAAGAGCAGCAACAGGTCGAACTCCTTGGGGGTGAGATCGACGGACGAACCCGTAAGCCGGACGGCGCGTCTTGCCGGATCGATGAGCAGGTCGCCCCGATGCAGCAGGGCCGGTTCTTCGCTCTCGCCCGCCATCTGCCGGGACCGCCGCAGGATGGCCTTGACCCGGGCCAGCAGTTCCCGCAGGGAGAAGGGCTTGGTGACGTAGTCGTCGGCCCCGATCTCCAGGCCCACCACCCGGTCCAGTTCCGAGGCCT
>CAYSLC010000441.1:0-2157 GCA_964431545.1 uncultured Desulfobacteraceae bacterium | reverse complement strand
GCCGACGAGCGGATGGCGCGGCAGCGGAAGTGGAAGGCGGAGGCCGTCAAGGCCTATCGGGCCGGACCCGACGCCAATGTGGAGTGGCTCCACAGCATGGTGCCCAAGGGATGGCGGGATCTGCCCAATCCGTATCCGACCACCGAAGTCACGCTGAAACGCGGGCACCGGATCTACGAGGGATTCTGCATCGGCTGCCACGGCTCGGTGGGCGACGGCATGGGGCCGGCCCAGCCCTATCTCGATCCGCCGCCCTTAAACTTCACCATCCTCAACAACCGGGGGATCTCCGGGGGGATCCTCTATTACCAGATCATGAACGGCATCACCGGCACCGCCATGCCCTACTTCAAAAAGGAGCTGGAATCGGCCAAGATCTGGGACGTGGGCAATTATGTGGCCGTCTACTTCATCGGCCAGACCGATTCGGACACCGCTCCGGAGGGGATCGACGCGGCCTACGAGACATCCGGCGGCACACCGCCCGCAAAGGTGGTCCTCCTGCCGGAGGAACAGGAGGAGTGATGTACTACGCACCCTGGATTCTGCTGGTCCTGGTGACCTTGTGGATCGGCCTGGCCTCCTTCTTCTGGGCACTGGAATCGGGACAGCTCGACGACCAGCAGCGGGCCCGGTACCTGCCCCTGATGGACGAAGGAACGGGGGAGCCGGCGGCGAATGCGCCCCCCGATCCCGGACAGCCAGGCCGGCGGGTCCCCTGGGAGGTCTGGGGCCTGCTGCTGATCGCCGGCGCCTGCCTGGGCCTCTTCTCGGTCCCCGTCCTGGGCGGGATCTACTGACCAGATTCAATAGGGAGCGTCGACATGCGTTACTTTACCATCCTCGATTTTCAACACATGGTGCTCGCCACCTTCCTGGGCCTGATCGGGTTGATCCTCATCTGCATGGCCTTCGGCAGCCACAGCCACGATCGGAAGCCGGTGGAGGAGGCGGAACTCAAGGATCTGGAGGGGCATGAACTCAACACCGCCCACCAGTGGCGGACCAACCCCCACGCCCCCTTTCTCCTCCTCGTCTACGGCGGGGTGATCGTCTTCGTGGTGGTCTACCTGGTGGTGAAAGGGATTTTGGGCGGCCCCATCAGCTAGGGCCGTCGAAAGGAACGGAATCGATGGATCTCAGAGATACCCCCGATATCAACTGGTTCAGCTGGGGGGTGGTGGTCGCCATCGCCATCTCCTTTTTGGCCTGGGGATTGTTCGTCTACTGGTCGGTGGGGCAGAAGTGGCCCCCGGAATGGGACTTCGGAGCGGTGGAGGACGTGCCGGGCGTCTCCGTGTATGCCTCCCGGAAGGCCCAGGGGGTGGGGGACCGGGTGGAGAAGGATCTCCTGCCGCCCGTCCAGCATGTCATGGGAGAGGAGATGGAGGAGAAGGCCCCGCCCGGCCGGACGGAGAGGAAACCGGAGGAGGAGAACGATGAGTGAGACCTTCTCCCCGAAGCCGTGGAACCTGTGGGTCCTGATCCTCCCGGTGGTGCTCCTGGCCCTTTCCGGCTGCGACTACGCCCGGATGTACGATGACGAGGCGGTGGATGTCTACAAGATGGCGCTGCCGGACATGCCCTCCACTTCCCTTCCGTTCGGCGAAACCGATCCGCTGGAGGCGGCCGAGCCCGAGTCTCTGGAGAACCCGCTTCCGCCGTCGGAAGCGGTGGTGGCCGAGGGAAAGATCCGCTACGGCTACTACTGCGCCCACTGCCACGGCATCAACGGCAGGGGCTACGGCACCGTGGGCCAGAGTTTCGGTCCCCTGCCCACAAACCTGACGGGCGGATACGTCCAGGACCAGTACGACGGCATCCTCTTCCAACGGATCACCAAGGGGTTCCTCCGCCACCCGCCCATGGGGTACACCGTCACCGCCGAGGACCGGTGGGCCATCATCCGCTTCATCCGGACCCTGTCCAGGGCTGAATCCGTCCGCAGTCCCGATTATAGGGATCACTCTTCCACATATCATCCGGAGGCTGAAACCCTGCACGAGATGGGATATCGGAGAATTGATCCCATCAAAGAAAGAAAAAGCGATGCCGATCGTTCGCGTTGAAATGTGGGAAGGTAGGTCTTTGGACCAAAAAAGAGAGTTGGTCGAGGTTCTTACCAGGGAGACCGCCAGAATTGCAGGGTGTGAGACG
>CAYSLC010000440.1:0-2196 GCA_964431545.1 uncultured Desulfobacteraceae bacterium | reverse complement strand
CCGAGGAAATGGCGACGACCATCAACGAAATCGCCCAGAATTCGGAAAACGCCCGATCCATCACCAACGAAGCGGTTTACCAGGGCAAAAGCGCGTCGGACAAAGTCAACAAGCTGGGGCTCGCCGCCAGTGAAATCAGCAAAGTGACGGAACTGATCACGGAGATCTCGGAGCAGACCAACCTCCTGGCCCTCAACGCCACCATCGAGGCGGCCCGGGCCGGCGAGGCGGGCAAGGGGTTCGCGGTGGTGGCCAACGAGATCAAGGAGCTGGCCCGCCAGACCCCCGAAGCCACCCAGAACATCAAAAGCAAGATCGAGGACATCCAGCACTCCACGGCGGAGACGGTCTCGGAGATCGGGGAGATTTCCGGGGTGATCGACAAGGTCAATGAAATCGTTTCCATCATCGCGACGGCCGTGGAGGAGCAGAGCGTCACCACCAAGGAGATCGCCGGCAATGTGGCCAATGCCTCCACGGGCATCGACGAGGTGAATCATAACGTGGCCCAGAGTTCATCCGTGGCCGGGGACATCGCCGGGGACATCGCGAACCTCAACGGCGCCGCCGCCGAGATGTCGGACAACATTTCCAAGGTCAATGTCAACGCGGAGGACTTGTCCCGCCTGGCCGCCCAACTCAAGGACCTGGTCAACAAATTCAAGGTGTAACGATGAACATTCAAAAAAAAATGATTCTGGGAATTGTCGCGGGCCTCCTGGCGTTCGGCGTCAGCGTCGGGGGCACCATGCACGTCGTGCTGTCGTCTTATGGAGAAGCTGAAATGCGCCAGATCCGCGAGGACGAACTGGCCAAGATCCGGCGCAATTTGAAACATTACATGGACATCGCCTACACCATTGTTGAATCCAATTACCAAAACAGCCAGAGCCCGGAATGGATGGAGGCGCGTTTCGGAAAGCGGCTGACGGGCATCATCGACATGGCGGAGGGCGTGGTCCGGGAATGGCAGCAACGCGCCCGGGACGGCGACATCAGCGTCCAGGAGGCCCGGCGCCGGGCGGCGGAAGCCATCGGCGGCCTGCGTTACGACAACGGCGCCGGTTATGTCTGGATCAACGACACCGGGAAACCGATCCCCAAAATGATCATGCACCCCACCGTGCCGAGGCTCAACGGCCGGGTTCTGGACAGCGCCGAATTCAACTGCGCCCTGGGCAAAAAGCAAAACCTGTTCCAGGCCATGGTGGACGTAACCGAAACGCATGGCGAGGGATTCGTCGACTATCTGTGGCCCAAACCCTCCGGAGACGGGCTGACCCGGGAACAGCCGAAACTGTCGTATGTGCGGTTGATTCCCGAGTGGAACTGGATTCTCGGAACCGGCGTTTATGTGGACGACGCCCAAAAGGACGCCGTCCGGAACGCCCGGTCCACCCTCCGCGACATGCGGTACGGCGACAGGGGCTATTTCTATATCATCGACACCGAAAAGCCGATTCCCACCATGATCATGCACCCCACCAAGCCGGAACTGGAGGGAGAACGGCTCGACGATCCGATATTCAACAACGCGCGGGGCACAAAACAAAACCTCTTCCAGGCCCTGGTGGAGGTCGTCGAAAAAAAGGGCGAGGGATATGTGGATTACCTGGGGCCGAAACCGACAAAGAACGGATTGATCGAAGATCAGCCCAAACTGGCCTATGTCCGCCTCTTCGAACCGCTGGACTGGGTGATCGCCACCGGGGAGTACCTCGATGAAATCGAGGCCGCCGTCGCCGCCAAATCGGACACCTTGAATGAGACGATGCGTTCGGTCTATCTCTTGATCCTGATGGTTTCCACGGTCGTCTTCCTGGTGCTCGCGGGCGTCGGCTATTATCTGACCGACCGGTTTTTCGTGCGGAAAATCAACGATGCCGTCCGTTTCGCCGGGGCCATCGCCGGCGGCGACCTGAGCCGGTCCCTCTCCATCCATCAGAAGGATGAAATCGGGACCCTCGCCGTCTCCCTGAACGACATGAACCGACGGCTCCGGGACATGGTGAAGACCATCGTGGACGGGGTGGGCGTCATGTCCAAATCTTCCATCGATATGTCCGAAATCTCGGAGCGGATGACGGCCAGCGCCGGCGGCGTGACAGAAAAATCCAACATGGTGGCCGCCGCCGCCGAAGAGATGAGCGCGAACATGAATTCCGTGGCCGCCGCCAGCGAGGAAGCCTCCACCAA
>CAYSLC010000439.1:0-2204 GCA_964431545.1 uncultured Desulfobacteraceae bacterium | reverse complement strand
TGAGGAGGCGCTCCTCGATGTCGGCCACGAAGGGGGAGATCTCCCGGTCGAGGGTCCGGCCGTGGATCCGGCGCTTCCGGGCCCAGGTGAAAAAAAGTTGTTCCCTCGCCCGGGTCATGGCCACGTAGAAGAGGCGCCGCTCCTCGTCCAGGTCCGCCGGGGCGTCCGGGGACCGGCGGAAGGGGATCAGGTCTTTTTCGCACCCGGTGATGAAGACCACGGGGAACTCGAGCCCCTTGGCGGCGTGGATGGTCATCAGGGAGACCTTCTGGGCCCTGGGGTCCCGGACATCCGGGTCGGAGAGCAGCGCCGCCGCGGACAGAAACCCCGCAACATCATCGCCGTATGGCGCCGCTATTTCCGCCAGCCGGTCCATGGCATCCCGGAGGCGCGGGTCCTGTTCGATCCGCTCGGACAGGGGGGATCGGGCCGCCAGGGCGGAAAGCCGGTCCCCGGCCGAGCGGCCCGCAAGGTCGATCCGCACTTCCTCGATCCGCCGGAGAAGGGCCGGGAGCTTCGGGTCCTCCGTGCCCATGGCCCCGGACGCCGCCAGCCGGGGGAGGGCCGCCGGCAGGGGCAGCCCGGTTTCCGAGAGCCGGGCCCGGAGCCGCTCCAGGTCCCGCCGGCCGATGCTTTCGGACTCCCACGCCGCCACCCGTTCCAGAACGGCGAAGGTGGCGGTCCCCGCCGAGATCCGCAGCATGGCCAGGGTCTCCGGGATTCCCTTTACCGAGAAGAGGCGATCCCGGCTCGCCATCTGGCAGGGGATTCCGGCATCGGTGAGGGTTTCGAAGAGGATCTCCCCCTGGGCCGACGTCCTGTAGAGGACGGCGAAGTCGGAGAAGGAATGGTCCGACCCCCCGTCCCCGGCCACCTTCCCGAAGTCGATGGCCTGGAACCCGGTCCCCCCCACCATCGCCTCGATCCTTTTCCCCACCGCCACCGCCTCGGCCCGCTCCGTGGCGAGTTCCCGGACGGACACGGACGCGATCCCCTCGATCCCCGAGTAGACCCGCTCCCCGCCCGGACCCGACTGGCGGCGGATAACGTGGTGGGAGGCCTCCAGGATCGCCTCCACGGACCGGTAGTTCCGGGTCAGCCGGATCACCCGGGCCCCAGGGTAGTCGGTCGCAAAGCCATGGAAGAGGCCCACGTCCGAACCCCGGAAGCCGTAGATCGACTGGTCCGGGTCGCCGATGGCGCACAGCCCGGCCCCGTCGCCGGCCAGCAGCTTCACCAGCCGGTGCTGGCCGGGGTTGATGTCCTGGTACTCGTCCACCAGCAGGTATGGGAACCGGTCCCGCTGGGCCGACAGCAGGCCCGGGTCCGCCTCCAGGAGGCGGACGGTCCGGAGGATCAGGTCCTCGAAATCGAGGCCGTGCTCCCGGTCGAGCAGGGCCTGGTAGGCGCTGTAGACCGCCCGGAGGCGGTCCGCGCTCGCCGCACCCTCCTCCGGCAGCGCCGGTACCAGATCATCGTCGGGCCCCAGGAGCCGCTGTTTGGCCAGCCCGATCCGGGCCAGGGCCGCATCGGCCCGCCAGGGGAGCTTGCCGCCGGCGGCCTTGACCCGCCGCGCCGCCTCCCCGGCCAGGTCCCGCTGCCCCTCCGCGTCGATGAGGACCCGGTCCGGCAGGTGCCCCTTGAGGAACCGGAGGCAGAAGGCGTGGAAGGTGGCGGTGAGCGGCACGGAGGCCGTCCCGTCCAGGAGGTCCGCCAGCCGCCCGGCCATCTCGCCGGCCGCTTTGTTGGTGAAGGTGACGGCGAGGATCCGCTCCGGCGGGACCCCCCGTTCGGCGATGAGGTGGGCGATCCGGTGGGTGAGGGTGCGGGTCTTGCCGGCCCCGGGTCCGGCGACCACCAGGAGGGGGCCTCCCTCGTGGACCACGGCGGCCCGCTGGTGGTCGTTGAGGGGGGCGAGGATCTCCGGGTGTTTCCATTGCCGCGCGGGGAAGGGCGGCGAGGCGTCCCGGACCATGGCCGGCGCCGGTTCCGGCGAAGGCGGGGCTTCCGGTTCGGGGGCGGCCTTCTTTTCGCGGGATTTCGCGGTCTGTCGCTTCGGAACGCCGGCGGATTTCGGGGTCGATGGAGGTCCAGCATCCGCCGCGAACAGGGAGCGCTGCCCCGACCACGCCTCCCGCTCCTCACCGGTGAAGAGCCGGATGACGCCGTATTCTCCGTCGTACCCCGGCTGGAGGTGGACCTGC
>CAYSLC010000438.1:0-2210 GCA_964431545.1 uncultured Desulfobacteraceae bacterium | reverse complement strand
GCGACAAGTCCCTGGACTTTTTGAATGAAATCGAGGCGGCGGCCCTCCGGGCCAAAGCGTTGACCCAGCAATTGTCCTCTTTTTCCAGGACCGACGCGCCGATGAAAACCGCCGTGGCCCTGCCAAACGTGGTGGCCGATGCCGTCGAAATGGCGGTGGGCCGCGACCCGATCGATGTGGAGATCGACCTTCCCGACGACCTGCCCCGGATCGAAGCGGACCACCGGCAGGTGCGGCAGGCCCTGGGCAACATTCTCGTCAACGCAAAAGAGGCCATGTCGGGGAAGGGGCGGGTCCGGATCTCGGCGGAAAAAGTCCGCTTGTGGTCGGACAACACCCTGTTGCTGCCGCCGGGAAACTATGTCCGCCTGTCGGTGCAGGACCGGGGCGGCGGGATCCCGGACGGGGATCTGGACAAAATCTTCGACCCCTATTTTTCCACCAAGGAGCGGGGGACCCAGAAAGGGATGGGGCTGGGCCTTTCCATTGCCGACGCCATCATCCGCCAACACGGGGGCCGGATCGCCGTGAGCACGACCCCCGACGGGGCGGTCTTTTCCCTCTATTTTCCGGTTAGCGGGAAGGCTCTGAGGGGCGGCGGCCCCACGGGTTCCCGGACCGGGCATGGAAAGGGGCGGGTACTGGTGATGGACGACGACGCCATGGTCCGGAACATGATCGCCCACGCCCTGGCCCTTCTGGGGTACGAAGCGGTTCTGGCGGAGGAGGGTGAAGCCGCCGCGGCCCTTTACGGCGCGTCCCTGGACACCGGGGACGGGTTTGACGCCGTGATCCTGGATTTCACGGTGCCATGGGGAGTGGGCGGGATCGAGACCATCCGGATCCTGAAGGGGCTCGATCCCGGCGTCAAAGCCATTCTCTCGACCAGCGGCCATAGCGAGGATCCCGTCATGGCCGGCTACCGGGAAGAAGGATTCGTCGCGCTCCTTTCCAAACCCTGCGGCCTCACCGAACTGGACCGGGTCCTTCGACAGGCCATCGACGCCGGTCTCCCATGATCCCGATGCCCCCATCCCGCCATGACGAGAGGGAAGCCGAATTGACGTCGCTCCGGGAAGAGGTAGCCCGGCTGAAAGCGGAAAACCGGCGGCTGAAAAAGCGCATCACATCGTGGGAGACCGAAGCGGCCCTGAAGGAGAGCGAAGAGCGTTTCCGGGCCATCTTCGACTCTGTCCAGGATGCCATTTTCATTAAGGACCGGGATCATGTCTACAAGATGGTCAATCCGCACATGGCGGAGATGTTCGGGACCACCACCGACGCGCTCATCGGCCTGACCGATGAGGACCTTTTCGGGGAGGCGACCGCCCGGGAGACCCGCGATGTGGACCGGCGCGTCCTCGAGGGGGAAATCGTCCGGGACGAGCAGACCAAGCCGGTAGGCGGTGTTCCCCGAACCTTCCATGTGATCAAAGTGCCCATGGAAGACGGCACGGGCCGGATTGTCGGCATCTGCGGTGTGGCCCGGGACATGACCGACCGGAAGCGCATGGAAACCCAGCTGGTGGCGGCCAAACAGGAGGCCGAGGCGGCCAGCCGGGCCAAGAGCGCGTTTCTGGCCAACATGAGCCACGAAATCCGGACCCCCATCAGCGGGATCATCGGTATGGTGGAGATGTCCCTGACCCTGGAGACCGATGCCGGCCAGCGGCACCGGCTCGAATTGATCAAGGGGGCGGCCGATCATCTCTCCGATCTCATCGACGATCTCCTGGATTTTTCCAAGATCGAAGCGGGAAAGGTCAACTTCCGCCCCGCCATTTTCGACCTCTATGAGATCCTGCAACGGACGGGCAACGGCTTCCAGTTCCATGCCCGCAAAAAAGGGATCGGTCTGGAACTCACCATCCACCCCGATGTGGACCGGATGATCTACGCCGATCCGCAGCGGCTGATCCAGGTGCTCAATAACCTCGTCTATAACGCCATCAAGTTCACCGAAGAGGGCCGCATCGCCGTCTCGGTGGAGCGGGAGGCGGAGACATCGCCCTTCGGACGGCTGCTGTTTTCCGTTTCCGACACCGGTATCGGGATCCCCGAAGACCGGATCCCGGAATTGTTCCAGAGCTTTTTCCAACTGGACGGTTCATACGCCAAAAAACGCGGCGGCGCCGGCCTGGGACTGGCCATCTCCAAAAAACTCGTCGACATGATGGGCGGGGTTATTGTCGTGGACAGCGCGCCGGGGG
>CAYSLC010000437.1:0-2252 GCA_964431545.1 uncultured Desulfobacteraceae bacterium | reverse complement strand
GGATGCCCGGTATCGGCGCATGCCGCGCCGGCGTGTCGTTCAAAGCAGCGGTGGACACCAACGCGATTGCGTGGAAAAAGGAGGCGAAATGCTCTATCGGAAGATCCCCAAAACCGGGGATGAACTGTCGATTCTGGGGTTCGGGTGCATGCGGCTGCCGATGACGGAGGCGGGGGCCATCGACGAGGAACGGGCCGCCCGTCAGATCAAGACGGCCATCGACCGGGGGGTGAACTACCTGGACACCGCCTGGCCGTACCATGCCGGGGAGAGCGAGAACGTCGTGGGGCGCGTCCTCGGGGACGGATACCGGGAGAAAGTGCGGATCGCCACCAAGCTCCCTTCCTGGCTCATCGGGAAGCGGGAGGACATGGATGTCTACCTCGATGCCCAGTTGAGGAAGCTCCGGACCGATCGGATCGATTACTACCTGATCCACAACCTCAACGGTCATCTATGGGATACCCTGGACGGGCTCGGTGTCAAAGGATTTTTCGACGAGGCCAAGTCGGACGGCCGGATCATCAACGCCGGGTTTTCCTTCCACGGCAAGCTGGACGACTTCAAACGGATCGTGGACGCCTATCCCTGGGAGTTCTGCCAGATTCAGTACAACTACCTGGACCAGGAGAACCAGGCCGGCGCGGAAGGGCTGAAATACGCCGCCGCAAAGGGTCTCGGCGTCATCGTCATGGAGCCCCTGCGGGGCGGCAACCTGGGGATCCCGGAACCGCCGCCGGCCGTGGCCGGGATCTTCAAGGGGGCGAAGCAGCAACGGTCCCCCGTGGCGTGGGCCCTGCGCTGGGTGTGGAACCATCCGGAGGTGACGGTGGTGCTCTCCGGCATGAACGAGGAGGCCCACGTGGAGGAGAATCTGGCCATCGCGGACCGGGCCCATCCCGATTCCCTCTCGCAAGAGGAACTCGATCTCGTGGAGCGGGTCGGTCGGGCCTACCGGGAGATCATGAAGGTCCCCTGCACCGGATGCCGGTACTGTGTGCCGTGCCCTTCCGATGTCGATATCCCCGGATGCTTCGAAGTCTACAACAAGCTTCACATGTTCGGCAATGTGCCGGAGGCGAAGTTCATGTACGCCGCCCGCATGAGCGGACTGATCACGGGCCTGGCCGGGTACGCATCCCAGTGCGTGCCTTGCGGCGAATGTCTGGAAAAATGCCCGCAGCACATCGAGATCCCCGATCATCTGGAACGAGTGGCCGAGGAACTGGAGGGGGCGGACCTCCGGGAGAGGGAGGGCATGGTCAAAAAGATGCTCAACATGGAGTGACGCCCGGAAGCAAGATCCGTCGACTTTTGTGGGGCGTCCGCGCGCCGTAAAGCAAATCATCCATCGACCGACGGCGGGCCCCGCCCCTGTTGCCCCGAACACCCTGAGAAAAGGAGGAATCATGGCCAGACAGAAACAGAATCGAGGCGACTGCGCCTTCTGCGGCAAGGCGTACACAAGAGCCGGAATGAAGAAGCACCTCGCCGCCTGCGCCGACCGGAAGGCGGCGATCCAGAAAGCCGAGGCCTCCCGGGCCAAACCCCGGCCGCTGTTCCACCTCGTGGTCTCCGACGTCTATTTGCGGAGCAATTATTGGCTCCATCTGGAGATGGTCGGGGCCGCCCGGCTGGGAGAACTCGACGCCTACCTCCGAGCCATCTGGCTGGAGTGCTGCGGACACCTGAGCGCCTTCTTCGCGGGCAAAAAGAAGAACCGACACGAGGAACTGGAGATGGACGACAAAGCCAAGGATGTCTTTATGGAGACCCCCGAACTGCTCCATCTCTACGACTTCGGCACCACCTCCGAAACCCTCGTGGAGGTGGCCGGCGTCCGGGAGGGCAGGCCCCTGACCAAGAACCCCATCGTCCTCATGGCCCGGAACCACGCGCCAATCTATCCCTGCATGGAGTGCGGGAAGCCGGCCAGCGTCTTCTGCGAGGAGTGCATCCATGAGGAAGAGGAGACCGGCCTGCTGTGCGACGCGCACGCCGCCGGTCATCCCCACGAAGACTACGGCGATCCGATGCCCCTGGTCAACTCCCCCCGGATCGGCATGTGCGGCTACAGCGGCCCGGCGGAACCGCCGTATTGATCGACGCCCATGACCGGCGGGACCATGGGATCTAAACGGGACGGTCGGTCGAGGCCGACGGTCCCGGACGTTCCAAGGGAAAGAGGCGCTTCTATGCCTCCAGCACGGTCCCCACGCTGCCGAAGAAGAACCGGTCCCCCAAAAGGGCGT
>CAYSLC010000436.1:0-2260 GCA_964431545.1 uncultured Desulfobacteraceae bacterium | reverse complement strand
CGCCCGGGTCCACCATGGCCGTCTGTCCGTCCGGGGCGAAGGTCACCTGAACCTGTTCATTTGCGCGGGCTTCGGCCTCCCGCTCTTCGGCATCCCAGGTCTGTTTCCGCTTCTGCATGAACCAGATGGGGCAGGCCGTCCGGAATTTGCAGTACAGGTTGGGGTCGCGGCACTCCAGGCATTCCTCGCACAGGTGGATTTCGTGTTTCATGCACATGAACCGGGCTTCCCGGTCGGGGTGGTTGATGCAGGTGGCCATGGTGATCTCCTTTTTCGGTTGAAATGTTGTTCATGCGTTGTCAATGGTCGAGCCGGGCCGACAGCACGTCCCGGACGACGCCGTCGATGGTGTCGGCCGGTTGGAGCCCCTCCAGCCGCCGCCGCTCTTGTCCGTCGGCGAACAGGATCAGGGTCGGAATGGTCCGAATGCCGAGGCAACGGGCCAATTCCGGCTCGGCGTCCACGTCCACAGGGACGGATCGGACCCGATCCGCGTGCGCCTGAACCACCGACGCCGCAATGGGCCGCTGAAGCCGACACGGGGCGGACCAGGGCGCGCCGCACTCCACAATGGCCACGCCGCCGCCGATGCGTCGGGTCAGCAGGGGATCGGAAGATTGGAGGATCGGTTTCATGTCTTGCTCCGCAGGGTTCGGGTTGACGTTTACCACAGAATAATTCAAGATATGTGCCAAAAATCGTGGGCCGAGGGCCGCCGCTGGGGCGTACCGGCCATCGACCGTCAACAAATCGATTTTATTGGATAAGTCATGATACGGATGAACGGTTTTCGGAAAAGGAACCCGGAGACGCGGGTGGGACGGAGCACGGTTGGATCGTTACCGTAACGTTACCATAACGCAACCGTAACGGAGGGGGGAGCGGGTGACATCGCAAACGGCGCTGGACTGCCGGTTTCTGCATCTTTTGCTCGACGCCATGGCCGACGGGGCGTTCACGCTGGGCGTCGACGGCCGGATCACGTCCTGGAACCGGTCCATGGAGCGAATCAGCGGTTTCCGGGCCGACGAGGCCCTGGGCAAGACCTGCGCCTTTTTGGGGTTCAACCGGTGTTTCGGCCGGCGGTGTCCCACGGGCGTGGCCGAGTGCGGGATCTTCGAACACGGGGCCGTGGACCACAAGGAGTGCATGCTCCGCCACAAGGACGGGGGCAACGTCTCGGTCCTCAAGAACGCCCGGGTGGTTCGGGACGAGGACGGCGCCCCGATGGGCGTCATCGAGACCGTCACCGATCTCACCGAGATCGAAAAGGCCCGGCGGCGGGCCGAGGAGGCCGACCGGCGCCTGGCGGAGCGCCACCGGTTCGGCAACATCGTGGGCAAAAGCCGCGCCATGCAGGCGGTGTACGACGCCATCCGGGCCGCGGCGGCCTCCGAGGCGACGGTCCTGATCCAGGGGGAGAGCGGGACCGGCAAGGAGCTGGTGGCCGGGGCCATCCACTACAACGGCGACCGGGCCGACGGTCCCCTGGTGGCGGTCAACTGTTCGGCCCTGCCCGAATCCCTTCTGGAGAGCGAACTCTTCGGCCACGTGCGGGGGTCCTTCACCGGCGCTGTCCAGGACCGGGTGGGCCGGTTCGAGGCGGCCGGCGGCGGCACCCTGTTTCTGGATGAGATCGCGGAGATCAGCCCCCCGATCCAGGTCAAGCTGCTGCGGGTCCTCCAGGAGCGGCGGATCGAGCGGGTGGGGGAATCCAGGTCCCGGCCGTTGGACATCCGGGTCATCGCCGCCACCCACCGGGACCTCTACGAGAGGGTACGGGACGGCCGGTTCCGGGAGGACCTCTACTACCGCCTCAAGGTCTTCCCCATTCCGCTGCCGTCCCTCCGCGACCGGAAAGAGGACATCCCCCTGCTGATCGACCATTTCATCGGCCGGCTCCAAAAAAAGACCGGCAAGGCGATCCGGTCCGCCGCCCCGCCGGCCATGCGCATCTGCATGGACTACCCCTGGCCGGGCAACATCCGGGAGCTGGAAAACGCCGTCGAACACGCCTTTGTCCTCTGCGAGACGGACCGGATCGACCTCTTCGACCTGCCGGTGGAGATCCGCCAGAGGGCCTTCCGGCCCGCCGCCGCCCCGGAAACGGCCGGGCCGGCGGGCCGGGCCGCGCCGTCCCGGCACCCCCTTTCCCGGGAAGGGCTGACCACGCTTCTTACGGAATGCGGCTGGAACAAGGCGGAGGCGGCCCGCCGGCTGGGGGTCAGCCGGACGGCGGTGTGGAAGTATATGAAGAAGT
>CAYSLC010000435.1:0-2326 GCA_964431545.1 uncultured Desulfobacteraceae bacterium | reverse complement strand
GAAACCGCGCCGCCCCTACTTGATCAGCCGCCGCCGCATGGCCAACAGGGCGAAAAAGGTGAACACCAGCCAGAACCCCAACAGGTATCCCACGCCGATCAGGACGCTGGTCTCGTGGGTACGGATGCAGAACCGGCGGGAGAGTTCCACCAGGTGGTGGAGGGGAAAGGCCCACGCCGCGCCCTGGGCCCATTGGGGGAGGTTGGTGATGGGAAAGAAGGTTCCGCTGAAGAGGAACATGGGGGTCACGAAGAGGAAGATCGGCAGGTTGAACATGTCGATGGTGGGGATGATTCCGGTGAAGACCATCCCCACGGCGCCGAAGGCGAGGCCGCCGAGGAAGGCGATCGGGATCATGGCCAGGGCTGCGGGCATGGCCACGTAGCCGGCGATCCCCAGGACCGCCAGCATGATGGCGGCGGCGCCCGTCGCTTTGGTGGCGGACCAGAAGATCTCCGCCAGGATGATCTCCTCCAGGGAGAGGGGGGTGGCGAGCATCCCGTCGAAGGTCTTCTGGAAGTACATCCGGACGAAGGAGGCGTAGGTGGTCTCGAAGAAGGCGTTGTGCATCACCGCCGTGGCCACCAGGGCCGGGGCGATGAACTGGGTGTAGGTGAGGACCTCGCCGCCGTACCGGACCTCGCCGATCATGCCGCCGAGGCCGAGGCCGAAGGCGGTGATGTAGAGGATCGGCTCGATGAGGGGCGTCAGGAAGCTGACCTTCCAGATCTTCTGGTAGGTGATCAGGTTCCGCTTCCAGACCTTGAGAAACCGACGGGAAAAGGCGTTCAATCGGATCATTCCCTGAGTTCCCTTCCGGTGAGGCGGAGGAATACGTCCTCCAGGGTGCTGTTTCGATAGGTGCACTTCTCCACGCAGAAGCGGTCGATGATGGTGTTGTGGAGTTCCGTCTGGTCCTTGGCGGTGTAAAGGATCAGCCGCTCCCCCAGATCCTCGTGCTCCACGCCGTGGTCCCGGACGAAATCGAGGACCTTCCCGTCATGGCCGGCGATCTCGATGACGTGGCCGCCGGCGTGGCGCTCGATGAGGTCCTTGGGGTTCCCCTCCACCAGGATGTTGCCGTGGTCGACGATCACCAGCCGGTCGCAGAGGTTCTCGGCCTCCTCCATGTAGTGGGTGGTGATCACCACGGTGAGGCCCTGGCCCTTCAGGGCCTGGAGCCGGTCCCAGACCTGGTGGCGGGACTGGGGGTCGAGCCCGGTGGTGGGCTCGTCGAGGATCAGGAGGTCGGGACGATTGATCAGGGACCGGGCCAGGATCAGGCGCCGGGCCATACCGCCGGAAAGCTCCATCACCTTGGCGTCCTTGCGGTGGGTCAGGGCGAAGAAGTCGAGGAGTTCGGCGGCCCGTCCCCGGGCCACCTCCCGGGGGATGTAGAAGTAGTCGGCGAAGACCAGGAGGTTCTGCTCCACGGAGAGGTCCGGGTCGAGGGTGTTCTCCTGCTGACAGACCCCGATCTTCGCCTTGATCTCCCGCCACTTCCGGGTGATGTCCATGCCGAAGATCTTCAGGGAGCCGGCGGTGGGGGGCGAGAACCCGTAGATCATCCGGATGGTGGTGGTCTTCCCGGCGCCGTTGGGGCCCAAAAGGCCGAAGAACTCGCCTCTCTCCACGGAAAAGGAGATCCCGTCCACGGCCCGGACACCGTTGAACACCTTGGTCAGCTCCTCCACTTCGATGATCTTTTCCACCTAAGCTCCTTTTTCCTCGGGAACGGTCGATGCGCCGAAGTTCTTTTGTCTACCTACCACGGGTTCCCTTGCGAGGCAATCGAATCCGACCCGGGAATGTGCGAGTACCTGTTTCATCTTTGCTTTTTGGGTCAAGGTTTCGTATATATAGAGAAGAGGACGCGCGCAAAGCTCGACTCGGATCGCTCAATCGCCTGCTCGGTGATCATTCAACGCGTATGGCCGCAATGGTTGCCGCAAACCGGGCGAACGAAGAAACGGAGATGCCATCGAAAGGATGACGAAACCCCGTGAGATACCTCTCCCCCGACCGGTCACGTACCGGGAGTACGCAACCTGGCCCGAGGATAAGCGGTTTGAGGTGATCGAAGGCGTGGCCCATGCCATGGGGCCGGCGCCCTCCACGCGCCACCAGGAGGTGAAGGGGGAACTCTTTTTCCAGATCAAGGCGTTCCTCAAGGAGAATCCAGGGGGCTGCCGGGTCTTTGACGCCCCCTTCGACGTTCGCCTTCCCCGGGACCGGGAGGCCGACGATGAAGTGGAGACCGTGGTCCAGCCCGATATCGTCGTCATCTGTGATCCGAAAAAAATTGACGACAGGGGCTGCCGAGGGG
>CAYSLC010000434.1:0-2329 GCA_964431545.1 uncultured Desulfobacteraceae bacterium | reverse complement strand
TCTCTTCATCCCCCCAGAAGCGGGCCAGGTGATATCGATCCCGGTCGGCCTCCTCCTCCCTTCCACTGACCGACAGAAAACCATCCCAGGCCCCCTTCACCCCCCCCGCATTTGCATAAAACCCCCGCTGTTCCTGGGTCTCTCCAAAAGTTAGCCCGGTCTCCACCCCCTGAATATCCTCTCCCGAAAGGGGCACCACATTGACGATCCCGGCATAGGCGTCCGGCCCCCAAAGGACGGATCCCGGCCCCCGAACGATCTCGATCCGTTTCACCGATGCCAGGGAGAACTCGTGCTCCAGGGGATTGACCGACCGGGTCACATCGAAGCTGAGCACCGGGAAGGTGTCGTAGAGGAACAGGGTCGAATCGGGGATCCCCCGGAGGTAGGGGCGGGTCCCCCACTCTTTTTCCGCCATGTAAAACCCAGGCTCCTTTTCAAGCACCTGAGCAAGGGTCGTATCCCCCCGCGTGACGAACTCCTCCCGGTTGATCACCTCGGCCACGGCCGGGGCCCCCCACGCGCTCTCCTCCCGCCTGGAGGCGATGGAAAGGACCTCCAGATCCTCGCCAACGAACATCAGCATGGTCTCCTCATAGACCGCGTCGGATGCCCCGGCCGACACCATGCGGCACAAGGGGGACGCCAGGATCAGTCCGAAACAGAAAAACAGGATCCCGAAAAAGGATTTCAGTCCGGTCACCCTGGGCGCTATCGATCCAACTGCTTCATGAGAACCCGAAATTTGGCGCGGGTCAACCCGAGCAGTCTTGCGGCCGCCATCTGGTTGTTTCCCGTGGCCTCCAAGGCCTGCCTGACGATCTCCTTTTCCAATTCCTCCAGGGAGAGCCCCTCCGGCGGCAGGCGGAACCCCCCGCACCCACCGCCGTTGTTCACGTTGAAATTGAGAAAGCAGAGGGTGTTGGCGGTGATGCTCCCCTTTTCGCGCTCCAGGATCACCGACCGCTCCATGGCGTTGGCCAGCTCCCGTACATTGCCCGGCCAGTTATAGGAGAGGAGCGTTTTGGCGGCCCCGTTGGTGATCGCAAAGGCGTCCCCCCCCGAAAAGCGTTTCAGGAAATGCTCCGCCAGGGGGATCACGTCGTCCATCCGCTCCCGCAGGGGCGGAACCTCCATGGGAAAGACATTGATCCGAAAAAAGAGATCCCGCCGGAAATCGTTCTTCGCCACCATCTCTTCCAGGGACCGGTTGGTGGCGCAGACCACCCGCGCGTCCACCGGGATCTCCTCGTTTCCCCCCACGCGCTGGATCTTCTTCTCCTGCAAGGCTCTCAGGAGCTTGGCCTGGGCCTCCAGGGGCAGATCACCGATCTCGTCCAGAAAGAGGGTCCCGCCGTTGGCGAATTCAAATTTGCCGGCCGACCGTTTGTCCGCTCCGGTATAGGCCCCCTTCTCGTGTCCGAAAAGCTCCGATTCCACCAGCCCGGGAGAGATGGCGGCGCAGTTGACCGGCACGAACCGGCCTTGGGCTCTGCCGCCAGCCTTGTGGATAAATTTGGCCAGGACCTCCTTGCCCGTTCCGGATTCCCCATGGATCAGGACCGCCGAATCGCTCCCGGCCACCTTGGCGGCCAGTTCCATGACGGCCGACATCTCCCTGGAGACATAGATAATCTCCTCGGATTCCTTGGTCAGCTTCAGCCGGAGCTTCAGATCCCGGTTCTCGGAGACGATCCGGCCCAGGTTGAGGGTCCGTTCGATGGTGAGCAGGATCCGCTGCTCCTCGAAGGGCTTGGTGATGTAGTCGACGGCGCCGCTCCGCATCGCCTCAACGGCCGATTCCACCGTGGCAAAGGCGGTGATGAAGACCATGGGGCAAAAGATGTTCTTCTCCTGCATTTTCTCCAGAAGGGCCATGCCGTCCATGTTCGGCATCTTGATGTCGGAGATCACCATGTCATAGGTTCGGCTCGACAGCTTCTCCATGGCTTTCACGCCGTCCGCCGCCTGGTCCACCTCATGGCCCCGTCCACCGGCCATGATGGAGAGCAGGTGCCGCATCTTCTCTTCGTCTTCGACGATCAGTATCTTTGCCATCTCGTGCCTTACGAAAGAAAACGACCGTCCTTCGCCGTTCTCGTATCATCCGTTCGTAGGAATTTCGCTCGGAAAGGGTTTACCGAGAAGCCGTCCACGCCATAAAATGAGAGCCTTAACCTTCCACACGCACAGCCGTATCGGAACCACCGGTTTCCGGAACCACGGGCAATAGAATTGTGAAACGCGCGCCGGACGGTTCCGTGTTCTCCGCCGCCACCGTGCCGCTGTGGGCTCGGACCACCTGGGACACGAAGGCGAGCCCCAAACC
>CAYSLC010000433.1:0-2333 GCA_964431545.1 uncultured Desulfobacteraceae bacterium | reverse complement strand
AGGTCCTCGCGATCACGGGAATCGCCCCGGTCTACGACCGGGGGCGGGAGAAGATCGTCGCCGCGGTGGTGGTCCGGCGGCTGATCGGCGGCCGATCGGAGATCATCCGGAGCATCTGTCGTCACCTGAACGTCCACGCGGCTCTCTTCGAAGGGACGCGCCTGGTGGCCTCCTGCGCCGCGGATCAGGCCCTGGGGGCCTTCACGCCGCCGAAGCGGGAGATCCTGACGGAGGTCCTCGAAACGGACGCGCCCCTCCACGCCGCGCGGATCCGGGAAGGAGGGTCCATCTCCAAATTCCAGCCCATCCACAACTTCGACGGCCGCCCCGTGGGCGTGCTCATGGTCCAGTCGGACGTGGGCCCCTACATCCGGACCCGGAACACCGCCATCCTGACCCTCTTGGCCATCTTCCTCACCGGGGTTCTGTTGGCCGTCCTGGTCAAGACCATCATCGTCCGGAAGATCGTCCTCCGGCTCCAGCGGCTCCGGGAGCAGACCGAACGGATCAGCGAGGGGGAGTACGGCCACGCCGTGGCGGTCACCTCCGGGGACGAGATCGGGGAACTCACGGCGGCCTTCAACACCATGTCCGAGGACCTTCAAGCTTATGACTGGAAGCTCAAGGAGTACAACCAGCAGCTGGAGGCCCGGGTCCGGGAGCGGACTGCGGAGCTGGAGGAGGCCAACGAAAGACTGGTCCGGGCCAACACGGTGCTGGAGGACACACTGGAGAGCTTAAACCCGGGCGTCTCCAGGCTCATCGGCAGCAACAAACAGCAGCTCGGGCTGGTCTACGCCTCGGAGCTGGTGGCCGACATCTGCAACTACACCAAGCTCAACATGATCCTGGGGGAGACCATGATGGGCGAGTTCATGAAGAAGTTCTTCCGGGAGAGCCACAAGCTCCTGGCCGAGTACCGGGGGATGTTCGACAAGACCGTCGGAGATCAGATCGTGGCCATCTTCGGCACCCCCAAGGACTACTCGCCGGCCAGCCCCATCCACTCCTTCGACGCCATCGCCTGCGCCATGAAGCTGGTGGAGGCGGCCCGGAACATCAACCGGCTCATGCAGGAGGCGATCCAGGACAACTACACCGCCGTCGCCTCCCGCCACAACTCCCTGTCCAGCGAGGACCGCAAGAGCATCCGCATCGAGGACCTCGCCTTCCAGTGCCGGGTGGGCATCAACACCTCCAATCCGGCCAGCCCCCGGGAGATCGACCGGATGCGGATGGTGATGATGGGGGCCGAGACCTGCGTCGACTACACCGCCCAGGGCGGGGCGGTGATCTACGCCTTCCGGCTGGAGAGCAACGGCACGCCCGGCGAGATCCACATCGGCGAGAACACCAAGCGGCTGGTGGAGCACGTCTACATCCTGGAGGAGAGACCCCCCATCACCCTCAAGGGACTGGGGATGCAGCCGGGCTACCGGGTCAACGGGATCCAGTCCCCCTTCGAGAACATCTATCCCAAGACCCGGTTCTACCAGGAGTACGCCGGCAACGTGCCCCCCCTGGTGACCGACCTCATGGGGGGCCTCCGGATGGGGCGGATCCAGATCCGGGAGGTGCGGAAGATCAACGAGTACCTGGAGATCGACATCCCCTACCTGGAGCACATGGCCGGGTTCTACAATCTCTCCGTCTCCCGTGCCCTCCTGGCGTACGCGGCGGCCCGGCTGTGGGGAATCGAGGGAGAACGCCTCGACGCCCTGGTCCTCGCCTCCCTGTGGCGCAACGCCGAAGTGTTGAGCGAACTGGCCCTGGACGCCATGGAGCCCTACCAGATCGGCGACCAGACCCCGGAATCGGTGGATCCGGATTTGGCGGCGAGCCTGGTGGAGGATCTCCGGACCCGGGCCAGGTCCTTTTCGGAAGCGAGCGTGGTCGCCATGTGCGACCAGTTCGACGGGCTGGTCTTCGACCGGACCTACCTGCGGTCCCGGGGCCAGGAGGTGATCTCCGCCAAGGAGGCCATCTCCCTGATGCGGATCGAGGGGACCTATCCGGCTAAGATGCTGGGGACCCTGGAGACGCTGATGATCGCCCCGGAGGAGTCCCCGGAGCCGGCGGACGAGGGGCCGCGGATCCCGGCCTTCCCCGGGGACCCCGAGCAGATCGCCAGGTCCCTCCGGAAACACCTGACCCAGGATCAGGTGGCGGCCCTCATCCGGCGGCTCCGGGAGTTTCCCGAGGCGGAAGGCGAGGGACGCGGCAAGGAAGCGGGGGATGGGGATGGACCCGTCTCCGCCTGATCCGCCGCTGCCAAAGGATCCGGGGCCCGAGGCTCCGGGTGGGGTCTACCTGTGCCAGGGGGGCGATACGGT
>CAYSLC010000432.1:0-2349 GCA_964431545.1 uncultured Desulfobacteraceae bacterium | reverse complement strand
AAAGGGGCGGCATGTTCAACACCGCCATCACGAGCTTCCCCCTGACGTTCCGGGTGGTGGGGCCCGATTCCAACTCCTCCTTCCGGGGCGCCATCCTGGGCAATCAGCTGAGCCTGATCGGCATCCACCCCGACACCGAGAACATCGTGCCGGAGCTGGCCACCCACTGGGCCTACGGCGACGACAAGAAGACCATGTACTTCAAGCTCAACCCCGAGGCCCGATGGTCCGACGGGGAGCCGGTGACGGCGGACGATTTCGCCTATACCCTGGAATTCATGCGCTCCGAGCACATCATCGCCCCCTGGTACAACGACTACTACACCGAGGAGATCGCCCGGGTGGATGTCTTCGACGACCACACCCTCGCCGTGGTCTCCACCAAGGCCGTGCCCGACCTCCATCTCAAGATCCCCATCGGTCCGATCCCCCGCCATTTCTACGGGGAGCTGGACGAAAACTTCGTTCAAAAATACAACTGGTCCATCGTCCCCAACACCGGCCCCTACCAGATCGCCGACTTCCGCAAGGGCCGCCACATCATCTTCAAGCGGAAGAAGGACTGGTGGGCGAACGACCTGCGGTATTTCAAGAACCGGTTCAACGTCGATTACGTCAAGTTTTCGGTGGTGCGGGACTTCAACATGATGTGGGAGCACTTCAAGCGGGGGAAGATGGACGCCTTCCCCATCACCATCCCCCAGTACTGGCACGTCAAGTCGAACATCCGGGAGGTGGGCAACGGGTACATCCACAAGATCTGGTTCTTCAACGACACCCAGCAGTCGGCCCAGGGGCTGTGGCTCAACCAGGCCCGGAAGGTCTTCGAGAACCGGGACGTCCGGTACGCCTTCGCCCACGCCATGAACATCGAGAAGGTGATCGACCAGGTCCTCCGGGGGGATTACTACCGCCTGGAGAGCCCCTACGTGGGATACGGACCCTATTCCAACACCGACATCCGGGCCCGGCGGTTCGACCTGGACACGGTCGACCGGCACATGACCGACTCCGGATGGAAACGGGGTTCCGACGGGATCTGGGAGAAGGGCGATCTGCGCTATTCGGTGGAGGTGGTCTACAGCAGCGACGAACACACCCCCCGGCTGGTGGTCCTCAAGGAGGAGGCCAAGAAGGCGGGGATCGAGCTGCGCCTCCAGAAGCTCGATTCTTCGGCGGCCTTCAAGAAGATCATGGAGAAGAAGCACGACGTGGCCTGGATGGGGTGGTCCACCTCCCTGCGGCCCCGCTTCTGGGAGCACTGGCATTCGGTCAACGCCTTCAAGCCCCAGACCAACAACATCACCAACACCGCCGATCCGGAATTGGACAAGATGATCGACACCTACCGCGACTCCCTGGATGAGGCGGAGCGGATCGCCCTCTCCCTGAAGATCCAGGAGAAGGTCCACGGGATCGGCCCCTTCGTGCCCACCTTCATGGTCCCCTACGTCCGCCAGGCCCACTGGCGGTGGTGGCGCCTGCCGGACCCGCCGGGCACCCAGCGCACCACCGATCTCTTCGAACCCTTCGACAGCGCCACCGGCGGCCTCTTCTGGCTCGACCCGGAGATGAAGGCGGAGACGGAATCGGCCATGAAGCGGAACCGGCCCCTGGAGCCGGTGACGGTGGTGGATGAGACCTATAAGATGTCGTTTCTGGAGAGTCCTCCCGAGGAAGCCGAGTAAGGGGGAAGCGTGGAAATCCTCCGGCATCCCCCAGTGGAGAAGGGGGACTCCTCCTTTACCCCCGATTCGGGAATGGGATCCGGGGGGCAATGGCAACCCGAAGAAAGCTGAACCCATTGGATAATATCCTGGAAGTCGACAACCTGGTCACCAGCTTCGACACCGAGGAGGGCCGGATCCGGGCGGTGGACGACGTGAGCTTTTCAGCCCCCCGGGGCGGGACCCTGGGGGTGGTGGGGGAGTCGGGGTGCGGAAAGAGCGTCACGGCCCTGTCTGTGATGCGGCTGCTGCCCAAGCCCATGGGCCGGATCCTGTCGGGGGAGATCCGGTTCGACGGCGTCGATATCGCCCGGCTGCCGGCCGACGAGATGCACCACATCCGGGGAAACCGGATCTCCATGATCTTCCAGGAGCCCATGACCGCCCTCAACCCGGTCCACCGCATCGGCCGTCAGATCGGCGAGGTCTTCCGGCTCCACTTTCCGGACATGGGGGATGACGCCATCCGGGACGCCTCTTTGGAGATGCTCCGCAAAGTGGGGATCCCCGAGCCTGCCCAGCGGCTGAAGGAGTATCCCCATCAGATCTCCGGCGGGATGCGCCAGCGGGTGATGATCGCCATGGCCCTGGCCTGCAAGCCGGAGATCCTCATCGCCGACGA
>CAYSLC010000431.1:0-2383 GCA_964431545.1 uncultured Desulfobacteraceae bacterium | reverse complement strand
CGCCGGCCATCAGACCAGATCCCGGGGGATGGTGGTGTGCCAGTTCCGGGAAAAGATCCGGTCGTCTTCTTCGTAGGCGTCCAGGGTGGCGTGAATCCGGAAGGCATCCGTTGAGGACGTCAGCACCGTCCGGGTCACGGTCCGGGTGTGCCAGCCCGGCCGATGAAACTCCCGGAGACAGTAGGTCTCGCCCTTGACCGAATCGGGATCATCGTCTTCGATGGAATAGGTTTCGGTGATCCGGCTTCGGACCGTCAGGCCCAGATCATCGATCCGGTAGGTTCCGTCGTCGTTGATCACCTCGAGGGCGGACCGGTCCGACGCGAGGTCCCGGACCACCCGCCAGGCCCGCTCCGGGGGCAGGACCTGGGTCCGGCTTCCGGGCGGAGCGGCTTCGGGCGTCGGGATCGGCGACGGGTCCCGATCGGTATCGACTCGGGGTCGGACCGGGAGCGTCAGGCGGCTCTCCGACAGGCTGAGGGTCAGGGTGGTCCGTTCCGGCGGCGTCCAGGCCAGGGGCCAGTAAGAGGTCGAAAGCGAGATCCGCAACCGGTGGCCGACGCGAAAGGTCTGGGCGATGTCGTTGAGCCGGACCCGGACCCGGTAGGTTTTACCGGGCTCCAGGGGGCTGGGCCGCTCGTGGCTCTCCCGATGGGTCAGGTTCAAGAGTCCGTAGGTGACCCGGGTGGCCTGGCCGTCCGGCAGGACGTCCGACAGCCGAACCGCGATCATCGCCACTGGCCGGTCCGACGCGAGGGTCAGGTCCATGGTCGGGGCCCCGAGGATCTCGAGGTCGGCCGCCAGGGGATCGCCGTCAAAGACCAGCGCGCCGCCGTCCTCCTCCCGCTGGTCGCCGGGGAGGTCCGGGGGCGCGGCATAGGAGCACCACTTCCCCGCGAAGAGCCCCAGCCGGAGGGGCGACCGGAAGGACAGCGACGAGGTTGTCGAGGTCACCGGCTCGCCCTCCGGGACCAGGCGGCGCGGCGCGAGCCGGAAGGTCAGCGGCTCGATGCCGGGGGCGGGCCACGTCCCTTCGGCCACCCACCGCCCCGGCCGGGTATCGTAGGCGGCCCGGGGCTCGATCCCGTCGAGCATCCAGGCCCGGAGCATCGGCTCCTCATCGACCCCGTTGGGCTCATCCTTGAGCCATCGGTCCCACCACCGGAGCGCTTCCTGGAGAAAGCCGATGGCCGGTCCCGGCATCCCCTGATGGGGATACTTGTGGCTCCAGGGGCCGATCAGCCCCTTTCGAGGAACGCTCAAGCCCTCCAGGAGACGAAAAACCGCGTTGGAGTAGCCGTCGGCCCACCCGCTCACCGCCATGACCGGACACCGGATCGCGGAAAAATCCTCGCAAACCGATCCGTGCTTCCAGAAGTCGTCCCGGTGCTGATGCCGGAGCCAGTTGTCGAGCCAGAGCCCGCTCCCCTCCAGCCGCCGGTGCCAGAGGTCCCGCCACTTTTCCCCGACGATCTCGGGGTCCGGGGGCAGGGCGTTTCGGGCGAACATCACCGAGGCCCAGGACAGGTTGTCTCCCAGAAGGCAGCCGCCCATGTAATGGACGTCATCGGCATACCGGTCGTCGGTGGAGCAGACGGTGATCACGGCCTGAAGCTCGGGCGGCGCCAGGCTGGCGATCTGGAGTCCGTTGAAGCCGCCCCAGGAAATCCCGATCATCCCGATCCGGCCGTTGCACCAGGGCTGATCGGCGATCCAGGAGAGGATCGCCAGGCCGTCGTCAAGCTCCCCCTGGAGATACTCATCGGTCAGGACCCCCTCGGAGTCCCCCGCGCCCCGGATATCGACCCGGACGCAGGCATAGCCGTGCCCGGCGAAGTAGCGGTGGTTCATGTTGTCCCGGTTCCGGGTGTGGTCCCGCTTCCGATAGGGGATGTACTCCAGGATGGCCGGGACCGGCTCATCCTCGGCGCCCCCGGGCAGCCAGATCCGGGCCGCCAGCCGAACCCCGTCGGCCATGGGAATCCATGCGTTTTCGATCTCGTCAACCTTCCGGGGCAAATCCTGAACAATTTTCATGCGGCCGTCTCCTCGATTTGAAAGTTGAGCATTTCGATGCAGCGGCGGTAATTCTCGTTGATCGCCTCGATTTCATTTTATCGCCCCGAGACCGCCGGCAAAATGGGGGATAGTGTGTATTTTGGTTGATTGGGGACCGGGCTTTGGGGTGTGGTGGCGCCTTGGGGAAGGGACCTTAAAGGACCTAAAGGACCAATGGGACCGAAAGGGCCAGGGAGAACGATTCCCTGGAGCGCCACCCACCAGAGCGACCCAGCCCCGAAGGGGCGAAACATACCAGACCGGGGCGGAGCCCTCATCGTTATACACAAGCTATTCTATCCGCGGATTACGCAGATTAACGCAG
>CAYSLC010000430.1:0-2402 GCA_964431545.1 uncultured Desulfobacteraceae bacterium | reverse complement strand
CGGGGCGATGCCCAGTCCATGGTCGACCGGATCCTGGAGATCCCCCCCGGCTCCAAGGTCCTGATCCTCGCCCCTCTGGTGGAGAACCGGAAGGGGGAGCACCGGGAGCTGCTCCAGGACCTCCGCAACGAGGGGTACGCCCGGGTCCGGGTAAACGGCGTGATCCAGGACCTAACCTCGGTCCACGGCCTGGCGCGGCATAAGAAGCACAACATCGAGGCGGTGGTGGACCGGCTCAAGATCACCGGGGGCGACGCCTTCCGGACCCGGCTCACCGACTCGGTGGAGACCGCCCTGAAGCTGGGAAAGGGGCGGCTCATCGTCCACGTGGTGGATCGGGAGGATCTCTGGATGAGCGAGGCCCGGTCCTGCTGCGGCATCGCCTACCCGGAACTCGACCCGCCGCTCTTCTCCTTCAACTCCCCTTTGGGCATGTGCCCGGAGTGCAACGGCATCGGCAGCCGGCTCTCCATGGACGAGGACAAGATCATCCCCGACAAGTCTCTCTCCATCCGGCAGGGCGCGGTGGTCCCCTGGCGGAACCTGTTCTCCCGCTCCGGGACCGGGAACAGCTCCTGGTCCGGGCGCCAGATCGAGGCCATGGAGGCCCAGTGGGGGATCGATCTCGACCTGGCCTGGAACCGGATGCCCAAAAAACACCGGGACCTCCTCCTGTTCGGGGCCGGGGGCCGGGAGATGACGGTCCGGTGGGATTCGGAGAAGATCCACGGCGACATCACCATGTCCTGGGAGGGGCTGATCAACACCCTGATGCGGCGGTACCACCAGACCCAGTCGGAGAGCCAGAAGAAGTGGTACGCCGCCTTCATGTCGTCGGCCACCTGCGGGGCGTGCCACGGGCTGCGCCTCAAGCCGGAGGTCCTCCACATCCGGGTGGGGGGGCTGTCGATCATGGCGCTGTGCGCCATGACCATCCGGGAGGCCCACGACTTCCTCGCCGGTCTGGCGTTGACCGGGAATCAACGGCTCATTGCCGAGGAGCTGTTGAAGGAGATCCGGAACCGGCTCCGGTTCCTCCTCAACGTGGGGCTCGACTACCTCTCCCTCAACCGGAACGGCCCGACCCTGTCCGGCGGCGAATCCCAGCGGATCCGCCTCGCCTCCCAGGTGGGGTCGGAGCTGACCGGGGTCCTCTACATCCTGGACGAGCCCTCCATCGGCCTCCACCAGCGGGACAACATCAAGCTCCTGGAGACCCTGCGCCACCTCCGGGACATCGGCAACACCCTCATCGTCATCGAGCACGACCGGGAGACCATGGCTTCGGCCGACTGGATCGTGGACATCGGCCCCGGCGCGGGGCTGCTGGGCGGACAGATCGTGGCCCAGGGGACCCCCGAGGAGATCCAAGAGGATCCGGTCTCGGTCACCGGACGGTTCCTCAAGGGGGAGGAGACCATCGCCGTGCCGGAGAAACGACGATCCCCGCGGTCGGCGGGCGACCGTTGGGCCGTGATCCGGAAGGTGGCCCAGAACAACCTGGCCCGGATCACCGCCAAGATCCCCCTGGGCCTGCTGGTGGCGGTCACCGGCGTCTCCGGGGCGGGCAAGTCGACCCTCATCAACCAGATCCTCTATCCAGCCCTGGCCCGCCACCTCCACGGATCGACCCTGGAGGTGGGCAAGCACGGGAAAATCGACGGGCTGGAGCACCTGGACAAGGTGATCAACATCGACCAGAAGGCGATCGGCCGGACCCCGAGGAGCAATCCGGCCACCTACACCAAGGTCTTCGATCCCATCCGGGGGCTCTTCGCGGAGCTGCCGGAGGCCCGGGCAAGGGGGTACAAGAAGGGGCGGTTCTCCTTCAACGTCAAAGGGGGACGGTGCGAGGCGTGCGGGGGGGACGGCTACATCAAGGTGGAGATGCACTTTCTGGCCGATGTCTACGTCCCCTGCGAGACCTGCAAAGGCCGGCGGTTCAACGACGCCACCCTGGAGGTCCGGTTCCGGGGCCACTCCATCGCCGACATCCTCGACCTGTCGGTGCGCCAGGCCCGGGAACTCTTCGCGAAATTTCCAGACATCCGGGCGATCCTCGACACCCTCATGGACGTGGGCCTGGGATACATCAAGCTGGGCCAGTCGGCCACGACGCTCTCCGGCGGCGAGGCCCAGCGGATCAAGCTCTCCCGGGAGCTGGCCAAGCGGTCCACGGGGCGGACCCTCTACATCCTCGACGAACCCACCACCGGCCTCCATTTCCAGGACATCCGGATGCTCCTCGCCGTCCTCCACCGGCTGGTGGACGCGGGCAACACGGTGGTGGTCATCGAACATAACCTCGACGTCATCAAGACCGCCGACTGGATCATCGACCTGGGGCCCGAAGGGGGCAACGCCGGCGGCCGGATCGTGGCCCAGGGGGCGCCGGAGAAGGT
>CAYSLC010000429.1:0-2409 GCA_964431545.1 uncultured Desulfobacteraceae bacterium | reverse complement strand
TTCACCTGAACCGTCCGGGTCATTTGCTCGTACATCCGGGGAGGCGCGAACATCACGTGGGGGCCGATCTCCCGGATGTTCTCGCCGGCGGTTTCGGGGGATTCGGGAAAATTCAGGGTAAAACCGATCTGAAGTCCGCATGAGATGGACATCATCTGCTCCCCGATCCAGGCGAAGGGTAGGAAAGAGACGTAATCGTCGGTCTCCTCCAGCGGATCCAAGGCCATGAGGTTTTTTCCCATCGAAAGCATGTTGTGATGGGAGAGCAGCGCGCCTTTGGGCAGAGCGGTGGTGCCGGAGGTATAGAACAACAAGGCCACCTCCCCGCCTTCGCCTTTTTCAATCATCTCGTCGAAAAGACCGGGATGTTCCCGTTCGTGCTCGCGCCCCAACCGGAGAAGCTCCTCGAAGGACAACAGGCAGTCCTCATCGTAGTTGCGCATCCCCTTGGGATCGTCCCAGATGATCTTTTTCAGGCGGGGGCACTCATCCATAACGGACAGGGCCTTGTCGACCTCTTCCTGCCCTTCCCCGAACAAAAAAGTGGTATCGGAGTGATTGAGGATATATTTCACCTCATCGATGAGGCAGTCTTGGAACAGCCACACCCCCACCCCCCGGGCGCACAAAACGCCCATTTCGGCCCACAGCCCCTCGGGCCGGTTGTTGCCGATCAGCGAGACCCTGTCCCCCTCGGTCAGCCCCAGCCGCAAAAGCCCCAGGGCGACATATTTCACTTTTTCAAAATAGTCTTTCCAGGTAAAGGGGCGCCAGATGCCGTAGTCTTTTTCCCGCATGGCGACGCGGTTGTCGCCGAATTGCCGGGTCCTTGAAACAAACAGTTTCGGGATCGTCAGTTCTTTGGTGATCTCCATCATCCGTGAATCAACGCCTTTTGTTCTACCGCCTTGTTGAGTAGAGGTCTTCCTCGCCGAGATACGCCTTGATCACATCGGGGTGTTGTTGAATTTCCGCCGGCGGTCCGTCGGTGATCATCATGCCGAAATTGAGCACAAAGATGCGGTTGGACAAATCCATCACCACGCCCATATCATGTTCCACGAGGAGGCAGGTCACCCGCCAGCGCTCCTCCTCGTTGATATCCAGGATAAACCGGGCCATGTCCTCGACCTCTTCCAGATTCAACCCGGCCAAAGGTTCATCCAGAATCAACAGCTCCGGTTCCAGGGCCAGGGCGCGGGCCAGCTCCACCCGTTTTTGAAGACCGTAGGCAAGCATCCCCACCGGCTTGTGCCTGATATGTTCGATCTCCAGCAGATCGATGATCTCCTCTTCGATGAACCGCCGGTGTTCGATCTCCTCCCGGGCGGTTTTCCCGTAATAAAATGCCCCCGCCAGTATCCCCGACGAATAATGAATGTGTCGACCTAGCCGGATGTTGTCCAGTACGCTCATGCCGCCGAACACCTCCACTTTTTGAAAGGTGCGCGCGATTCCCATACGGGAGCGGCGATGCGTGCGTAGATTGTTGATCAAATTCCCCCGGTAGCGGATTTCGCCCTGTTGCGGCCGGTATAATCCGCTGATGCAATTCATCATCACCGTCTTGCCCGCCCCGTTGGGACCGATTACGGAATGGATTTCCCCCTTCCGAACCGTCAAATTCACCCCTTTTAGCGCCCGCACCTTCCCGAAGGTCATGCTGACATCGACCAGTTCCAACAGGGGGGTTTCTTCACCGGCGGCATCATTTGCCACAGCTTCCAATTCTTCCGCCTCGCTTTCCAAAGCAAAAATCCAGAATATGAGCCTAAATGGATTTACTGAATATCATTCAGAAACGGTATTAATAAACCCATAGATGATATTCGACCTTTCGTCAACGGCTTTTTACTTATTTTTTCGACCGCGGCGGCGGCGGCGAGGCGGGAAACGCCCGAATATCGCGGCAGGGGCAAACTATATCGGACGATCAGTATGAATTCGGATTTTCCGGCTGACCTCGCCGAGAATTTCAAAAACCACCGCAATGTACCGCGGGGGGAGGTCGTCTTCCAGCCGTTCGGCCCACTCCACCACCGTCGCCCCGTCTCCCTCCAGGATCTCATAGAGACCGATCGCCGCCGCATCGTCGGGACCGGTCAACCGGTAAAGATCGGCGTGATGCAAGGGGATATCCCCCGGGTAGATGTGCAACAGGGAATAGGTGGGGCTGGAAACGTTCACCGCCGGCGAAACATTGAGTCCCTCGGCGATTCCTTTTACGAAAACGGTTTTTCCGCCGCCGAGGTCGCCGAACAAAAGCACGACATCACCGGCGGTCAGTGTCTTTCCCAACCGTTTTCCCAGCGCTTGGGTGTCCGCCGGAGAACCGCTCACCGTCGTGATTTCGTTTTTTTCCATGGTTCCGAGCCCTCGGGCATTCGGGGGGACCGGTCGGTAAACCCG
>CAYSLC010000428.1:0-2409 GCA_964431545.1 uncultured Desulfobacteraceae bacterium | reverse complement strand
ATTATACACTATTGGCCGGTATTCCATCAATGATGGGCCCCAACCGCCGAAATCCCTCCCCCGCTTTCGGTCCCTCCTCATGGCAGGGGAACCGGAATCCCCCGTCGCGGTAGCTCTTGAGCACCTGGCACAGCCCCAGCGTTCCGTTCTCCCGCACACGGGCCACGAGATCCGGATCGATCTCGGCGAAAAGCACGGTTTCACCATCATCGGCCTGGGCCATCGGTTCGCCCTCGGGGTCCACAAGGACCGACGCGCCATTGCCGCCGTCGCCGACGCCGTTGACGCTGAAGAAATAGACCTGGTTGGCGATGGCGTTGGCCCGGGCCAGGACCAGCTCCAGATTCCGGTCCGGCGTTGTGGTCATGGTGGGATTGAGAATGACGTCGGCCCCCATCCAGACCAACTGGCGGGCCACTTCGGGGAACCATTGATCGTAGCAGATGCAGACGCCCACCCGGAGGCGGCCGGGGATCTCGAAAACGCAGGGCGCGTCTCCGGCGAGACTCTTTTCCCGGGGCCGCCAGGGGAACATTTTCCGGTAAAGGGAGACGATCTTCCCATCCGGGTCGATCACCGGGGCTGTGTTGTAGTAGCCGCTTCCGGCCGCCGATTCATAGAGGGAACCGGGGATCAGCCAAAGGTCGAAACTTTTGGCCATTTGGCACAGGGCATCGGTCGCGTCGCCGGGTATGGGGCCGGCCAGATCGGGGCGGTTGCCGTAAGGGCAGAGTTCGCTGAAAAGGACCATTTCCACAGAGGGATGGTTCCGTTTGATGGCTTTGAGCCATGAGGTCATGGCCTCCAGGTTGTCGCCGTACTTCCGAACTTTCATTTGGACGCCGGCGAAGCCGATGGGTTGGGTCATTTCGCACCTCCATTTTTCAGAAGATTGTTTTTAGCTCGGGCGTTTCGAGCCCCCTTCAGGGGGCTTCCCCTTTTTGCCGGGGGTTTTAATCCCCGGCATCGCCGCCAGGGAATTAATGATAGGGAATCATCGGCTGCCAGACAAGAAGGCTTCAAGCCGCCAGCCGGGGAATAAATCCCCCGGCAAATAAAGAAACCGCCCTAAAGGGCGCTCGTTGCCATCCGGCTATCGACAGGCTTTCTGAAAGTGCTCATTCCTCGGAGACGATTCAAGCCAAATGACACGCCGCCCGCCGCCCACCCCCCATCTCCCGCAACGCCGGCTCCTCGTTCCTGCACACCGCCTCCACCAGCGGGCACCGTGTATGGAACCGGCACCCAACCGGGAGATCGATGGGGGAGGGCGTTTCGCCCTCCAGCAGGATGCGCTCGCCCCGGGCCTCGGGGTCGGGAACCGGCACGGCGGCCAGCAGGGCCCGGGTGTAGGGGTGGAGGGGATGGCTGAACACCGCTTCGACGGGGCCGGTTTCCACCAGCCGGCCCAGGTACATGACGATGATCCGGTCGGCGATGAGGTGGACCACATGGAGGTCGTGGGTGATGAAGAGGTAGGCGAGGCCTTTGTTCCGCTGGAGGTCGCGGATGAGTTTCAGCACCTGGGCCTGGACCGAGACGTCCAGGGCCGAGGTGGGTTCGTCGAAGATCAGGAACCGGGGGTTGAGGGCCAGGGACCGGGCGATGGCGATCCGCTGGCGCTGGCCGCCGCTGAACTGGTGGGGGAACCGGTCGGCGTGCTCGGCTTTGAGGCCGACGCTCTCCAGCAGGCCCATGACCCGTTCCCGCCGTTCGGCGCGGGTCATCCGGTGGTGGGTTTTGAGGGGTTCCCCCACGATCCGGTGGACCTTCATGCGCGGGTTGAGGGCCGAGTAGGGATCCTGGAAGACGATGCCCATTTCCCGGCGCATTGCCCGCCGCGCTTTCCGATCGAGCTGGAAGATATCCTGTCCCATGAAAAGCAGTTGGCCGGCGGTGGGTTCGATGAGTTTGAGAATCGTCCGGCCCACGGTCGATTTGCCGCACCCCGATTCCCCCACCAGTCCCACGGTCTCGCCGGCGCCGATGTCGAAGGAGACGCCGTCCACCGCCCGGACGGGTCCGCCGGGGGTGCGGAAGTGCTTGGTCAGGTCGATGGCGCGGAGCAGGGGATTCGGGGTCGGATCGGATGTCATCGGGATCATCTCATGTGGCAGGCCAGCAGGCGGTGGTCGTCGCGGCCGGTCAGGGGTGGTTCGTCCACCCGGCAGATCTCTCCGGCCAGGGGGCAGCGGGGATGGAACCGGCACCCGTCGGGCGGATGGATCAGATCCGACACCACGCCGGGGATCGTCTCGGGGTCGTCGCCGCGTTTCATCCGGCCGGGGATGGCGGCCATGAGCCCTTCCGTATAAGGGTGGCGCGGATTCCGGAAGATGGGTCCCACAGGGGCCGACTCCACGATCTTGCCGGCGTACATCACCGCCACCCGGTCGCAGATCTCCGCCA
>CAYSLC010000427.1:0-2444 GCA_964431545.1 uncultured Desulfobacteraceae bacterium | reverse complement strand
CATCATCATAGCCCATCATACCCATCACGATAATCAGCGGTTCAGACAATGAGCCGCGCCGATCCATTCCCCCGAAAAAGAAACGGATCGGCTACCCAGGAATACTCCCGAAACCACCCCCCGCCATCACAGCCCATCATACCCATCATGATAATCAGCGGTTCAGACAATGAGCCTCGATCACCCCCCCATCATAGCCCATCACACCCATCACGATCATCCGCGGTTCAATCCGCGGTTACCTCTTGACATCCCCTCCCGCATTTATTAGTAACATTGTTCTGAAATGGAAAGGGAACCCATGAACCTTATGGCGGCCGGGCTTGAAATAGACAGTGTTTATCGGCGCTTTTTCCGTCGAAACCATTTTCCAACGTCCGGAATTGGCGCGGCCGCCGGCTGTCCGGGACATTGGCCCGGAAAACCTTTGAAATAGAATGGTTGGAAGTTTTTGGCGAACGCGATCAAATCGCTGAAGGAGATTCAGCGTAACAATGTTCACAACAAGCTGAGCCCCGAGGCCCACCGGCGGCTGGAGGCGGCGGTGATGGAGATCTTCTCCAGCTCCGACTTCCACAAGGCCAACATCCGGGCCGTGGCCAAGAAGGCCGGGGTGAGCTTCTCCACCATCTACAGCTACTACGGCAGCAAGGAGGGGCTCCTTTTCGCCTTCGTGGACATCTGGCTGGGGAAGCTCACCGAGCGGATCACCGACCATCTCAAGGGGATCGAGAACCTCAAGGAGAAGCTCCGGAAGGTCTTCTGGCTCCAGCTCGACTATTACGAACAGAACCCCGGTCTGGGGCGGATCATCTTCATGACCCTGCCCATGCAGACCTGGATGGCGGACGAGACCTTCCAGCAGAGAAAGATGATCAACCTCTTCCTGGACGCCCTGCGCCAGGGGCAGAAACAGGGGATCCTCAACCCCTCGGTGCGGGCCGGCGTTCTCCTCGACTTCATGATGGGGTTCGTCCAGCGCAGCTTCTTCATGTGGATCTCCCGGGGGGCGGAGGGGAGTCTCAGCGGGGAGGCCAACGTGATGTTCGAGATGGTCTGGCGGGCCATCGCCAATCCGGAGCCGCCGGAATCGACGCGGCGGCCCGAAACGGGGTGATTTCCGGCGGACGGCGGTCCGTCCGGGGCGCGGGCGGGGCGTCCTTCGCCGTTGTTGGAGAATGTTTAAGGTTCAATCGATAGAGGTTTGAAAATACAATTTTGCAGCGAGGAGGAAAAACCGAAATGAAAGTACTCAAGATCGACCATCTGGGCATCGCCGTCAACAGCATCGACGAGGGCAAGAACTTCTGGTCCGACGTCCTGGGCCTCCCCTTCGAGGGCTCGGAGACCGTGGCCGAACAGAAGGTGACCACCGCCTTCTTCCCCGTGGGGGAGAGCGAGGTGGAGCTTCTGGAGTCCACCGCCCCGGACGGGCCGGTGGCCAAGTTCATCGAGAAGAAGGGGGCCGGGTTCCAGCATGTCGCCTTCCGGGTGGAGAACATCGACGAGGCGTTGGCGGAACTCAAGGAGAAGGGGATCAAACTCATCGACGAGACTCCGAGGATCGGCGCCGGCGGCGCCAAGATCGCCTTTTTGCACCCCAAGGCGACCAACGGGGTGCTGGTGGAGCTGTGCCAGCGCGACTAACAAGATAAAAAGAGGGATCCCCGCGCCGGGATCGAGGGAACGATAATTTTTTCCGGAATGTGATCGAGGAAGGAGCATAGACAGATGGCGGAACATCCGAAATACAAAGAATGGGAAGAGCTGGCCACCAAGCAGATGAAGGGCAAGAGCCCGGACGCGCTCAAGTGGCGATCCCCCGAGGGGGTGGAGATCAAGCCCCTCTACACCTACGAGGACATCCAGAACCTGGAAACGGTCAACACCCTGCCGGGGATGCCCCCCTACGTGCGCGGCCCCATGGCCACCATGTACGCCGGGCGGCCCTGGACCATCCGGCAGTACGCCGGCTTCTCCACGGCCCGGGAGTCGAACGCCTTCTATCGCCGGAACCTGGCCGCGGGTCAAAAAGGGCTCTCCGTCGCCTTCGACCTGGCCACCCATAGAGGGTACGACTCCGACCATCCAAGGGTCTCCGGCGACGTGGGCAAGGCGGGGGTGGCCGTCGATTCCATCGAGGACATGAAGATCCTCTTCGACCAGATCCCCCTGGATCAGATGTCCGTCTCCATGACCATGAACGGCGCGGTCCTCCCCATCATGGCCGGGTACATCGTCGCCGCCGAGGAGCAGGGGGTCAAGCAGGAGCAGCTCACCGGCACCATCCAGAACGACATCCTCAAGGAGTACCTGACCCGGAACACCTACATCTACCCGCCGGAGCCCTCCATGCGGATCGTCTCCGACATCATCGGGTACTGCTCCCAGAACATGCCCAAGTTCAACACCATCTCCATCTCCGGCTACCACATGATGGAGGC
>CAYSLC010000426.1:0-2451 GCA_964431545.1 uncultured Desulfobacteraceae bacterium | reverse complement strand
GGGCTGTTCCCCTTTTTTAGTGCGAAAAACGAAATTTTCGCACTCCTTTTTGTTCGGGAGTCACAACAAAAAGTGGTGGAGGACTACAGGCGGTTTTTCCAAATCCGGGGCGCCCTTTTGCCGTGGAAAACAGCGATGACGACCAGTTTCCATTCTTCGCAAAAGCAGTAAATCCCATAGGGAAAACGACGAACCATCGCTCTTCTGATATTTTTATGAACGACCGGATAGAGTTCGGGGTCCCGAACCACCTTTTCGACCGCCTCTTCCAGGCAGAGGAGAAAATCTTCACCCAGTCCGATCCGCTGGTCTTCGTACCATTGGTACGCTTCCTCGATTTCAGCACGCGCGGCTTTCCGAAACCGGACCTCCATCATTTGGACTTTCTGATGGCGTCCTTGACCTCCTCCCAGGTGAAGCCTTCCTCAGGGTGCAGCTTGTAATCCGACAGCCTTCGATCCAATTCATCCCGTTGCTCGTCGGTCAGTTCCAATTGTTCATGATCAGCCGCGATGCTGTCCCAGAGTTCCTGGACGATCAGAATCCGCTCGGCTACGCTGAGTCGTTTCAGTTCGGTGATGTTGTTCGGTCGTTCCATCTTTTGCCGTCAGTCACCCGCCCCCGTCTGCTCCGGATCCTGCCCCTCCCACGGGTCGAGGCCGAAGTATTCGCCCGTCTCCAGGGGGTCCGGCGGCTCCTGCCAGGTGTCGTCGTACCCCTCCTCGCCCGGGGCGGGTTCGTCCGTCTCCCCGTAGGTCTCATCGGCGTCGTTCCCATAGGGGTCCGGTTCCGTGTCCCCGGCCACGGCCCCGGCCCGCCGTTTCACGGGGGGCTGTTCCGGCTGGGTCCCATCGTCCCCCGTCCATGTCTCCGACGGGTCGTCCGTCATCTCTTCGGTATACTCCGGCTCCTCGTATGCGGGGGCTTCATATTCGTCGTAGGTCTCGGCGGTCTCCTCGGCGGCGTATGACTCTCCGTACGTATCGATGGTCCGCTCTTCCGGCGCGGCCGGCTCCTCGGACGCGGAAACGGGGCCGAAGGCGATGCCGACGACAAGGAACAGCGCCGCTGCTGTCACGGATAGGATTTTCATGGGAAGGGATCTCCTTGGGAGTGGAAACCGTCCGGGGGCCAGTCGACCCAGCCCCCGGCGCAACGGTTAATCGACCTTGAAGAACGCGGAGGCCTTGGCCTTGCAGACCGGGCAGGTGTCCGGGGCCTCGCTCTCGCAGGTGTAGCCGCAGACGGAGCAGACGTAATAGTCCACCTCCTCCAGGCTGCCGAGGTTGTCCATGGCCTTCTGGTAGAGATTCGCGTGGACTTTCTCCACCTGATTGGCGTAGTCGAAGCTGCGCTCCGCCACGGTGTCGCCGTCCGCCTTGGCCTGCTCGATCATGGGCGGGTACATGCTCTTGAACTCGTAGGTCTCCCCGGAGACGGCCTCCTTGAGGTTCTCCTCCGTGGTGCCGATGCCCTTGAGGGCGCGCAGGTGGGCATGGGCGTGGACCGTCTCCGCCTCGGCGGCGGCCCGGAAGAGCTTGGCCACCTGGGCGTGCCCCTCCCGCTCCGCCTTCTTGGCGAAGGCGAGATACTTCCGGTTGGCCTGGGACTCGCCGGCGAATGCCTCCTTCAGGTGTTCCTCGGTCTTGCTCATGGGTGGGTTTCCTTTCCTTTGTTGGGTTGCTTGGTTTGGGGGTGACGGCGGCTCCGGCGCGGAACCTAAAAGGGCCAGAAGCCCTGGTCATGCCAGATCTTCTCGGTCAGTTCCCGGTCCATCTCGATCAAAGTGTTGAGATGCTCCCGCTCCCATTGGGAGAGCCACCGGTAGAGGGCCTTTTCCCCGGGGTCGTCGGCGGCCTCGGCGCGTTGGGTGTAGAGGTCCACGGAACGCTGCTCCATGGCCACCGCCGCCGAGATGGCCGCCGCTTCGAACTCGGCCGAGGCGATCTTCTCCCGGATCTCCTGGCCGAGGACCTGGGCCGATGCCTCGCTCGACTCCCCGTGATCGTATTGTCCGGGGGAGAATCGACGGTCGGCCTGGTAGGCCTTGAACTGATCCGACAGGATGGTGATGTGCTTCCCCTCCTCGTCGGCCATCATCCTGAAAAAGCACTCCACGGCGCTGTTTTCCGTCTCTTCGGCGATCTTGCGGTAGAACGCCATCCCCCGTTTTTCCAGGAGGATGGCCTGCTTGAGAATATCGAGCGCTGCGTCTTGGGTCATGGTCTCCCTTTCCTTTGGAGAATCGTCTGTTGATAACCGGCCATTCCATACCGGCCATATGGTTTCCCAACATACCATATTCGATCCCCGGTTTCAATTCCGGAATCGATCTTACCGGAGAATTAATGTAAAAAATGGGGACGCCCCCTTCCCCCTGTCCCGCCCCCCGAGGCCGGCCGTCCCATGAACCCGGCTATGGAAGCGGGGTCAATGGGTGGATCCGCCGGT
>CAYSLC010000425.1:0-2469 GCA_964431545.1 uncultured Desulfobacteraceae bacterium | reverse complement strand
CCCACGTCCTTCATGCCATAGGGCGTGGGCATCAGCAAAATGACGAACAGCAGGGTCACCGGAACCGCAAACACCTTCCAGTTGATGTATTTGTCGTACCCGGTGACCTTTTTCTTTGTCTTTTTTTCCATTTCGGTCTCCTTGCCGTTTCACGGCATCCGGTCCGCCGGCGCTACAATAAAATGTTGGCCATCTCGAAAAAGAGTTCCTGCTCCCGGACGACGCCGATCACCCGATCCGCCTTGTCCCGCACCACCACCCGGCGCAGCCCCTCCTCGTGGAGAAGATGGGCCAGTTCCATGAGATTGGCATCTTCGGCCACGCTCACCGCCGGATCGGAAAGGATCTCCCCCACCCGCTTTTTGCCCAGTTCCCATGTGCGGGAGGTGAAGAGCCCCGACCAGAAAAGGGCCGAATAGTGGATGCTGTCGGCCATGCTGGGCTTTGGCGCCGAGAGATAGTCGGGCCGGACGGCCCGGATGAGGTCCTGGATGCTCAGGAACCCCGACAGGTCGCCCTCTTTGTCGAAGACCAGGATCGACCGGTGGCCGGTCTCCATCACCCGGCCCGTGGAGATGAACCCGGCAAAGGAGCTAAACAGCTTTGCGATGGCCTCCCTGACGGTCTTCTCCCCGGTGAGGGTGGTGTAATCGTCGATGTGGATCATGATATCCCGGGCCTGCTTTTCGGTGACGGCCGCCTTCTCCCGGCCGCCCCGGTGCTTATGGGCGTCGGTGATCTTGAGGGCCAGCAGGTCGATGTCGCAGGGTTTGGTGAGGTAGTCGAAGGCGCCCCGCTGGAGGGCCTCCCGGGCCGATTCCTCGGCGCCGTGGCCGGTGAGCATGATCACCTGGGTCTCGGGCCGGATCGCCTTGATCCGGGAAAGGGCCTCGTGGCCGTCGATGCCGGGCATCTTGATGTCGAGCACCACCACGTCTTTGGGCGTCTTTTGAAGGATCTCCACCGCCGCCTCGCCGCTTTCGGCCATGGCGGCGTCGAACCCCCGTTTACGGAGGATCTTGGCGGTGGTCTCCCGGAACTGGGCCTCGTCGTCCACCATCAGGACGCTGATTTTCTCTGCCATCTCGATGTCTCCTTATCCATCGCCCGGCGCCGGTTTTCCGGCGGCCGGGATCACTGTTTGACCGCTGCATCGGCGGACTTGAGGATCTCCCGGGGGGATTTCATGTACCGCTTGCTCTGGGCCAGCCGGATCTTCTCCTCCAGCCGCCGCCGTTTCTCGAAGGCCTCTTCGGCCTTGGCCACGAGATCGTCGATGTCCGTCGGCTTCATGAGGTAATCGGTGGCGCCCGATTTGAGGCCGTCGACGGCCGACTCCACCGTGGCGTGGCCGGTGAGCATGATCACCTCCACCAGGGGAAACCGCTGTTTGATCTGCCGGAGGGTCTCGATGCCGTCCATTCCGGGCATCTTGACGTCCAGGATCACCACGTGGACCGTCCCTTTTTCCAGCTTTTCCAGGGCCTCGGCCCCGCCGCCGGCGGTTTCCACCGAAAAGCCTTTCCGGGTCAGCAGTTTCTGGGTGGTGGAGAGGAACCGCTCCTCGTCGTCCACCAGCATCAGTTTCATCTTTTCCATGGGGTTGACTCCCTTCGTTCTTTTGGGTTGATGATCGATCAAATGGCGGGGATCCGGACCGTGAAGACCGTTCCCTTTCCCGGCGCGCTCTCCATGTCGATGGTCCCGCCCATGTTGCCGACGATGCCGTGGCAGACCGAAAGCCCCAGCCCCGTCCCCTTTCCCACCGGCTTGGTGGTGAAAAAGGGCGAGAAAATTTTGGCCTGGTTCCCGGCGCTGATACCGCACCCGTTGTCGGCGACCCGGATTTCGGCCTTGCCGCCGCGCCCCGGCCCCACGGACACCGTCAGCTCACCGCCCTTCGGGCCGTGGCGTTCCGCGATGGCGTCCATGGCGTTGTTGAGGAGATTGAGCAAAACCTGCTGGAGCTGGCCCGGATCCACGCGGACGCCGGGCGTATCCGGGGCGGTCTCCTGTTTCAGATCGATGCCGCCGACGCTCGCCTTTTTGGCCACCATCCCGATCACTTCGGGGACGAAGCGACGGAGGTCCACTTCCCGGGCCGCAGCCTCGCCCTGCCGGCCGAATTTGAGAATGGCTTGGGTGATGCCGGCGCACCGGTTGAGCTGGAGCTGGATCTGGTTCATGGAATCGCGGATCTCGGCCATCTCCGGGGCCCCGCCGATCCCCTCCCTTTCCGCCAGATCGGCCAGGTTCATCTCCATGAGGGCCCCCTCGCTCTTGACGATCTGGAGGGGGTTGTTGATCTCGTGGGCGAATCCGGCGGCCATCTCCCCCAGCTCCGCGAGACGATGGGCCCGGATCAACTGCCCCTCCACTTCCTCCTTCCGGGCGTCGGATCGGCGGATCCGGTTGACCATGTAATCGGTGATCAGCACCGCCGCCACCACAATGCCGACGCCGCCCATG
>CAYSLC010000424.1:0-2477 GCA_964431545.1 uncultured Desulfobacteraceae bacterium | reverse complement strand
CAGCTTCCGTTGAAGCTCTTGGTGCAGGGTGGTGGATTCGGACAATGAGGCTCGCTCCGCCATGGCGCCGGCTTTGAGGGTTCCGCACAGGGATCTTTCAGATCACCTTCCCCAGAAAACTCCGGGTTCTTTCATGCCGGGGATTGGTGAAGATCTCCTGGGGGGTCCCCTCCTCGACGATCATCCCTTCGTCCATGAAGATGACCCGGTCGGCCACCTCCCGGGCGAAGCCCATCTCATGGGTGACCACCACCATGGTCATCCCCTCGCGGCCCAGCTGTTTCATCACGTCGAGGACCTCGCCGACCAGCTCGGGGTCGAGGGCGCTGGTGGGCTCGTCGAACAGGAGCACCTTGGGTTTGAGGGCGAGGGATCGGGCGATGGCCACCCGCTGCTTCTGTCCGCCGCTCAGGTGGTCCGGATAGGTGTCGGCCTTGTCCTTCAGTCCCACCTTTTCCAGGAGGTCCCTGCCGAGCTTCTCGGCCTCCTTCCGGGAGATTTTCCGTACCTTTAGGGGACCCAATGTGACGTTTCCCAGGGCGGTCATGTGGGGAAAGAGGTTGAACTGCTGGAAGACCATTCCCGCCTCGGTGCGGATGAAGTTGAGATCCGTCTTTTTGTCCATGACATCGTAGCCGTCCACGATGACGGTCCCCGAGGTGATCTCCTCCAGCCGGTTGATACACCGGAGCAGGGTGCTCTTGCCGGAGCCGCTCGGCCCCATGATGACGGTCACCTCTCCGGCCGAGACATTGAGATCGATGTCCCGCAGGACCTCCAGGCTTCCGAAGCTTTTGCCGAGCCGCCGAATCTCGATCATGATGAGATCTCCAGTCTCCGTTCGATGACGTTCAACACCTTGGCGATGGACATGGTCATAATGAAGTACATCACCGCCACCGTCAGCCAGATCTCGAAAGCCCGAAAGTTGGCGGCGATGATCTCCTGACCCGTCCGGGTCAGCTCGCCGACCCCCACCACCACCAGCAGGGAGGTATCCTTGAGACTGATGATGAACTGATTGCCCAGCGGCGGAATCATGCGCTTGAACGCCTGGGGCCAGATCACATAGTACATGGTCTGGAAATGGGTCAGCCCGATGGAGCGTCCGGCCTCGGTCTGTCCCCTTTCGATGGACTGGAAGGCCCCCCGGACGATCTCGGCGATGTAGGCCCCGGAGTTGATGCCGATGGCGGTGATGCCCGCCACCACCGGCGGGATCCGCATCCCCAGGGCCAGGGGAAGGCCGAAGTAGATGAACATCACCTGGACCATGATGGGGGTGCCCCGGATGCTCTCGATGTAGGCTCCGGCCAGTTTGCGGATGAGCAGGTTCCGGGAGATCTTCATCAGCCCCGATGTGGTGCCCAGAACAAAGCCCACCAGGAGGCCGACGGCCGTGATGAAGATGGTCAGTTTCACCCCGGTCAGGAGGATGGGAATCGATGCCCAGATGACGTCAAAGTTGAATTCGAAGCCGGTGCCCATGGATCACCCTTCTTTCGGTCCTGATAGCTTCACCGGGTCGGTCCGCCGGTAGAAACGGACCCGGCGCCCCGCCATTCGGTTCCCCATACAAAGAGAGCAGGGCGGTCCACCCTGCTCTCCCGATCCGTCTGTCCCTTCCACGGTGCCGGTTACTTGGGCGAGGTGCCGAACCACTTCTCGTAGAGCTTGTCGTAGGTCCCCTCTTCCATGAACTTGAGCAGCGCGATGTTCACCTTCTCCCGCAGGTCGCTCCCCTCGGGGAACGCGATGCCGTACGGTTGGCCCTGATAGAGCGGTCCCACCGTCTTGACCTTCCCCTTGCCCTGGTTCTGGGCGTAGTAGAGGAGGGGTGGAGAGTCGAAGAAGACCGCGTCCACACCGCCGGTGCCGAGTTCCATGAACAGGTTGTCCGTGTTGGGCAGCAGCTTCAGCTCCTTGGTATCCACGTTCTTCTTGAGAAAATCCTCGCTGGTGGTCCCCAGTTTGGTGGCGACCCGCTTGCCCTTGAGATCCTCCAGCGTCTTGATCTCGTCGTTGTCGGCGGCCACCAGGATGATCAGCCCCGAGTCGTAGTAGGGGTGGGAGAAATCGACCACCTTCTCCCGATCCGACTTGATGGTGATGCCGGCGATGGCGGCATCGATGCTCTTGGACTGGAGCGCCGGGATGATGCCGTTGAAATCCATGGTCTGCCACTTGAAGTCGACGCCGATCTCCTTGGCGATGGCCTCGAACAACTCCACGTCGAAGCCGGTCAGTTTACCGTCCACCTTGAACTCGAACGGCATGAAATTGGCGTCCACCCCCACCACCAGCTCTTCGGCCTGGGCGGCACCGACAACCATCAACAGGGCCAGTCCCGCGATCACCAGTTGCTTCATCCACTTTGCCATTCACGCCTCCTTTTGTTTAATTGATTGTCATTTCTCACAATTCTCCTGCGGTCACTATCGCAAAAGGCCGGTTTTCTGTCAATGGGATTGTTCCCC
>CAYSLC010000423.1:0-2527 GCA_964431545.1 uncultured Desulfobacteraceae bacterium | reverse complement strand
GATACATGGGGGAGTTCTCCTGCTCCCACCCCGGTTTCATGGCGCTCGGCGCCTACGGGGCTTCCGCCTTCACCGTCCTCTTCTTTGCGGACGACCGGCTCTTCGGGGCCCCCCTGCTCGCCGAGTCCCTGGGGCCGTTCCTCTTTCCGGTGGGGCTGATCATCGGCGGCCTGGTGGCCTCGCTGGGCGCCCTGGTCATCGCCATCCCCTCCTTCCGGACCCGGGGGGATTACCTGGCCATCATCTCCCTGGCCTTCATGTTCATCGTCAAGAGCATGATCGAAAATCTGGAGGTGGTGGGCGGACCGAGGGGCCTGAGCGGCCAGCCCCCCTACGCCGGCCTTGCCACGGTCTTCGCCTGGACCGTTCTCTGCGTCTGGATCATCAACAACTTCGTCCGCTCCACCCTCGGAAAGGCCCTGAATGCCGTCCGGGACGACGAGATGGCGGCGGACGCCATGACCGTCAACACCCGGCGCACCAAGATGGTCGCCTTCATGTTCGCGGCCTTCTGGGCCGGAGTGGCGGGGGGCCTCTTCGCCCACGTGCTCCGGTACGTCAACCCCGGCACCTTCGGCATCCAGAAGCTGGCGGAGGTCTTGGCCATGGTCTATTTCGGCGGGCTCAACTCGGTCTACGGCTCCATCGTGGGGGCGGTCAGCCTCAGCGTGCTCGGCGAGGCCCTGCGCCCCCTGGAGATTTTCAAGTGGATCATCATCCCGCTGCTGCTCATCCTGGTCATGATCTACCGCCCCACCGGCCTCATCGCCTTCAAGGAGTTCGACGTGAGAAAGATCATTCGGCCGAGAAACCATCCGGAAAAAGAGGTGCAAAGGTAAGATGGCGCTGCTCGAAATCAACAACATGACCCATTACTTCGGCGGACTTCGGGCCGTGTACGACTACAACCTGTCCATCGAACCGGGTCAGGTCCGGGGTCTCATCGGCCCCAACGGCGCCGGAAAGACCACGATCTTCAACCTGATCACCGGGATTTACCAACCCACGGAGGGCAAAATCCGTCTCGCCGGCCGGGAGATCACCGGGCTCCACCCCCACCAGATCGCGGCCCGGGGCCTCGGCCGGACCTTCCAGGATCTCCGCCTCTGGCGCCACATGTCCGTCCTTGACCACGTGAAGATGGCCCGCTATTCCAAACTCGGATACGGCCTCATCGGCGCTTTTTTCGGAACGCCGCGACGGCAGCGGGAGGAGCAAGAGGGGGAGAACAAGGCCCTCGAGCTTCTGGAGATGATGCGGATCGACCATCTGGCGGACCACCAGGTCACCAACCTGCCCTATGGGGCCCAACGGCGGGTGGAGATGGCCCGGGCCCTGGCCACCGAGCCGAAGATCCTCTTTCTGGACGAGCCCACCGCCGGCATGAACCCCGAGGAGCTGATTCAGATGATGCGGATCATCCGGCGGGTCCGGGAGGCTTTCGGGCTGGCCATCTTCCTCATCGAGCACCGCCTGAAAATGGTCATGGAACTCTGCGACATCATCCAAACCCTGGTGTTCGGCGAAGTGATCGCCGAGGGAACACCCGAAGAGATCCAGAACAACCCCCAGGTCGTCGAAGCGTATCTGGGCAAGGAGATCGTCGAATAATGCTCTTATCCATCCAGAACCTCCGGGTTTCCTACGGCAACATCAAGGCCCTGCACGGCGTCGATTTCACCATCGACGAGGGGGAGATCGTCTGCATCATCGGCGCCAACGGCGCCGGAAAGAGCACCACCCTCCGCGCCATCTCCCGGATGATACCGGTGGAACCGGGCACGGAGATGATCTTCCGGGGGGAGGACCTGCTCAAATACCCGCCCGACCGGGTGGTGAGCCGCCTCGGCATCTCCCATGTCCCCGAGGGCAGACGCCTGTTCGGAAACCTGACGGTGATGGAGAACCTCAAACTCGCCACCTTCGCCCGGAAGGACCCCGACGGCATCCAGGCCGATCTGGACCGGGTCTTCCGGATCTTCCCCCGCCTGGAGGAGCGGATCGAACAGAAGGCCGGAACCTTGAGCGGCGGTGAACAGCAGATGCTCGCCATCGGCCGGGCCTTCATGAGCGGCCGGAAGCTGATGCTCCTGGACGAGCCCTCCATGGGCCTCGCCCCCCTGCTGATGCTCAACGTCTTCGACGCCCTCAAGGAGATCAACCAGGAGGGGACCACGATCCTCCTGGTGGAGCAGAACGCCCGCCTGGCCCTCCAGTTCTCCCAGCGCGGATATGTATTGGAAAACGGCAACCTTGTGCTCCAGGGGCCGTCAAAGGAACTGCTGGAAAATCCGGAGGTCAAAAAAGCCTACCTGGGGGGATAGCGCCCTTCCGATCCCCTTATATACGAATTCCATGGAACGATCAGAACCCCGCTTCAAAGTCTTTTCCCTCGATAGCGACCGGAGACGCGCCCTCAGAAAGGCGGTCCGACTGCTGACCGGCCGGATGCTCTTTCTGGCCGCCCTGCTCCTGGCCGGCGGCGCCTACCTTTACGCCACCGGACAACTGAGCGACCTTCCCGGCC
>CAYSLC010000422.1:0-2555 GCA_964431545.1 uncultured Desulfobacteraceae bacterium | reverse complement strand
AAGGGGTCAGGGGGTATAGTTGGGATAAGAGACTTGGGGCTGTTGGAATCGGCAAAGGCCCAGCCGCGGGCGACGTGGGAGTACATCGAGGGCCGCTGGGTCCGCGTACAGCGGCCCGAGCCCTCCGAGCCCGGGCAGGAGCCGGCCCCCGGTGATCATCTCCACGATGTCCAGCAGCATCTCCCGCTCCCGGAAGACGTAGAAGTTGGGCCCCATGGCCCCCAGGTCGTGGGCGAAGGTGGAGAACCAGACCAGGTGGTTGGAGATCCGGAAGAGTTCGCTCAAGAGCACCCGGATGACCTGGGCCCGCTCCGGCACCTGGATGCCGGCCAGCTTCTCCACCGCCATGACGTAGGGCAGGTTGTTGGCGGCGCCGGCCAGGTAGTCGACCCGGTCGGTGTAGGGGATGAACTGGTGCCAGGTCTGGCGCTCCCCGATCTTCTCCGCGGCCCGGTGGTGGTAGCCGATCTCCATGTCCATGTCCACGATCTCCTCGCCGTGGAGGGTGACGATGAACCGGAGCAGGCCGTGGGTGGAGACGTGGTGCGGGCCGACGTTGAGGACCAGCTCCTCCTCGCCGCCGGGGCGCCGGACGTAGACCCCGCCGTCCAGGGGCTGGAGGTTCCGGGCGTCCGCCTGGGTGTAGGGGGCCATCTGGGTGGCCCGGCCGGGGAAATCCTTCCGCAGCGGGTGCCCCCGCCAGTGGTGGGGCATGAGGATCCGCCGCAGGTTCTCGTGGCCGTCGAACCGGACCCCGAACATGTCGAAGGCCTCCCGCTCGTACCAGGCGGCGGCAGGCCACAGGTCGGTGACACTGGGCACCGCCGGATCCGGCCCCTCCAGGTTCACCTTGAGCCGAATCCGGCGGGCCGTCTCCAGGGAGAGGAGGTGGTAGACCATGGTGTAGTCGGGGTACTCCTTACGGGCCCGGCGGGCCGACTGGTCCACGGCGGTGAGATCCTCCAGGCGCCGGAACCGGTCCGGGGATTCCGTCTTCAAGTACCCCAGCACCGCCTTGAGCCGGTCGGTTTCCACCTCCACGGTGATCATGTCGGAGGTCGGCGCGACCGGCCGGATCGCGTTCCCGAACCGGTCGGCCAGGATTTCGACCAGGTCGTGGTCCGCTCCGGTCAATTCGATGGCGGCCGGCGGCGGGGACCACATGAGATCGGATCGGCTGTCGGTGAAGAAAGGCGGGGTCACCGAGGTGCCCCGGACCTGGGTCCCCTCCATGCCCGGGCCCCGGGGATCCCGTGATTTGGACACGCCCACCTCGAGGACCGGCGCCGTGGTGCCCTGGGATCCGCCCTCCAGGTGGAAGACCGGTCGGGTCGGCCGCTCCTCGGCGATCTTCTTCTGGAGGACCACCAGCCCCTCCAGGACCGCCTCGGGCCGGGGGGGGCATCCGGGGATGTAGACATCCACCGGCAGGATCTGATTGACGCCCTGGACCACGCTGTAGACGTCGTACATGCCGCCGGTGTTGGCGCACGACCCCATGGAGATCACCCACCGGGGTTCGGCCATCTGCTCGTAGAGCCGCAGCACCACCGGCGCCACCTTCTTGAAGACGGTGCCGGAGATGACGAGGAGGTCCGACTGCCGGGGGGAGGGGCGGAGCACCTCGGCGCCGAACCGGGCGATGTCGTACCGGGGGGTGAAGGCGGTCACCTTCTCCACGAAACAGCAGGAGAGTCCGAAGAACATGGGCCAGAGGCTTCTGGAGCGCGCCCAGTTGAGGAGGATGTCCATCGGGCGGGCCAGTTTGTCGATGTTGCTCAGGTTTTTGTCGGGGGTCCCCACTCGAGCCCTCCCTTCCGCCAGATATAGACCAGTCCCAGCACCAGGACGAAGATGAAGAAGGTGATCTGGAACCATCCCGACCAGCCGAGGTTTTCACAGGCGATGGCCCAGGAGAAGATGTAGGCCCCTTCCACGTCGAAGATCAGAAAGAAGATGGCCACCAGGTAAAAGGGCACCGGGTATCGGAGGCGGGCGGTCCCGGTGGGGATGATGCCGCTTTCGTAGACCCGGAGTTTTTCAGGGGAGGGATTCTTGGCGCCGAGCCAGGAGGAGAGGAACAGCAGGACGGCGACCAGGACCAGGATCATGGATCCGAAGATGGTCATGCTGAAGATGTTCGGCTCCCAGGGCGAGAGGGGCGCGGCGTTCACAATCGGTTCCATGGGCCTCCGTTCCGTCTCGGAATTCACGATGTACGTCAGGATTAGGATAGAGGGAAGAGGCGTGAAAGTCAAGAAATCGGAAGATCCTTCGGCCAAAAGCGGGGGTCCGGCTGTTGGACGGCCGCCGCCGGCCGATCTTGACATCCGAATGTCCATGTGGATATGATCATCGCATTATGGCCAGAACGACCCCCGACATCGACACGCCGATCCTGGAGGAGAGCCGGGTCTTTCGGAAGGCGAAACGGTGTTTTTTCAGAACCACGACCGCATCGATCTTCCTGTTCCTGATCGCTCTCCTGGTGGTCCCCTCCCCGGCCCCGGCCGCCCCCGGCGACATCGACGGGGACCGGGACGTGGACCTGACCG
>CAYSLC010000421.1:1618-2560 GCA_964431545.1 uncultured Desulfobacteraceae bacterium | reverse complement strand
AGGAGATTTACCATGTCTGAACTGAATATAAACCTGTCTTCTCCTGAAATCAGAAGACAGGGCTGGCATGCGTTGATGACTCAATTAGGGGTTGCCGGAACACTTAAATTCATGATGGAATACAACCAGGGGGAAGGAGATTATACCAAATCCAGGCTGGAAATGTTTCAAAAGGTGACCGTGAAAGAACTGATGCAAGATATGAAAAAGGAACATTTCAATCGTATCCCGGATGCCACCGCCTATCTCCGAAAAAACAGAGAACAGGCCAGTTATATGCTGTTCTCGGAACATCAACGAGCCAAAGCGGAATCAAATATTTTTTTAAAAATTCAAGCGGTATAAGTCGTGGGCGCTCGCCTTATCGGTATTTTGAGATTGCCTTGATCCCGGTCTGAATGGTACCTTCACCAATGTGAAAACCGTAACCGTCGATGTCGAGAAAGGCCACACCCACCGGACGGAGTACCAGTTCAACGAACTCTTCCGTATCGGAAGCGACAGTACGTGTGAAATCCGCATCTTCGACGATACCATCAATCCATTCCACGCCGCCGTCTACCCCTACCAGCAGAAATGGTGGATCAAGGATCTCGGGAGCCGATCCGGTACCTATCTCAACGGGCGCTCCATCCAGAACGAACCCCTCCCCATCCCCGCCACCCTCGAACTCGGTCGGGGCGGCCCCACCCTCGCCATCACCGGGGAAAAATCCGAGACCATCCTCACCCCGAAAAAAGAGGAACCCGGCCTCGACCACTACCTCAAGCACTACTTCACCGAATCCGAGGACGACACCGCCGGCGACCACACCCGCATGGTCCGGCAGGCCTTTTCCGTGGTCAAGAAGCGCCAGCGGAAAAAGTCCTTCGGCATCATCGCCCTGATCACCCTCCTCTTTTTGGCCGCCGTGGGATACGGGGTCCACAAACACTTCGAAGT
>CAYSLC010000421.1:0-1608 GCA_964431545.1 uncultured Desulfobacteraceae bacterium | reverse complement strand
CTGAAACACCGGGCCCTGGCCAAAGAGATCTTCTATGAAATGAAGTCCATGGAGCTGGAGTACGCCAGGCTCCTCAAATCCGCCCGGTTCCGGATGGACCGCAAGTCCCGGGAGCTGGTGGAAAACTACTGGGCCCGCCAGGAGAAGCTGGAGAAGAGCTACGAGAAATTCACCGACGCCCTCGGGGTCTACGGGGAGGACATCCCCCCCGAGGACCGGGCTATCCTTCGCGTGGTGCGGATCTTCGGCGAGTGCGAGATCGACATCCCAGACCGGTTCCTCCGGGAGGTGAAACGGTACATCGCCGAATGGGGGGCCACCGACCGCATGAAAAAAGCCATTGCCCGGGCCGCCGACAAAGGGTATACCCAGTACATCATCGAAACGCTGCTGAAGTACGACCTGCCGCCCCATTTCTTCTATCTCGCGCTTCAGGAGAGCAATTTCGATGTCAACGCATGCGGGCCCTGGACCCGGTGGGGCATCGCCAAGGGGATGTGGCAGTTCATCCCCTCCACGGCCCGGAATTACGGCCTCCGAATCGGCCCTATGGCCGAAAGCCGCCGGCCGGACCCGCTGGACGAGCGCCACCACTTCGAGAAAGCGACCCGGGCCGCGGCCCGGTACATCCGGGAGATCTACGAGTCGAAGGCCCAGGGCTCCGGGCTGTTGACCGTCGTCTCCTACAACTGGGGGGAGAACCGCGTTCGAAGACTCGTCGCACAGTTGCCGAAGAACCCGAGGGACAGAAACTTCTGGGCGTTTTTCAACGCCTATGGGGACGACCTCCCCCGGCAGACCTACCATTACGTCTTTTCGATCTTTTCGGCGGCGGTGATCGGCGAGGCCCCCGAACTCTTCGGCTTTCCCTTCGACAACCCCTTGGCCGTGCCCCTCGATCGCCTGGGGGCCTCGGAACACCTGGAGGAGGGATGGGGCGCCGACATCCCGGAGGAAAAGGAGGAAGAGATGAAAACGATATGGCTGACATCGCTGGGAAAATCCGAGGAGACCGTAAAGACCCTCATGACCGACATGAAGCCGCACGGGATCAAGATCGACGGCCACTTCTGGCAAGATGACCTGGAGAAGGTCGCCTGGATGAACGGCCGGGAGGAGCTGCTCGACGAGAACGTGGCCCTCTGGGCCATCCTCGGGTCCCGGGACGACTTCCAGTCCCCCTCCCCGCGGTACGGTCTCTCCTTGCTGGCGCTGAGCGTCCAGGCCCAGCGGGGGGTCCGGTTTCCCATTTTGATCCTCCAGAGCGGCGGCGGGGACCCCGTATCCCCCGATGCGCTCCCCACCCCGCTGAACGGTGCCGAGGTGCTTAAGGCCCCCGGAGCGGCCCTGCCGGCCAAGCTGGTGGCCCGGATCCACAAGAAGATCCCACTGGAGATGCCCGAGTACCACCTCGACGCCTACGGCGACGACCAGATCGGACAGTGGTTCGAACTCGGCCCCCGGGAGGGGACATGGCGGGGCGCCGTCTTCGGAGTGGCCGGGGCCGAGATCGCCTTCCACGCCGTGGGGGCCCGGGGGAAGCTGCCGGAGCGGTCGGTCCTCAATTTCCCCCAGAAGGGGCTCAAGATCGAGCTGGGCGGGGAGGAG
>CAYSLC010000420.1:0-2616 GCA_964431545.1 uncultured Desulfobacteraceae bacterium | reverse complement strand
GGGCGATCTCCCGAACCCGCATGGCGTTTGCGGCCGCCACCCGGGACAGAAAGGAGAGCAACCCCCGGTTCTCCCGGATCTCCGCTTCGATGAGTTTCTTGATCCCCTCGGCCCGGGGCATGTCCTCCCAGGCGACGGGAACGTCCAGAAAAGAGAAGCCGTCCTTTTCCGTTTCTCCCGCGTCCGGCAGCCAGGCCCGGCGGACCTCCTTGGCCGCCTTTTCGGCATCCCCGGCCCGCCTGGCGCCCTTGTAGATGGGGTACCGGCCCCGCTGGAGCGTGAGCCCGCCGGAGATGGAAAAATCGGGATTCCCGCAGCAGAACGCCCGGAACTCGTCCCGGATGGTCCGGGCCAGCGCCGGCAACTGGTCCCAGGAGCCGATGACGAAGAGGTCGTCCCCCCCGGCATAGATGGTCTGGCACCGGTCGAACCGCTCCTCCTCCAGGAGAGCGGGGATATATCCGGAGAAGAAGTGGTTCAACTGCCGGGATAGGGTCACCATGCGGGAAATGGAGGCCATGGGCTTGCGACGAAGGACCCCGTCCGCCCGGACGGCATCGCCCCATCCCTTCCGGACCTTTCCGTCCACGGTGACCGCCTCCCGTTCGGGAAATTGCAATCCCTTGATGAACACCATGCCGAGGTTGTCCACGTCCATCCGCAGCACGCCCAGGCGCGGAATCCCCTGGGATGCTTCCGCGTAGTCCTCGAAATCCCAGGGGACCGTTCCCCCGCCTTCCGGGTCGGGTTTCTCCTGCCGCTTGGGGTCCCATTTGGCCAGGTACTGGCTGCCGACGGCGCAGCCGGGAAGCCTCAGCTCACCGAAGGGCCGGTCCGCCAGCCGGTGGATCAGGACGCACTCCCCATCCAGCCCCCGAAGGGCCGACACAGCCTCGAGTTCCTTCTCCGAGAGCAGAAAGAGGTGGGCATCCAGGTCCTCGAAGGGGAGGTGGCGGCCGGAGCCGCACTGTCGGGAGACCCGATCCCTTTCGTCGCCCCCCCAGACGGTGAGCAGGGCCTCGGCCTCCTTGAGCCAGACCCCCGCCCTCTCCAGCCGGTCGCAGGAGGCGCACCGGTCTCCCCGCTTCCCCCGCCGCCGGCTGCCGCAGACCGGGCAGCTTTGTGTCGGGTCGAAGTCGGTGGCCGGTTCGAAGAAGGCCGGGGCCATCAGGTCGCTGAACTTCCGCATCCGGTCGGCCTCGAGATCCTCGGCGGCCGTTTTCCAGGCCCGGTTCATCTCCCCCTGTCGGAACATCCCCGCATTCACGCCGGCCAGCCCGAGACCGAAGAAGACATGGCCGTCGAACCCGTCGATGAGCCAGCCGTTGATCTCCCGCCGGACCTCATAGAGGCGGTCGCGGAGGTTTGCCGGAATCAGCAGGTAGAACTTGCCGCCCGAGTTGTAGAGGAGCCCGGCGCGGGTCATCCCCAGGCGCCGGAGGATGAAATCGGCGCACAGGCGGCAGAAGTACCCCACATAGAAGGAGCGCCCCCGCAAGCCCTTGGCCGCCCCCTTGTTGGTCAGGTTGTAGATGAACTTCTGTATCCCCGAAAAATCCCCGCAGACCAGATACCAGCGGATCGTGTCGTCCGCCGGCCCGAGTTCCACCGGGAAATGGTTCTCCTGTTCCTGGGCAAGGTAGAGGGCCTGGGCGATGGCCGCCGTGGTTCTGAGATGATCGAACAGGCTGATGTCCGGATGGCGGACATTGGTGGCCGACGGCACATTGGCGGTGTACCGCTCCAGCAGCGTCATCAGGGAGACCGTCAGCGCGTCGGTCTCCAGATCCGGATGGGCCGTGGACAGCGCCGTGAGTTCCGCCATCAGTCCTTGGGCCAGGGCCGCGTAGTCCGCCTTCAGGGGTTCTTCGGCGATCAGATGGGTCCATCGGGCCGGGTCCGGCACGGCACCCTCCGCCCCTTCCATGGGCCGGACGCCTAGATCTTCGCCGGGCGCCGGAAAGAAGTCCGCCCTGCGGGTGGTGAGCCGCCGCAGCGGGTACCGGTACCGGGTCGCCAGCCCGCCGTCGCCGCCGGAGATCGAGACCCGTTCCAGGACCGGCTCCAGCCGGGTCCGCTGGTGGATCCGGCGCTGGTAGTACTCCCCCGGCTCCCGCTCCCGGGCGGAGAGCCGATCGGCGATCCGAATCACCGAGGCCTCGGCCCCCTTGTCCATTTGGTGGTGCCCGGCGCACCAGTCCTTCCAGTCGGACATCTCCCCCCGCTGGAGGCAGGTGAACCGTTCCGAAAGCCACTCGCAGAACCGTCGGGTGTGGGCCGCGTGGAGGTGGGTGGGATCCCCGTGATCATTCCGGGGACAGAAACCCGTGTAATGGGGATCGTTCCTTACCTCCGGAAAGATCTCCCCCCGTTCCAGCAGTTTCCCGATGTCGTGCAGGAGGCCCGCCAGTACGATCGAATTCAATTTGTCGTTCGACATGGATGCTTCCTTTCGTAGGCCGTTTTTCCAAAATTTCCGTCATCACCTTGTCTCTCTGTTCTTCCTAGACGCCCTCCCCTCCCCCATTTCCAAAAATTTTTTTCAAAGAATCTCCACCCGACCCAACCCCATCACCACCCCCTTCCCCACATGAACCAGCTCCGCGGCCCGCCACC
>CAYSLC010000419.1:0-2622 GCA_964431545.1 uncultured Desulfobacteraceae bacterium | reverse complement strand
TCCATCCGGCTGACGCCGGCCAGGTCGGCCGCGCCGTAGGAGCACCAGTTGCACAGAAAGCTGACGATTTTCGGTTCCCAGTCCGACATCTCGATTCTCCTTGTCCGTTATACCGCTTCGTTCAGCGAGAAGATCTGAGCGAAGATCTGATCATTGTCAAAGCCCTTGAGGCGGATGGCGCCGGAGCGGCACGAGGCAACGCACAGGCCGCACCCCTTGCAGAGGACCGGGTTGATCTGGGCCTTGCCGGGCCAGAAACGGGCGTCCGCTTCGATGAAGGAGGGCGCCGAATAGGGGCAGATGGAGACACAGACGCCGCACTGGCTGCACCATGCCGGATCCACCTCGGCGACCTGTCCGCTGGTCTTGATCTTTCCCCGGGCCAGGAGGGTCACCGCCCGGGAGGCCGCGGCCCTCGACTGGGCCACCGACTCCTCGATGGGCTTGGGGTAGTGGGCCAGCCCGCAGAGGAAGACCCCGTCGGTGGAGAACTCCACCGGCCCCAGTTTGGCGTGGCGCTCCACAAAGAACCCGTCTTCGTTGAGGGATACCTTGAAGAACTGGGCCAGCTCCTCTTCCCTGTTGGGGATCACCGCCGTGGCCAGGGTCACCAGGTCCGTCTCGATCTCCAGGGGCCGGCCCAGGACGTGGTCCGTCACCCGGACCACCAGCCGGTCGCCCTCCACGGTCACCCGGGGCTTGTCCTCCAGGGAGAAGCGGACGAAGATCACCCCCGCCTCCCGGGCCTGCTGGTAGAGGTACTCCTTCTCGCCGTAGGTCCGGATGTCCCGGTAGAGGATGAAGACGTTCATCTCCGGATTCCGGCGCTTGAGTTCGATGGCGCCGTCCACCGAATGGGTGCAGCAGACCCGGGAGCAGTAGGGCCGTTCCGGCTCCCGGGACCCGACGCACTGGATGAAGACCGCCGCGCCCATCTGCTTCAGGGCGGGATCATCCTCCATGAACTTCTTATCCAGGTCCAGGGCGGTGATGATCCGGGGATCCTCGCCGTAGCTGTACTCGGACGGCGTAAGGGGCGCGGCCCCGGTGGCCATGATGGCGATTCCGTGCTCCACCGTGGTCTCACCGCCGTTTTCGGAAAGGGTGGTCTTGAAATTGCCGACGAACCCTTCGACCCCGGAGAGGGTGCTGTTCAGGTGGACCTGGATCCGGTCGTCCTTCTCGATCTCCGCGGCCAGGGCCGCCACCTTCTTTCGAACGTCCGCCCCCTCGGGGGTGTGGTAGAGGTTGAGGGCCTGGCCCCCCAGATGGTCGCTCTTCTCCACCAGGTGCGTCTCGTACCCCTGCCGGGCGAGGCTGCGGGCCGCCGTCATGCCGGAGACGCCGCCGCCGATCACCATGGCCGCGGGGGTGATGTCCAGCTCCGCCTCCTGGAGCGGCTGCATCAGGCCCACCTTGGAGACGGCCATGCGGACCAGGTCCTTGGCCTTCTGGGTGGCCAGCGCCGGATTGTTCTTGTGGACCCAGGAATCGTGGTTTCGGATGTTGGCCATCTCGAAGAGGTACTTGTTGAGGCCCGCGTCGGCCAGGGTCTCCTGGAAGAGCGGCTCATGGGTCTTGGGGGTACAGGCCGCCACCACCACCCGGTTGAGGTTCTTCGACCGGATGATCTGGGCCATGGCCTCCTGGGTATCCTGGGAGCAGGAGTAGAGATTGTCCGTGACGTATTCGACGTAGGGGAGGGTCTCGGCGTACTCGGCCACCGACGGCACGTCCACCACGCCGGCGATGTTGATGCCGCACCGGCAGACGAACACGCCGATCCGGGGCCGTTCGTTGATGACGTTGGTCTCCGGCACCGATTCCTTGGTCTGGGTCAGGGTGTTCCGGCCGGCGCTCAGGATCTCGCCGGCGGCCGACGCCGCCGCGCTGGCGTCCACCACCGACTGGGGGATGTCCTTGGGGCCCTGGAAGGCGCCGCAGACGTAGATCCCCTCCCGGGAGGTGGCCACCGGCTCGAAGGTGTCGGTCTTGCAGAAGCTGCCCCTGGTGAGGTCGAGGTGGAGCCGCTTGGCCAGTTCCACCTGCTCGGTCGGCGTCTGGAGCCCGATGGAGAGGACGATCTGGTCGAAAATCTCCTCCTGGACCTCCCCCGATTCGCTGACGTACCGGACCTCCAGATCGTCGCTGCCGTGAATGGGGTTGATGGTGTGGACCCGGCTCCGGACGAACCGGACGCCGCTCTCTTTGGCTTTGTTGTAGAACCGCTCGAAATCCTTGCCGTGGGTCCGCATGTCCATGAAGAAGATGGTGCACTCCAGGTCGTCCCCGGCGTGCTCCTTGGCGATGACCGCCTCCTTGATGGCGTACATGCAGCAGACCGACGAGCAGTAGGCGTTGTCGCACCGGTTCATGTCCCGGGACCCGATGCACTGGAACCAGGCGATCTTCCTGGGCTCCTTGTGGTCCGAGGGGCGGACTAGGTGGCCGCCGGTGGGGCCCGATGCCGACAGGACCCGCTCGAACTCCATGGCGGTGGAGACGTTGGGATGGTCGGCATAGCTGTAGGTGTCGAACCTGGACGGGTCGAAGGGTTCGAAGCCGGGGGCCAGGATGACGGCCCCGACGTTGAGTTCGATGGTCTCTTCCTTCTGGGTGTGG
>CAYSLC010000418.1:0-2646 GCA_964431545.1 uncultured Desulfobacteraceae bacterium | reverse complement strand
TCGCCAGGCCGGATGAGGGCAAAGACGGGACCCCGATCACTCCCACGCTCCTTCCTCATCCCCGTCCCGGTCGTAATCGTCATGACACGCGTCATCCCATCCGGCAAATCCGTCGGCAAGCACAACCGGGGTCAAAAAGCGGCAAAAACGAATGGTTGGGCCTTGCTGTCGGGGGCCGCCTGTGATAGCAATTTCCCTCTTTCGTCCCATGGGGGGACGAGCCTGTTGATGCCTTCGGTGGTGGAGACAGGATGAAATGAAACCCGTAAACTGAGAGATGGTTTGCCGGCCGGGCCGGCAACAGAACTATGGAAACGCAAACCCAACCAGAAAAACGAACACTCGATATCGACCCGTCCGCCTTCGGAGGGCAGGACGAACAGGCCGCCATGGCCAAGATGTACGAAGACACCCTCAAGGATTTTACCGAGGGGTCCATCGTCCAGGGAACAATCGTAGACGTGCGAAAGTCCGACGTTCTCGTCGATATCGGCTACAAGTCCGAAGGGATTATCAATCTCAGCGAATTTGATGACGAAGCCGAGGTCAAACCCGGTGATACCTGTGAAGTCCTTCTCGAGCGCCTGGAAGACGATGAGGGCATGGTGGTGCTCAGCAAAAAGCGGGCGAAGCTGCAGCGCAATTGGGACCGGGTCATCTCCAGCTATACCGAAGGCAGCAAAATCGAAGGCACCATTAAGGCCAAGGTCAAAGGCGGCCTGATTGTGGATGTCGGCGTGGATGCCTTCCTCCCCGGATCCCAGATCGATGTGGTACCGGTCCGGAATCCCGATGATTTCATGGGGCAGACCTACGAATTCAAGATCCTCAAGATCAACCAGGAGCGTCGAAACATCGTCCTGTCCCGGCGCGAACTCCTCGAAGATCTGCGGCGCGACCAGAAGCGGGCGCTTCTCGAGGAGATCGAGATCGGCCAGAGCCGCCGCGGGACCGTGAAAAACCTGACCGACTTCGGGGCCTTTATCGATCTCAACGGCATGGACGGCCTTCTCCACATTACGGATATGAGCTGGGGCCGGATCAATCACCCGTCCGAGATGCTGTCCATCGGGCAGGAACTCGACGTGGTGGTCCTGGATGTCGACCGCGACCGCGAGCGGATCAGCCTGGGCCTCAAGCAGAAGACGGAGAACCCCTGGGAGCGGATCGACCGCAAGTATCCCGTGGGGACCCGTATCCGGGGCAAGGTGGTCAACCTCATGCCCTACGGCGCCTTCATCGAGTTGGAGGAAGGGGTGGAAGGCATGGTGCACGTCTCCGAGATGTCGTGGACCAAGCGCGTGGTCCGCGCCAGCGATGCGCTATCCGTCGGGGAAGAAGTCGAGGCCCTCGTGCTCAACGTCAACAAGGATGACAAGAAGATCTCCCTGGGAATCCGGCAGACGGAAGAAAACCCCTGGGAGCTGGTGGCCGAGAAATATCCCATCGGGGCCCGGGTGACGGGCCGCGTGCGGAATTTCACCTCGTACGGCGCCTTCGTGGAACTGCAGGAAGGCGTGGACGGAATGATCCACGTATCCGACATGTCCTGGATCCGGAAGGTCAACCATCCGTCCGAAGTCCTGCAGAAGGGCGAGGAAGTGGAATGCGTGGTGCTCGAAGTCGATGCCTCGAACCAGCGGATCAGCCTGGGCCTCAAGCAGGCGCAGGAAGACCCGTGGGCCAGCATCGCCTCCCGGTACAAAGTCGGCGACCTGGTGAAGGGCAAGGTCACCAAACTCACCTCCTTCGGCGCCTTTATCGAGATCGAAGAAGGCATCGACGGCCTGGTCCACATCAGCCAGATCAGCGATGACCGCGTCCAGAATGTCAAGGAAGTGCTGAAACCGGGCCAGGATGTCGAAGCCCGCGTCATCAAGATCGACCCCGTGGAGCGCCGCATCGGCCTCAGCATCAAGGCGGCCCAGGTGCCGGACGACGAGTTCGAGTTGAGCGAGGAAATGCTCACCGGCCTCAAGCCGGGCGAAGACATGGTCGACCTTGCCGGGGCGTTTGACGAGGCCTTCGGGGGCTCCGGCGAAGAGGAGACCTCCGAGGAATGGCACCCCGGCGACGATAAGTAGGCCCCGCGATCGCGCACCGGACCGCCCGGCACACCGGGCGGCCCGGGACGCGGTTCTCACGACCATCCCTCCAGGATCTGTGGATGACCCATCCCGCTCTCGATGAACTGATTGCCCGGACCGTCGACCTCTACAGCCGGGACGAACGCCGTAAAAAGCTGGACCAGGCCGAGGCCGAGGGGCGGCCCCTCCGCATCAAGTACGGCGCGGATCCCTCCGCACCGGATATCCATCTTGGCCATGTGGTAGGGCTGAACAAACTGCGCACCTTCCAGGATGCCGGTCACACGGTTGTGTTCATCATCGGAGATTTTACGGGTATGATCGGGGATCCGTCCGGACGATCCCAGACCCGCAAGCCCCTTTCCCGCGAGGACGTCAATCGCAATGCCGATACCTACAAGGACCAGGTATTCCGCATTCTGGATCCCGAAAAGACGGAAATGCGGTTCAACTCCGAGTGGTGCAGTCCGCTTCATTTCGATGACGTGCTCCGGTTGACGGCGGATTGTACCGGGGCCCAGATGCTGGCCCGGGACGATTTCTCCAAGCGGTATCGGGC
>CAYSLC010000417.1:0-2651 GCA_964431545.1 uncultured Desulfobacteraceae bacterium | reverse complement strand
GGCCCTGAAGTTGTGGTTTTTGGTGATCAGGGCCTCATATTCCCTGAGCCGGGCCGGGAAGATCTTGGTAAAGGCATCCACCGCCGCCTTCCATCCTTCGGGCAGATCCGCCGCCGTCCCGCCGAAGCGGAACCAGGAGGGGTGGAGCCGGCCGCCGGTGATCAGCTCGACGATGTCGAGGATCATCTCCCGTTCCCGGAAGGTATAGAAGTTGGGGCCCATGGCGCCCAGATCGTGGGCGAAGGTGGAGAACCAGACCAGGTGGTTGCTCAGCCGGAAGAGTTCCGAGAGCATCACCCGGATGCACTGGGCCCGGTCGGGCACCTTGATGCCGGCCAGCTTTTCCACGGCCATGACGTAGGGCAGGTTGTTGGCGGCGCCGGCCAGGTAGTCGACCCGGTCGGTGTAGGGGATGAACTGGTGCCAGGTCTGGCGCTCCCCGATCTTCTCCGCGGCCCGGTGGTGGTAGCCGATCTCCATGTCCATGTCCACGATCTCCTCGCCGTGGAGGGTGACGATGAACCGGAGCAGGCCGTGGGTGGAGACGTGGTGCGGGCCGACGTTGAGGACCAGCTCCTCCTCGCCGCCGGGGCGCCGGACGTAGACCCCGCCGTCCAGGGGCTGGAGGTTCCGGGCGTCCGCCTGGGTGTAGGGGGCCATCTGGGTGGCCCGGCCGGGGAAATCCTTCCGCAGCGGGTGCCCCCGCCAGTGGTGGGGCATGAGGATCCGCCGCAGGTTCTCGTGGCCGTCGAACCGGACCCCGAACATGTCGAAGGCCTCCCGCTCGTACCAGGCGGCGGCAGGCCACAGGTCGGTGACACTGGGCACCGCCGGATCCGGCCCCTCCAGGTTCACCTTGAGCCGAATCCGGCGGGCCGTCTCCAGGGAGAGGAGGTGGTAGACCATGGTGTAGTCGGGGTACTCCTTACGGGCCCGGCGGGCCGACTGGTCCACGGCGGTGAGATCCTCCAGGCGCCGGAACCGGTCCGGGGATTCCGTCTTCAAGTACCCCAGCACCGCCTTGAGCCGGTCGGTTTCCACCTCCACGGTGATCATGTCGGAGGTCGGCGCGACCGGCCGGATCGCGTTCCCGAACCGGTCGGCCAGGATTTCGACCAGGTCGTGGTCCGCTCCGGTCAATTCGATGGCGGCCGGCGGCGGGGACCACATGAGATCGGATCGGCTGTCGGTGAAGAAAGGCGGGGTCACCGAGGTGCCCCGGACCTGGGTCCCCTCCATGCCCGGGCCCCGGGGATCCCGTGATTTGGACACGCCCACCTCGAGGACCGGCGCCGTGGTGCCCTGGGATCCGCCCTCCAGGTGGAAGACCGGTCGGGTCGGCCGCTCCTCGGCGATCTTCTTCTGGAGGACCACCAGCCCCTCCAGGACCGCCTCGGGCCGGGGGGGGCATCCGGGGATGTAGACATCCACCGGCAGGATCTGATTGACGCCCTGGACCACGCTGTAGACGTCGTACATGCCGCCGGTGTTGGCGCACGACCCCATGGAGATCACCCACCGGGGTTCGGCCATCTGCTCGTAGAGCCGCAGCACCACCGGCGCCACCTTCTTGAAGACGGTGCCGGAGATGACGAGGAGGTCCGACTGCCGGGGGGAGGGGCGGAGCACCTCGGCGCCGAACCGGGCGATGTCGTACCGGGGGGTGAAGGCGGTCACCTTCTCCACGAAACAGCAGGAGAGTCCGAAGAACATGGGCCAGAGGCTTCTGGAGCGCGCCCAGTTGAGGAGGATGTCCATCGGGCGGGCCAGTTTGTCGATGTTGCTCAGGTTTTTGTCGGGGGTCCCCACTCGAGCCCTCCCTTCCGCCAGATATAGACCAGTCCCAGCACCAGGACGAAGATGAAGAAGGTGATCTGGAACCATCCCGACCAGCCGAGGTTTTCACAGGCGATGGCCCAGGAGAAGATGTAGGCCCCTTCCACGTCGAAGATCAGAAAGAAGATGGCCACCAGGTAAAAGGGCACCGGGTATCGGAGGCGGGCGGTCCCGGTGGGGATGATGCCGCTTTCGTAGACCCGGAGTTTTTCAGGGGAGGGATTCTTGGCGCCGAGCCAGGAGGAGAGGAACAGCAGGACGGCGACCAGGACCAGGATCATGGATCCGAAGATGGTCATGCTGAAGATGTTCGGCTCCCAGGGCGAGAGGGGCGCGGCGTTCACAATCGGTTCCATGGGCCTCCGTTCCGTCTCGGAATTCACGATGTACGTCAGAGTTAGAATAGAGGGAAGAGGATTGAAAGTCAAGGAATCGGGCACGGTGAACCGGTTCGGGGATATTGCCCGTTTCCTTGATTCGGATAAAAAAGAATCAGTTCCACGCGATGCATCGAGCGGCGTTCGGGAAGATCCGAGCGTTCGAAGACCTTCGAGGTTTTTGAACCCCCGGATGTCCGGATTCGGCCTGGCTCGATTGACCCTTCCCATTCCGACAACCGATTTGATAGGATAATCCTCGAGCGCGGCTGGTGGGCCGCGCCAAAGCATGATACCGAAATGAGGAGGCGAAAATGGGCTGTTTCAAAACCACTACCGCATTGATCTTCCTGTTGGCCGCGGCGCTCATGGTGGTCCCCATTCCGGCCCCGGCCGCCCCCGGCGACATCGACGGGGACCGGGACGTGGACCTGACCG
>CAYSLC010000416.1:0-2651 GCA_964431545.1 uncultured Desulfobacteraceae bacterium | reverse complement strand
TCCTCCATCCGGCTCATGTTCGACTTCTTCTCGTTGGTCCACCAGGTGGCCACCGCGTCGAACTGGCCGTCATAGAGCATCTTGACGCTGTTCTCGTGGCTCCCGGAGAAGGTGGTCGAGCCGAAGAAGTTGTCCACGTCATAGCCGGCCTCCCCCAGGAAGTACCGGGGGGCCTGGTGGCCGGAGGTGGAGTTGGGATCGGCGAACCCGAACTTCTTGCCCTTGAGATCGTCGACCGATTTGTAGGGGCTCTCCTTCTTGACGATGATGACGCCGAAGTAGCCGAATCCGCCGTCCTTGTCGATCTCCGCCGCCAGGGGGACCGCCTGCCCGTCGGTGACGATCCAGGCCCGGGCGAAGGATGCGGGCCCGAACCAGGCCAGTTCGATCTTCTTGGCCTTCAGAGCCTCGATGACGCCGGCGTAGTCGGTGGCCTCCCGCCATTCGATCTCCACCCCCAGCTCGCCGGTGAGGTACTCCCGGAAGGGCTCCCACCGCTTGGCCCGGTCCTCGGCGTTCTCCTCGGTGATCACGCCCAGGGTGATCTTGGGATAGGTCTCCCGCCAGTCCGCGGCCGATGCCGGGGCCGCACAGGCGAGGACCAGCCCGGTCGCCAGCGCCCAAATCAACATCCGTCTCATCAATTTCATCCTTCATCTCCTTTGTCTTTGCAATGGATAAACATTCGGCCCACGCCCGGGCTTCAGGCATAGGCCGATCGGGGAAACTCCGTATCGGGGCGGGGGCCGCCGTGGGGAACCGCCGCTTCTTCCGGGCCTTGCCCCTCGATGCCGTAAATCTCGGTCACCGCCGTCCGGGTCAGCCTCGGGGGCGGACCGTCGAAGACCACCCTCCCCTCCCGCATCCCGATGATCCGGTCGCAGTACGCCCTCGCGGTCTCGAGGTGGTGCAGGTTGCAGATCACGGTGATCCCGTAATCGGCGTTGATGGTCTTGAGGGCGTCCATCACTTTGGCGGCGTTGTGGGGGTCGAGGGAGGCGATGGGCTCGTCCGCCAGGATCAGCTCCGGCTCCTGGACCAGGGCCCGGGCGATGGCCACCCGCTGCTGCTGCCCCCCGGAGAGGGTGTCGGCCCGCTGGAGGGCCGCCCCCACCATGTCCAGCCGCTCCAGGGCCTGGACCGCCATGGCCTTCTCGGTCCTGGAGAAGAGTTTTACCAGGGACGGGAGGGTGTGGTGGTACCCCAGCCGTCCCACCAGGACGTTGGTGAGGACATCGAGGCGGTCCACCAGGTTGAACCCCTGGAAGATCATGGCGCACCGGGCCCGCCACCGCCGCAGGTCCCGGCCCCGCAGGGCCGTGATCTCGGTGCCGTCGAAGGCGATCCGTCCGGCGCCGGGGTCGATGAGGCGGTTGATCAGCCGGAGCAGGGTCGACTTCCCGGCCCCGGACCGGCCGATGATCCCCACCATCCGTCCCGCCTCCACGTCGAGGCTGACGCCGTCCACCGCCTTGACGGTGCCGAACTGTTTGGTGACTTCTTCCAGTGAGAGCATGGCGACTTTCCCGGTTGCCCTCCGGCCGTTCGCATACAGCGACGGCCGAAGCGGATGGGCGTGTGGATGGAGCGAAGGGCCGTCGTTCATAACGGTTTCCCCTTCCGGTATGGGTTGTACCGGTCGTCTGTTACCGGAATGTTACGGGATCGTTAGTTGTTGGTGAGGGGAAGAGAGGAGGGATGGGCCGCCGAGACGGCGGCGGCGTCGAACCTACCAGAAGATCGACGCCTCCACGCCGTCGACCAGCCGGGCCATGTCCTCGGGGAAGACCGCGCCGATGTTGCCGATGCGGAAGGTGTCGAGCGCCGTCACCTTGCCGGGGTAGATGACGAACCCCCGTTCTTTGAGGGACCGGTGGAACCGGCCGAAATTGTACTCCGGGTGGGAAGGACTCAGGAAGGCGGTGATGATGGGGGATTGGATGGCGTCGGGCAGGAGGGTCTGGAACCCGAGGCGCCGCATGCCCGAGACGAGGACCCGGTGGTTCTCCTGGTACCGGCGGTATCGCGCCTCGACGCCCCCCTCCTCCTCCAGCTCGATCAAGGCCTGGGCGAAGGCCCGGACGGCGTGGGTGGGGGAGGTGTACCGCCACTTCCCGCCGTTCTCCTCCATGGTCTCCCACTGGTCGAAGAGGTCTAGGCTGAGGGTCCGGGCCTGGCCCCGGATCGACGCCATGATCTCCTTGCGGGCCACCACGAACCCGAAGCCGGGCACCCCCTGGATGCACTTGTTGGCGCTGCTGATGAGGTAGTCTGCCCCCACCCGTTCCAGGTCCAGGGGGATCCCGCCGAAGGAACTCATGGCGTCCACGATGTAGGTCCGGTTGCACGACTTGACAAGATCGCCGATGGCCTCGACGGGATTGCGCATGCCGGTGGTGGTCTCGCAGTGGACCACCGCCACGTGGGTGATCCCCGGGTCGATCTCCAGGGACCGGGCCAGGTGGTCGAGGCTGGGCCGGCCCATCTCCCCGCTGTCGCTGATGCAGACGGGGATCCGGTGGCGCCGGGCGATCTGGACGATCCGCTCCCCATAGGCGCCGTTGGTGACCACCAGGAGTTTCCCCCCCTCGGGGACGGCCGTGGAGATCACCGACTCCACGCTGAAGGTGCCGCTGCCCTGCATCAGGACG
>CAYSLC010000415.1:0-2652 GCA_964431545.1 uncultured Desulfobacteraceae bacterium | reverse complement strand
TCGAACAGCGGCACCGCCGAATCCCCCCGGATGCCGGACCGGGTGAGGACGAAGTCGTACCGGACCGGATCATCGGGGCGGAGGCGGGCGAAGCCGGCGGTGATTTCAAGGGCCGTCTTCATGTCGGGGCAGCGCCGGGACGTGAACCTGAGGCGCCGGCCCACCCGGTGCATATGGGTGTCCAGGGGCACGATCAGTTTGGCGGCGGGCACCCCGTCCCATCCGCCGGGGTCCACCGCGTCCCGGCGCGCCAGCCAGCGCACCATCAGATTGAGCCGCTTACAGGCGCTGCCCCGGCGGGGATCCGGGAAGAGGTGCCCGGGGTCTCCGGGGGCCTCGGAGCGGATCCGGCCGGCGAGATGGCAGAGGGCGGGCAGGGTGGTTTCGTGTTCGGGGGCCAGGCCGTCGAGAAGACAGCGGTGGAGGGAGCCGTATTGCCCGGCGGTTCGCCGGGCCCCCAAAAGGAGGGCCGTCAGGTGCTCGCCGGTGGCGAAGCGGTGCACGAAACCGGACAGCGCGGCCCTCAGTTGGGCGGCGTCCACCCGCCGGAGGAACCGGGACGGACGGGGGCCTATCCGGTCGAGGACGGCGGAGACGCTCTTGAGGATCTGGGCCACTCGGCCGTAGGCCAGGGAGGCGGCGATCAGGGCGACCATCTCCCGGTCTTCGGGGTCCGGGTAGGCGTAGAGAAACTCCAGGGGATCGGGGTGGACGTAGCGCCGGCGGTTGTAGGCGGTGTAGAACCGCTCCAGCCGGTCCCCGTCGACGCCGGAAAACGCGGCCTGGGGGACGCCCTGGATGGAGGCCGGCCTCAATCCCGGAAGGCGGCGATCTTCGAGGGCGTGGCCGTGATGATCTCCACCTCGTCGTGCTCCACCGAGAAGACGTGGGCGTAGAGGTTGGAGATCCACTGCTTGCCCTCCTGGGTCACCCGGAGATACCGCAGCCCGTCCCGGATGTAGGGATTGACCACCTTCCAGTAGAACTTGGCGTAGTTCTTCCGCATGTCCTCCGGGTTCTTGTATCCGATCTTCTCGTTGGCGCCGATCTCCTCGAACTCGTAGTAGAGTGCCGGGATCTTCCGCAGGTAGTTGGGGTCGCCGAGCTGGCCGATGAAGTCGGCGGCCCGGATCAGACCGGGATAATCGTGGGTGTCGGTGTAGGCGTCGTCGTCCGGCACCGGAAACCGGGTCATCTCGATGTGGGAGGCGATCAGCTCGGCATCCACATCGGCCATCAGGGTCTTGCTGAACCGCTCCTGGATGAACCGCTTGGCCCGGTCCACATGGTAGGGGGCCAGGGCGGCGCAGGTACATCCCGTGGGGAGTTTCACCATCTCGTCGCCCACACCGGAGGCAATCTCCCCCTCCTTGTCGTCCCGGCAGATCCCCTTGACGTATCCGATGTCGTGGCACAGCAGGGCCATGATGTAGTGGAGCCAGTCCCTCGGCTTGACGCCGCCCTCCATCAGGTGTTTCCCCCGGAGGATCTCCTGTCCGGCCAGCACCACCATGATGGTATGTTCCACGTTGTGGTAGAGGGTGTCGGCGTTGGCGATGTTTTCGAGGGCCAGATAGCCCGACCACTCCAGGATGCTGGAAAGGTCCGGCTTCACCTGTCCGTAGCTGCGCTGGTAGGCGGCCTTGATTTCCCGGACGAACGGTTCGATGATGAGCTGCTGGGCGTTCAACATGGGCGTGCCCTTTCCGTCAGTCTATCCACTTTCGGTTCTCCACGGCCGCGGCGGCGGTCTCCTTGATCCGGTCGAGAAGGATCGGAAAGTGGGCGTTTCCGCAGACCAGAAACTGGGTGAAAAAGTTCTCCATATAGAATCGGTCCCCATCCAGGAGGCCGCCGATGATGGTGAAGGGGAGATTGACCTGGCTGTTGTAATACCGCGCCTGTTTCTGTTCGATCACCTGGGCCTTGTCGACCCGCAGAAGGGGCTGCAAGCGGGCCGCCTCCCGGCGGCACTGGGCTTCGAAGCCCGGCCCGTAGCCGGTGAACATCACCAGGCAGGGGGCCTCGGCGGCGATCTCGTCGACGGTCCCGGCGGCCGCCAGTCTCTCCACGTCCAGGTCCCGGTCCATCACCATGAGCCGCGCGGTGGTCACCAGAATCGGACAGAAGAGGAAGGGGAGGTTGGCCGCCGGCGGCGCCGCGAAAAAGGTGGATACATTATCCGTGAACAGGCGGGGCAGGGCGTCCCGGAGCCGGGAAAGCCCCCCCCGGAAGGCGGAGGAATCGGTCTCTCCGGTGCGGGTGTCGATCTCCAGTCCTTCCTGGCAGACCGGCAGGCCGGACTCGAAATCGGCCGCCGCGTCCGATTCCACGGCAAACGGGGAAAACTTGTCCATCACCCGGAGCGCCCGACCGGGGGCCGCCCGGGAATCTTCCGGATCGTTGGGGTCCGGCGTGAAGAGCCAGAGGGCGTCGGCCCCCCGGTGGGCGCAGGCCACCAGCAGCTCCACCTGGGCGGTGGGGTCTTTCTCTACGCCGAACGGGGTGTGGGCCAGGCCGTGGAGGTCCACGGACGCCTCGGCGGCCTCCTCGGCCCGGGCGTACCGGTAGTCGGCATGGACGGTGAATCCTTCGGAGACCATCGCCTTGGAGGCCTCGAACTTCAGGGAGATGCCGGTGGCCAGCAACCCC
>CAYSLC010000414.1:0-2674 GCA_964431545.1 uncultured Desulfobacteraceae bacterium | reverse complement strand
ATTAACATACTGAATTTAAGTATAGTGTATGTCGTTCCAAAAGAGCTGCACCCAAAGGGATACGGCCAAACGTCCCAACAGCAGACTTGGAATATTGCTGGATCGGGGGAACCCTTTTATGTAGGTATGGGGAAGTCTGTCGGGGACGATTTCGTAACTGCCGAGGGTGTAATAGCCGAGGATTTCATCCTGTTCGGCGAGAACAAACGTTTTCGAGACATTCTTTTTGATATGCTGAAGCGCGGTCCGCTTTAAATATGCATTCAGATCCTTTTGCCCACAGTCGAACCGAACCCTGTCGTGTGCTTTACTCAGGATCTCTATCGTCGGCACGTTGCATCGCCTTCCGGTACATTTTCAGGGCGTCTTTCAATTTCCGGTTCGGGGCGGGGGGGCTCTCGATCGCTTTGAAAAAGACTTCGGAATCCTTGGCGGAAAGAATGAGGCGATTGTCGAATTCTTTATCGATCGGCCCGGCATCCGGGTCTTTACCGGAACGGGGTTTGATTTTCCGGAGGAGCGGACGGTTTTTATACCGGCTTACTCTCTCTTTCCATGTCAACATTTTAACCCTCTCTGACTGAAAACAACGCAATCGGTTATGCAATCTCCAAATGATCCATTTAACGCGCAATCATACATACCAAATACCACAATCGGAATCATAAATCTTCAAAATTTTATCGTCAATGCAGTTGCGCGGTCTTAAACGAACCCACCGACCTCTCCCGCCGCATCGCGGGTTACATCCTCGACTTTTTCCGGCGCGAGATCGAGCGGGGACCGACTGCCGCTGGCCCTGCCCTGGCAGTCCGGCGTGGGGGATGCGGCCAACGCGGTGCTTGACCTCATCAACCTGGGGAAGGTTCGGGCCGCGTCCGGCTGCGCCCGCACGACCCCCGCACAATCAGCTTTCCCTTTAAAATCACCTCCCGGGTCGGCCGGTTTTACGCGCCCTTGGGGCTGGCCCTGGCGGCGACGCTTTTCAAAGCCATCCCCTGCATCATGGCGGGATCGGCCGTAACGGGCGGACTGTCCATGATCTTCGGCTGCCACCTGCTGGCGCCCCACGGCGGCGTCTTCGTCCTGGCCATTCCCAATGCCGTGACCCATGTGGTCTCCTACGTGATCGCGATCGTCGCCAGAACATTGTTCACCACCGGGGCATTGTATGCCGTGAAAAAACCGGTGGCGGATTCCGCCGTGGAAATGACGGCGGCCGGCGAGTCGGCGGCGTCATAAGGGGAATGGCGCCGGTAAAAGCGGTATATTGGTCCCGGCCGGGCTTCGAAAACCGGGGAAAGCTCGGCCGGCAAGATGTAAAATGACATAGCGGTTTTACGCGTTTTTCGCCAATCCTCAATGCGTTCAAGACGCCAAATGGAGGTGGATCATGGATGATCCCATTCGATACGAAGACATCGGACTGGTGAACACCAGGGAGATGTTTGCAAAGGCGATGGAGGGGCGGTATGCGGTGCCGGCCTATAATTTCAACAATATGGAGCAGCTTCAGGCCATCGTTCTCGGATGCGTCGAGACCGGTTCCCCGGTGATCCTGCAAGTGTCGGGCAGCGCCCGGAAATACGCCGATCCGGTATTTCTTCCCCATATGGTGAAAGGCGCGGTGGCCATGGCCAGGAAGATGGGCGCCGGCATTCCCATCGCCCTGCACCTGGATCACGGGAACAGTTTCGAGCTGGCCAGGGATTGCGTCGACAGCGGGTTTTCCTCCGTCATGATCGACGGCTCCCACCATCCCTTCGAGGAAAACATCCGAGTGACCGCGGCGGTCGTGGACTACGCCCACGCGAAAAACGTCACCGTGGAGGGGGAACTCGGGGTCCTGGCGGGGGTCGAGGACGAAATCTCGTCGGAAGAGAGCCACTACACCCGGCCCGAGGAAGTGGAAACCTTCGTAAAGAGAACCGGCGTGGACAGCCTGGCCATCTCCATCGGCACCTCCCACGGCGCCCATAAATTCAAACTCAAGCCCGGGGAGGCGCCGCCGACGCTGCGCTTCGACATCCTGGAAGAAATCGAACGGCGTCTTCCCGGCTTTCCCATCGTGCTCCACGGCGCCTCCTCGGTGTCTCCCGATCATGTCGCCATGATCAACCAATAATACGGCGGCGGCCTGGAAAGCGCGGTGGGCATACCGGCGGCGCAACTGCGCCCTTGAAAATGGCATTTGTAATAAATGCCACTAATGGTGTAGGGTGAAAGGTCGTAAGAGTGCGGCGCGGTCATCATCGCCGCCGACCACGGCGCCGCCGGCCGCATGATGCCGGACGACGGCTCTCCCATGACGCCCCCCACAACCAACCCCGCGCCGGTGGTCGTCTGCTGGATGGGAGAGCTGAATCTCAGGCAAGACGACAAGCTGTGCGACCTGACGCCGACGTTTATCGCAATTCCCGAAATCGAACAGCCAAACGAAATGACCGGTAGGCCCCTGTTTTAGAATCAAGCCTGTAGGGGCGAAAAATTTTTCGCCCCCCCACCGTTAATCAGGGTGAGCCGATGCGCTAATTTCTGGGTCAGGGGGATGTTATATGTCTAAAAAATTAACCTATGAAGAATTGGAGCAGCGGGTTCGCGAGCTGGAGGCGAGAGAAGCGCTCCGGGAACAAAGCGGCATTGACGGATTGATCGAAAGCATACAGGCCGGGGT
>CAYSLC010000413.1:0-2710 GCA_964431545.1 uncultured Desulfobacteraceae bacterium | reverse complement strand
CCAGTCCTCCAATCCGTACCGCGCCAGGATCTCGGCCAATCTTCCCGAGGACCGGAGGTCTTTCATCCCCTGGGTCAACTGGTCGGCGTACGCCTTGGATCGGGGATTTTCCGGCGAGAAGGCGATGTAGACCAGGTTGTTCTCGCCGGTCTCGCCGTCGCCGCCGGCATATTCGATCCGGTCCATGACGCCCATCTCCGAGGCGGTGTTCCGCAGGACCGGACCGGTGGCCAGCACCGCGTCGGCCCGGCCCTTGAGCAGAAGCTTGATGTTCAACTCGAGGGCGTTCTCCCCGGCGTTGACGATGACCCGGTCGGTGGATTGATGGGTTTCGATGTACGGATCGATCACCCCGTATCCGTAATCCTGGATCACGGCCAGCCTGACATCGGCCAGGGAATCGAGCCCCGAATAGCGCCAGCCATATCCCTCGCGGACGAAAAAAGCTCCGCCGGCGAAACCGTTTTCGATCCCGGGGAAGATAAACTGTGGGACCTCGGATTTGGTGGCGCCGATGATCCCGTGGATGCGGCCTTTTCTGGCCATCATGATGGCCCTGGACCAGTTGGTGACGGCATAATTGATGGAATGGCCGAGGGGCTCGAAAACCGCCCGGGCGATCTCGACCATGAATCCCGGCTTGTCCGAACCGGGTTCGCAGTTGTACGGGCACCATTCGTCGGCCTGAAGGGTGAGGGTCTCGGCCGGGCAGACCGCCGGGCAGACGGTTGTCAGGATCATCGTAACGGTGAAAAGCGAACAGACAATTTTCATCCTTCCCATCCTTTCTTCTGTTTACCGCCGGGGCTCCCGACGGCCGGCGCCGGCAGGGACGAAGACTCCGCAATACGGGGCCGGGGCGGTTTTTTCGAAACTCCCGGCGCGACGCGATGCCCGCCATCCCCCCGGACAATCCCCGACAGCTCCAGCACAATGGCCTTCAGCGCGGAGACCTGTCCGTTCATCGCTTCGGCGGCGGCGGCCGTTTCATCGGCGATGCCCCCCACCCGCTGGGTCATCCGGTCGATCTCGGCGGCGGCCGTGCTGATGTTGGCGATCACCGTGGACTGCTCCTTGCTGGCCTGGGTGATGGCATCCGTCTTCTCCCCGATGACGGTGGCCGATTCCACGATGCCGTCGAAGTCCTCGTTCATTTGTTCGATGGACCGGGCCGCCTCGCCCACCCGGCGGACGGTTTGGCTCAAAAGGTTCTGGGTATCCCGGGAGGCCTCGGCGGCCCTGCCGGCGAGGCGCCGGACCTCGCCGGCGACCACGGAGAATCCGTGGCCCGCCTCCCCCGCCCGGGCCGCCTCCACGGCGGCGTTCAGGGCCAGCAGATTGGTCTGGAAGGCGATGTCGGCCACGCTGGCCATGATCCGCTCCATCTGCTGGCTGTCCGCGTCGACCTCGGACATCCGCTTGGCCAGATCCACCAGCGTCTTGAGCGAGTGCCCGGATTTGTTGATGTTCTCCTGCATCAGTTGTTCGGTGCCCCGGGTCAACTCCGAGGTCTGGCGGCTTGCGGCGACGATCTGCTCCAGGGACATGGAGGTCTCCTGGATGGCGGCCGCCTGGCCCGCGGCGCTCTCGGCGAGCAGGGCGCTGTGCTCGGCCATTCGGCGCCCCGCCCGGTGAAGCGCTCGGGCCCTTTCCCGCAGCTCGGCGATGATCCGCCTCAACGGCTGGATGGCGGTGATCCGGAGGCAGATGATGTTGGTGGCCACCAGAATGACCACGATGAGCCCCACGGCCCCGAGCTGACCGACCAGGACCCTTTGGATCCGCGCGTCGACCCGATTGCCGAGCGCGGCGATCTCGGCCTTGGTCCGGGCTCTGTTCCGATGCAGCTCCCTGGTGAACCGGGCGTCCGTATAGTAGATCCGGACGGTGCCCATGAACTGTCCCTTGTAGTTCACATCGGTCTGGAAGGAGAGACCTCGGTCGGGCCGTCGATCCTCCGGGATCTTGTCGCCGGCGTGTACCGAATCGGTCTTCCAGAGCGCGCAAAAGGGCTCCCCGGCCTCGTCCCTCGCCTCGATGGCACGGACCTGATCCATCTCCAACAATGGGGTCAATGCGGTGGTCAGGCCGTCGGTGTCCAGGTTGTAGAGAAAAGTCGCCGACATGCCGGCGGCGACCCGGTTTTGAACGGAGAGCATCCGGGTGAAGACCGCCTGTTTCTCCCGGCTTTGTTCATCGATGAGCGCCGCGGCCTTTTCCCTGTAGTCTTCCATCACCGACGCCACAAGGGCGGACTCGTCGTGGTAGAAAGCAAAGCAGGAGATCCCGAGGATCACAAACGTTACCAGGGCGCTGTAAAACGAGGTGATGGCGGAGATGCCGAACCGGTGGGCGTTGCTTCGTTTTCGGGTCATGGTGCTCCATGGGGGTTGAGATGGATGCGTTCCCGTTTATGGATCACGACCATAACACGATGGGTCGATCCGTTCAATCGGTGATCGAGGGGTAACGGAATTCTAATAATTCGGGTGCTCGCCACCGACATATACCCACTCGACCCCATGTTCTTTCCCGACGAACCTTCCTATCATAGCGCCTATCATAGCGGGGACCCTTGGCGGAATCCGGAGGACGGAGGGATCACGGGCATCCCCCCGGGGCCGGGGAAAGCGCGCGAATTCACAAACAGGCGGACGGGAGGCCTTCGATATGTTGTTTTCCTGTTGGGAGAATTTAGTCTCTGTCAGCG
>CAYSLC010000412.1:0-2715 GCA_964431545.1 uncultured Desulfobacteraceae bacterium | reverse complement strand
CGGCTCAACGAGGAGAAGAACCGGTTTCTGGGGATGGCCGCCCACGATCTGCGCAAGCCGATCGGGCTCGTCCTCTCCTACTGTGAGTTCCTGATGGACGAGGCCGGCCATCTCCTCGACCCGGAGCGGAACGGCTTTCTCCGGACGATCCAAACGTCCGCCGAGTCCATGAAGCGGCTGGTGGACGACTTCCTCGATGTGAGCGCCATCGAGGCCGGCAAATTCGACCTGGACCTCCGACCCGCCGCCATCGGCGAGGTCCTGGAACGGAGCCTCGAACTCAACCGCAGGCAGGCGGCGGCAAATGGGGTGGAGCTGCGGGTCCGGCGGGACGGAGGACCCGAGCGCATGGTCATGGACCCCTTCAAGGTGGAGCAGGTGATCACCAATCTGGTGGGAAACGCCGTGGAACATTCGCGGCCCGGCGGCACGGTCGTCATCACCCTCTCCGGGGATGACGGCGCCCTTCTCTTTTCGGTGCGGGACCAGGGGCCGGGCATCGCCCCCGCCGAGATGGGACAGCTTTTCAAACCCTTTGGAAGGACGAGCGCCAAGAAGGTCTCGGGGGCCAAAAGCACCGGCCTCGGTCTCCTCATCACCCGGAAGATCATCGAGGCCCACGGCGGGGAGATCCGGGCCGAGAGCCGCCCGGGGAAAGGGACGACCATCACCTTCAAGCTGCCGGTCGAAAGGACGAAACCGTGAGCGAGGAGATCGAAATCCTCGTGGTGGATGACGATCCGGACATTCTTTTCGCAACGGCAAGGGTCGTTCGAAAAGCGGGCTACCCTGTGGTGGAGGCGTCATCGGGGGGCGAATGTCTCCAAAAGATCCGGGAATCGAAGCCGGACATCCTCCTGCTGGACGTGCTCCTTCCCGACGCCGAAGGGCCCGACATCTGCCGACGGATCAAGGGCGATGCCGATTTGAAGTCCATTTACGTGATCCTCATCTCCGGGGTCCGGACCGCCTCGGACGACCAGGCCGATGGGCTCGACGGGGGCGCGGACGGCTACATCGCAAGGCCCATATCGAACCGGGAGCTGGTGGCGCGGGTGAGGGCGATGGAGCGGATCCTCACGGCCGAACGGGAGCGGGACCGGCTGATCGTCCGGCTCCAGGACGCCCTCGCCAAGGTCAAGACCCTGAGCGGCATGCTCCCCTTGTGCTCCTACTGCAAAAACATCAGGGATGACGAGGGGTACTGGAATCAAATCGAGGCTTACATCGCAAAGCACTCGGACGCCGAGTTCAGCCATAGCATCTGCCCCGACTGCGCGGAAAAGCATTTTCCCGAGATGGATCTCTATGGCCCCTCCACCGAAAATTCGGGCGGCGGGCCGCCATCCGAGATCGAGTAGGTGGAAAATGGGGGCACTGTCCACAATGTCATCTTCAACGAATTGTGTTTGGGAAAAATCGAAGACCGACAAGCGGTGGAAATGGCGCTGGCATGGATTGAACAACAACCGAATCCGTCGAACCCGTGAAACAAAGCCACAGTTGTCGAAAACAATTTAACACATCGAAACTCGAAAAACAGGATACCGCACAAATGGTTTTTAAAGCTGAAGATAAAAAACTCACCGCCACGCTGGTTATCAACGGTAAACGACAAACCTACTCCGCGATGATTGCAGGATGCCCAAACCCATGGTGTCACTGCACCGCCGCCCACATACGACTGACGCTCCTGGACGCGGACGGAACCGAAATCGCCGAGCCCGTCACCGTCCTCATCGATTTGGAAACGAAAAAGCCGACATACGCGGACCCGGAGAACGTATCGGACGAAGATAAAGTTCTGGCTGAAACGCTTGCGGCGTCCCTGACCGACGACGACAGGGAAGTGGTCCAGACCTTGTATCTTGCCTATAAACGGCACATCACGGACAACGCGGATCTGGATTCCCTTAAAGTGGATTTGCCCATCGACATGATCGAAAACGAGGGGGCAATGATCGGCTACCGTGAGATTCTTCCCTATAGCGAGCAATTCCGGTTTTCCGCCAACGACAAAGAATTCATTGTTCCCGATCAGTATTGCCTTCGAACTGGATGCGGCTGCAAAGATGCTATTCTATCGCCTATTATGATCCATGAGAACGGCAAAACCAAGGAAATGCCGGCCTTTCGAGTGGATTATCACGCCAAGAAGTGGGAAAAGGCGAGCGATTCAAAAGCATGGGGAAAATCCATCAAACTCGACGTTTTCCGGGAAAAGATGCTGGAGGCGTATCCGTCCATTTACAGCGATCTGAAGCAGAGACACCAGAACCTGAAAAGAGTGTACGTCAACTTCAAGCGATCCCATGCCGCCTCTCAACCGGTTTCTCCGGTGAGATCGACCAAAAAAGCGGGCAGAAACGATCCATGCCCCTGCGGCAGCGGGAAAAAATACAAAAAGTGCTGTCTAAACGCATAAGGAGAGCGAAAAATGAACCCCAAAAACCTCCTGTGTCAATTCAAAATCGAACTGCTGGAGATAGAGCCCGCCATCTGGAGACGGATTCAGGTTCCAAGAGAGTACAGTTTCTGGGATCTTCACGTCGCGATCCAGGACGCAATGGGGTGGCTGGACTACCATCTTCACAAATTTGAAATCAAGGGCGCTCATAAAAACAAGCCGGATTTTATCGGCATTCCCGACGACGATTTCCCTGATGACCGAAAAATCCTCCCAAGTTGGGAGAGACCGATCAAATATCATATCGA
>CAYSLC010000411.1:0-2812 GCA_964431545.1 uncultured Desulfobacteraceae bacterium | reverse complement strand
GGCTTGGATTTATTTTCATCCCCGATACCGGGGCCGCGCCCCGGCCTGGTATGTGGCGCCCCTTCGGGGCTGGAATTGCCGCTTGTGGTGCTTTCGATGTTCGTTTGGGGATATCCGGTTTCCATTTGTCGGGGCTATACCACATTCAAATCGATGATCCAACCCTTCCCGCCCGTCTACCGCCGATCCAACAGCCGCCTCCCCCTATTGCAGCGCCATCGCCTTCTCCGGGCAGACCTCCTGGCAGCAGAAGCAGGTGATGCAGGTGTCGGCGTTCACCTCCGGGGTGTTGTCCCCCATGGAGAGCGCCTCCACCGGGCACTGGTCGATGCAGTCGCCGCAGGCGGTGCAGAGTTCCGGGTCGGCCTTGGGGCGGAGGAGGGTCTTGCCGTGGAGCATCTCCTGGATCGTCTCGTTGCCCAGAATCGCCTCGCCGCCCAGGGGCGGGACCTTGAAGTCCGGGATCCGCTTGATCTCGCCGATGACCTCGATCTTTTCCAGGTCGTACTCCCCCAGTCCGTCCTCCTTCGCCTTTCGGAGGAACCGGAGCCGCCCCGGATCGAGGCCCATCATGGTCGCCACCACCGCGTCCATGGCCACCGCGTTGTCCGCGGCGAGGATCAGGCCGATCTCCCGCAGATCGGGCGATGCCGGGCCGTTGCCCTCCATGCCCACCACCGCGTCCATGATGAAGAGGTCCGGGACCCGGAGCTTGAAGACCTCCACCACCGCCTCGTGGAACGGCTCGGGGCCGCCGGCCGCCTTGTGGATCCTCGCCTTCTGGGCCCCCGGCAGGATCCCGTAGCTGTTCTTGACCGCGCCGGTGATCACCGTCAGGCCGTGGGTCTTGAACTTGGGAAGGCTGATGACCACGTCGGCGTCGAGGACATCGGCGGAGACGCTCACCGTCTCCATGAACCGGGCGTCGAAGGGGACCCGCCGGGAGTCGTTGCCGATGTTCCGGTAGTATTTCCCGGCCGCCGCCATGAGGCCCGTCTCCTCGAAGCTCCGCTCGTTGTCGCCGTAGTTGAAAAGGCCCGGGTTGTCCCCCACCACCAGGGCGGCGGGGCCGAGGCCGGCCACCTTCTCCACCACCGCCCGGAGCACCGCCGGGTGGGTGACGATCCCTTCGCGGGCCTCCGAGGCCCGGAGGACATTGGGCTTCACCAGGACCTTCCTGCCGGCGATGTCGGGCGCAAACAGGTCGAAGGCCCGGTCCACCGCCTCGCGGACGGTGTCGTAATCCGAGGGATGGATCAGTACTCTTGCCATGCGCGGTCTCCTTCCGTTGGCATCGGTTCTCAAAGTTCCGGGGATCGGGGCCGGGTTCGCTCCGGCCCCGATCCTTCATACCACGTTTCGGGGGACGGGAAAAGGTTCGGAAAGGGGACCGGAGGGGATCAGTTTGCCGGCGGGCGTCGGGCCGAGACCAGGTCCGCGTAGAAATCGAGGGTCCGTCGGGCGATGGCGGTCCAACTGAAGTGTTCCTCCACCCGGCGGCGGGACGCCTCGCCCATGGCCTTGCGTCTCTCCGGATCGGCCATCAGGTCGTTGACCGCGGCGGCCAGGTCCCGGGCGTACCCCTCGGGGTCGGCGGGCTCGGCGCTGCCGTCCCCCACCGGATCGAAGGGGACCTGAAGGCCCGTCTCGCCGTGGACCACCACCTCGGGGATGCCCCCCACGGCGGCGGCCACCACCGGGGTGCGGCAGGCCATCGCCTCCAGGTTGATGATCCCGAAGGGCTCGTAGACCGAGGGGCAGACGAAGAGGGCGGCGTGGCTGTAGAGGGATATCAGCCGGGGGATGGGGACGATCTCGGGGATCCAGACCACCCGGTTTCCGGTCTCGGACCGGACCCGCTCCACGGCCCGTTCCATCTCCGCGCCGATGGCCGGCGTGTCCGGGGCCCCGGCGCAGAGAACCACTTGAATTCCGTCGTCCAGTTGGGGGACGGCGTTGACCAGGTGGAGGATCCCCTTCTGGCGGGTGATCCGGCCCACGAAGAGGATGTAGGGGATCTCCGGCCGGATCCCGTATCGCTCCAGGGTCCCGGGGTCGTCCACCTTCCGGAAGCGGTCGGCGTCGATGCCGTTGAAGATCACCCGGACCTTTTCCGGGGAAACCCCGTAGAGGGACTCCACGTCCCCCTTCATGGCCCGGGAGACGGCCACCACCCCGTCGGCGTTGGCAAAGGCGGTCCGCTCCAGCCAGCAGGTGGCGTCGTAGCTCTCCCCGAGCTGCTCCCGCTTCCAGGGCCGGTGGGGCTCCAGGGAGTGGGTGGTGATGACCAGGGGCGCGCCGAGAAGCTGCTTGAGGAGGCACCCGGCCAAATGGGAGTACCAGGTGTGGCAGTGGATCACGTCGGCCGCCTCCACCGTCCCGGCCATGACCAGGTTCCGGTGGAGGGTGTCCAGGAGCTTGGTGCGCTTCAGGCCGTTGCGGGAGAGGGCCTCCCAGCCGGGGATCCCGGTGACGGACAGCGCCGGCCCCGCTTCGGTCTGGTCCCCGAAGCTGAGGATTTGCAGGCGGTGCCTCCCCGCCTCGACTTGGGCCAACTCCCGGCTCAGGTGCTCCACATGGACCCCGGCCCCGCCGTAGATGTGGGGCGGGTATTCGTTGGTCAGCAAAAGGATGTTCATTTTGTCGGACTCCGGTTCGGATATTCAGGGTTGATCGTTCGGGTCGAACGGGGCCGGCATCGGGGGATGCCGGCCCAGGGGCGGGGTGTACACCTTTTATGCCGGGGATTCAAGTGGCGTTGGTGAGGGAAAGGAGGGAAAATCGTGACGTCAAAATTTCATCATAAACAAAA
>CAYSLC010000410.1:0-2816 GCA_964431545.1 uncultured Desulfobacteraceae bacterium | reverse complement strand
CGATCGCCTCCCGCATCTCGGACAGCTGGTACGGTTTCTTCAGGATCACCGAGAACCCGTACGCCTCGGGGTTTTCCATCACCGGAATGTCGGAGTAGCCGCTGGAGACGATGATCGGTATGCGGGTGTCCATCTTCTTGACCTGCTCGGCCGCTTCCACCCCGCCCATGCCCCCTCGGACGGTGAGGTCGAAGATGGCGAAATCGAAAGGGGTTCCGTAGCGGATCGAATCGGCCACCGCCACGGCGGCGTCCTCCCCGTTCCGGGTCTCCGTAATGATCAGGCCGAAGGTCCGGAGCATGGCGGCGGCCACCTGCCGCACCGCCGCGTCATCGTCCATCAACAGGCAGCGCTTTCCCTTCCAGTCGCGGGATTTCTTCTCTCCGGCCGTCCTCTCGATCTCTCCCGTGGGATTTGCGGGGAGAACCAGGGAAAACGTCGTGCCGACCCCGATTTCGGAAAAGACACGGATGGCTCCGTTGTGCCGTTTCATGATCGAGTGGCACGTGGAAAGGCCGAGTCCCGATCCGGTCTCCTTGGTGGTGACGAAGGGATCGAAGATCTTGGCGCGCAGGTCTTCGGGGATTCCCGGTCCGGTATCCGTGATGGTGATCAGGATGTAGTGGCCCCTGGGAAGTCCGTTGACCGACGGTTCGGCATCCGTGATGTTCCGGCAGCGGATGGTGATCCGTCCGTTGTCCGCCATCGCCTGCCGGGCGTTGATGACCAGGTTGTTGATCACTTGGCTGATTTGGCCCGGGTCGATCTCCACCGGCCAGAGATCTTCGTCGATGTGGGTCTCCTCCTGGATTCCGGAGCCGCTCAGGGCCAGGGATGCCGACTGGGTGACCACGGCGTTGAGATCCACGACGGATTTGACGGGGACCCCCCCTTTGGCGAAGGTCAGCAACTGCCGGGTCAGGTCGGTGAGCCGCGGGAAGGAATCCTGGGCCTTGCCGAGATACTCCTGGATCGGACCTTCCGATTTGGCCGCCGCCATCCGGGCGAGGTCGACGAACCCGACCACCCCGGCGAGCATGTTGTTCAGATCGTGGGCGATGCCCCCCGCAAAGACCCCCAGGGCCTCCAGTTTCTGAGCTTTTGCAAGCTCGGATTCCATCCGGTCGTGCTCGGACATGTCCCGGACGACGACCACGTGTCCGTCGTTCTCCTCCTCGCGACCGCGGAGGGGAACGCTGGAGAGAAGGATGGGGATCTCGGCCCCATCCTCGCGGAGACAGGTGTTCCGGACGTTTCTGGCCGGAGAGAAGAATCGATCTTTCAATAAGCTTGTGATGTTCGAATCGAGCAGCGTCTGCTTCGAGTACCGCGTCAACCGGGAAGCCGATTCATTGACGAAGGCGACCTCCCCGCCGGGCCGCACCAGGAACAAGGCATCCGACATCACCCGGATGATCTGGTCGGCGGCCGTGATGGGGGTCAAGCGGAACAACCGGTATTTGACCATGGCGTAGACGATACAGCCGGCCCAGATCAGAAACGAGGTGTCGGCCAAAAGGCTTGCGCTCAGGGGAACGACCGTGCGCAGGAGGTCGAGGAAGAGAAGGATGGAGAAGACGAGGATCCCGCCGCCGAACATCAGCCGGCATTGCTTCTTTTCCAGGGGACTTCGCGGTCGGAGTTTCCATCCGCGGAAGAGTGTATAGAAGATCGCCCCCACCATCCCATACATGTAGACGGCATAGATCGTTCCGGTGGTGGTCATCGTCATCGGGAAAGAGACCCGCCAGCCGTAGCTTTCGGGTTCGGTGCCGACGACGATCAAAAGTTCACCGGTGGCCCACTGGATCCCGACGAGGACCAGGGCCAGGGAATAGAAGAGGCAAACGAGGCTCGAGCCTTTCCGATAAACAAGGAGACGGAAAAAGTGGTACAGGAAGGCGGGATAGAGCACGCCGCCCACGGCGCTGACATCGATCCAGAAACGGACCCCGGCATGGGGGGTGGCGGGGTGGTGGATGATGATGAAGGCGAAGCTCCAGATGCTGAAACAGAGAAAGGCCAGAAAACAGAGACGGTTCAGCGCGCTTTTGGGTTCCTTGGCGAAGATGTATACGGAAAGGCCGAGGTAAGCGAAGAAGCTTACAAAATGTAAATAGGAGATCAAAAAATTCATCATCGGTTCGACCGATTCGGTTTATCCGGATCCTTTTCCAATGCGGGACCGAATATGGAGGAATTTCCGGCTTACGTCAACACTTAGCGTCAACCCAGACAGCGTCTTACCGCCAGCGCATCGAAGACTACCCGACAGGATCGGTCCCTGCCGGTTTTTACCCCGTGCGAGATACCAGACCTCCGAGGTTTTCGAAACCTCGGAGGTCTCTACCTTCCGGTCCTCGGACAAATTTCCATGAGCGATGATTGCGTTAGCCGTCACAACCTGATATTTTTCGTTCGGCTTTGGGAGGATGGCTTTGGAAAAGCAGGAGGGAAGTTTGTGGCCAGGGGAGAAAAACACCGGCCGGTGACGCGCCGTAATGCCTATCCGAAAATCAAAGACGGAATGACCAAAAGAAAAACATTCAGAAGGGAGAGACCATGAACTGCCCGAAATGTTACGAACCACTGCGGATTGCGGAGCGACAGGGGGTGGAGATCGACTACTGCCCGGAATGCCGGGGCATCTGGCTCGATCGGGGGGAACTGGACAAGATCGTCGAGCGAACGGCCAATGTGGGGGGGCCGCCGCCGGCTCCGAGGGACTACTATCCTTCCCGGGACAAGCACAAGCCCTTTTACCATGAGAAGCACCACCACAAGGAGCATAAGAAGAAATATAAAAAGAAGCATAT
>CAYSLC010000409.1:0-2850 GCA_964431545.1 uncultured Desulfobacteraceae bacterium | reverse complement strand
TCCCCGAGATCCTGCCCACCGGTATCTGCACCTACGAGCACGTGGTGGCCAACGTCACCCACGAGGAGATGGTGCAGCGCTCCGTGGAGGTCCGGGGCCTCAAGGTCACCGTCTCCGAGATCGACATCCCCTGCTCCTTCGGCCCGGCCTATGAGGGCGAGCGGGTCCGCGGCGCCGACCTGTACGCCCAGACCGGCGGCGGGAAGACCCAGTGCACCGAGCTGGTGAAGATGGCCGAGATGAACGAGATCGAGGACGGCAAGGTCATCGTGCAGGGGCCCGATATCACCGAGGTCAAGGAGGGCGGGACCTTTCCGCTGGGCATCTACGTACAGGTGGCCGGCCGGGAGATGCAGGCCGACTTCGAGCCGATCCTGGAGCGCCAGATCCACCATCTGATCAACTACATCCAGGGGATCATGCACATCGGACAGCGGGACATCTCCTGGATCCGGATCTCCAAGGCCGCCCTGGAGAAGGGCTTCACCCTCAAGGACATCGGCGTGGTGCTCCACGCCAAGTTCCACCAGGATTTCGGCAAGATCCTCGACAAGGTCCAGGTGACCCTGATGACCAAGAAGGAGGACGTGGACAAGCTGACCGAGCGGGCCCGCTCCGAATACCGGCACCGGGACGAGCGCGTGGAGAAGATGCGCGACGAAGATGTGGAGACCTACTACTCCTGCACCCTGTGCCAGTCCTTCGCCCCCACCCACGTCTGCACCGTCAGCCCCGAGCGGACCGGCCTGTGCGGCGCCTACAACTGGATGGACTGCAAGGCCTCCTTCGAGATCAACCCCACCGGACCCAACCAGCCCATCGAAAAGGGCGAGTGCCTCGATACCTGGAAGGGGCAGTGGAAGGGCGTCAACGAGTTCGTCAGGAAAGCCTCCCGGGGCGCCATCGAGGGGTATAACTTCTACTCCATGGTCCATGAGCCCATGACCACCTGCGGCTGTTGCGAGTGCATCGCCGCCATGCTGCCCCAGTGCAACGGCGTGATGACGGTCAACCGGGACTACACCGGAGAGACCCCCTGCGGCATGAAGTTCACCACCCTGGCGGGCGTCATGGGCGGCGGCGCATCCTCCCCCGGATTCGTGGGCCACTCCAAGTTCAACATCACCCAGCGGAAGTTCCTCCGCGGGGACGGCCCCAAGGACAAGGAGGAGGGCGGTCTGCTCCGGATCGTCTGGCTGCCCAAGATCCTCAAGGAGGAGATCAAGGACCGCCTGAACAAGCGTGGCGAGGAACTGGGCTACCCCAACTTCGTCGATATGATCGCCGATGAGACCGTGGGCATCACCGAGGAGGAGATTCTGCCCTTCCTCCAGGAGAAGAAGCATCCGGCCCTGGAGATGGAGCCGCTGGTGGGCTGATGAACGAAACAGCGGGGGGACGGTGCCAAACGCCCCCCGCTCCCTTTCGACGCGAATCGATTTTCCATTCATAAGGAGACGACAATGGCATTAACCGGTATTCAGATATTCAAACTCCTGCCGAAGACCAACTGCAAGGAATGCGGCGTGCCCACCTGTCTCGCGTTCGCCATGAACCTGGCTTCGGGCAAGGCGGAACTCGATGCCTGTCCGTACGTTTCGGACGAGGCGCGGGAGAAGCTTGCCGAAGCGTCCGCGCCCCCCATCCGTCCGGTGAAGATCGGCAAGGGGGTCCGGGCCTTCACCGTGGGGGGCGAGACCGTGCTCTACCGTCATGAGAAGACCTTCTACAACCCCACCGCCCTCGGGGCCGCGGTCGGCTCGGACATCGACAAGGGCGAGCTGGAGAAGAAGCTCAAGATCTGGAACGCGTTTCAATACGAGCGGGTCGGCTTCAACCTGCGGCCCCAGCTCATCGCCCTGAAGGACGCCAACGGGGACGCCGGCGCCTTCGGCGAGAAGGCCAAGCTCATCGCCGAGACCTCCGAGTTCAACCTGGTGCTCATGACCGAGAAAGAGGACGTCATGAAGGCGGGCATCGAGGCGGCCGGGTTCAAAAAGCCCCTGCTGTATGCCGCGACCGACGCCACCGCCGATGCCTTCGGCGCCCTGGCCAAGGAGAACGATCTGCCCCTGGCCGTGAAGGCCGACTCCGTGGAGGCCCTGATCCCGTTGACCGACAAGCTCACCGGCATGGGGCTCAAGGATCTGGTCATCGACTCCGGGTCCCGGGAGGTGAAGAAGGCGCTGGAGGATCAGGTGGTGATCCGCCGGGCCGCCCTGAAGCAGGGCAACCGATCCCTGGGATTCCCCACCATCGCCTTCCCCTGCGAGATGGCCGACAACCTCGACGTGGAGACCCTGATCTCCTCCATGTTCATCGCCAAGTACGGCGGCATCGTCGTCATGTCCGATTTCACGGGGGAGAGCCTCTTTCCGCTGCTCCTGGAACGGCTCAATATTTACACCGATCCGCAGCGGCCCATGACCGTCACCGAGGGGATCTACGAGATCAACAACCCGGACGAGAACTCTCCGGTTCTGGTCACCACCAACTTCGCGCTCACCTACTTCATCGTCTCCGGCGAGATCGAGGCGAGCAAGGTACCCACATGGCTGCTGATCAAGGACTCCGAGGGGCTTTCCGTCATGACCGCCTGGGCGGCCGGAAAGTTTGCGGGGGATGACGTGGGGATGTTCGTCAAGAAATGCGGCATCACCGACAAGACCAAGAAGACGGAGCTGATCATCCCGGGGTACGCCGCCGCCATCGCCGGCGACGTGGAGGAGGAGCTGCCCGGCTGGACCATCACCGTGGGCCCTCGGGAGGCCGCGCACATCCCGGCGTTTCTGAAGTCGAAATAACCTGAAAAGGAGTCGGCGGCGGGCCCCGCCGGAAGGAACCTTCCGG
>CAYSLC010000408.1:0-2861 GCA_964431545.1 uncultured Desulfobacteraceae bacterium | reverse complement strand
GGGTGGAGTACCGGGACCGGCGGCCGTACCGGATCCACAACCTCGCCGTGATCACCGACCACCAGGAGGGGGTCGAAGCCGACCCGGAGCAGTTCCAGCGGGATATCCGGAAAGCGGTCATCGACCCGGTCTTTGAAACGGAGACGGTCACCCCCGACAGGGAGACGCAGATCTTCGTCAACCCCAACGGCCGCTACATCGGCGGACCCGACCACCATTCCGGCCTCACCGGCCGAAAGACCGCCCTCGACAGCTACGGCGAGTATCACCGCCACAGCGGAAAAGGGCTGAGCGGAAAGGACCCCCTGCGCATCGACCGCATCGGGGCCTATGCGGCCCGGTACGCCGCCAAAAACGTGGTGGCCTCGGGCCTGGCCGCCAAATGCGAGGTCCTGGTCAGCTATTCCATGGGCCTCTCCCGGCCCGCCAGCCTGGAGGTGGAGACCTTCGGCACCGGCAACCGTTCCGACGCCGAGATCACCGAACTGGTCAAAACCCACTTCGACTTCCGCCTCGCCGGCATTCTCAGGGATTTCGACCTCCGGCGCCTCCCCCAGAAACACCAGGGCAAGTTCTACCAGAAACTGGCCGCCTACGGCCATTTCGGACGGACGGATATGGACCTGCCGTGGGAGCGGGTGGATAAGAAGGAGGCATTGGCGGGCTGAGGGCGGAAAAGGTACCGGAAGATGAGTATCCCAGGCGATTGATTGTTAGCGTTTGATGAGCGATACCGATTTCGGCGGCCGTGACGCCTTCTGATTTACAGGACCAGGGGGAATAGGGGGGGATCGGTTTGATGGGACCCATTTTTTTGGGTTGACTATATTTCTATATGGGAATATATATATTCTAACTGGCCCCGTTGAACGGGACGGCACCGGCCTCGTTTGGCCTGGAAAACCTCATTTTACATTGAAAAAGGAGAAAAGGAGCAGGTATGACCGATGCCACCACCAAACAACTGAGCTTCCTGGACCGCTTCCTCACTTTGTGGATTTTTCTGGCCATGATCATCGGCGTGGGCGGCGGCTATCTCTTTCCGGAGATCCAAGGATTTATTAATCGATTCTCCGTCGGCACCACCAACGTTCCCATCGCCGTCGGTCTCATTTTGATGATGTACCCGCCGCTGGCCAAGGTCAAATATGAAAAACTGGGGTTCGTCTTCCGGGATCTCAAGGTCCTGGCGCTTTCCCTGGTCCAGAACTGGGTGATCGGCCCGATCCTGATGTTCCTGCTGGCCATCGCGTTCCTGTCGGGATACCACGAGTACATGGTGGGGCTGATCCTGATCGGGCTGGCGCGGTGCATCGCCATGGTCCTGGTCTGGAACGATCTGGCCGGGGGCGACGCCGAATACTGCGCCGGCCTGGTGGCCTTCAACTCGATTTTCCAGGTGATCTTCTTCTCCGTTTACGCCTGGTTTTTCATCACCATCCTGCCGGCATGGTTCGGGCTGGAGGGCGCCGCCGTGGATATCACCATCGGGCAGATCGCCCAGAGCGTCTTCATTTACCTGGGGATCCCCTTCCTCGCCGGCCTGATCACCCGCATCATCGGTCTGAAGACCAAGGGGGAGCGGTGGTACCGGGAACGCTTTATTCCGAAAATCAGTCCCATCACGCTGATCGCCCTGCTGTTCACCATCCTGGTCATGTTTTCACTGAAAGGGGAATACATCGTCAAATTGCCCCTGGACGTGGTGCGGATCGCCATCCCGCTGTGCGTCTATTTTCTGGCCATGTTCCTGATCACGTTCTTCATGTCCATGAAACTGGGGGCCACCTATGAGCAGACCACGACGTTGTCCTTTACCGCCGCGTCCAACAACTTCGAGCTGGCCATCGCCGTGGCCGTGGCGGTGTTCGGACTCGATTCCGGCGAAGCCTTTGCCGCCGTGATCGGCCCCCTCGTGGAAGTTCCGGTGCTGATCGCGTTGGTCAATGTGGCCTTTTGGTTGAAACGGCGTTATTTTCCATACGCGGTCAATACGGTGACCGGCGTCTGCCATGTCCGTCATCGGCCCCAGGGCATGGAGGCGTGCCGTCCGTAGCCTTTTTTCAACCCATCACATTTATGATCCAGAGAGGTGCCCAGTGGAATCTTATTCGGTATTTCCAAACAAATCCATCGAAGCGGCCGGTCCGGTTTCCAGGACATTTATCGACTTGGGCGCCGACGATTTCGCATCAGCCTGCCGATATGTCCATGAATTGCCCTACGGCTACAATTCGGACCGGGACGACCTGATGATCCTGTTCAAGGAAAAAATGGGCAGTTGCACGACCAAGCACGCCGTCATCGCCACGCTGGCGGCCGAGATGGGGATCCCCGTCCACAAGTATGTCGGCGTCTATGCCATGACGGAAACGCTGGTGACGGGAACGGGGGGCATCCTGGAACGATATGAATTGCCGTATCTGCCGATGGTGCATTGTTTCCTGGTCTACAAAGATCACCGCGTGGATCTTTCCGAAGGCAACCGAAACGGAAAAAACGGCCCCATCGACGATTTTCTCTACATGGCAAAGGTCGGGCCGAATATCCCGGGAAAGGATGAATACCGGCTCTACCGAAACGCTTTGAAATCGCATGTCCTGCCGCTCAACGAATTTTCCGGCGTCGATCTGAAGACCGTTCTCAAGGCGCGGGAGGAGGGGATCGTCCTGTTGAGGTCGAAAGCCGGCGCCGAATAAACCGATAGACGCACCTGCGGAAAACGGCCCCTCTACATATTCACTAGGTCTTAACGATTCCCTAACATTGACCTGCTACCTTCCCCGTTGGATTTGGTGAAAGAAGGAGTCAGGTACCTCCGGCAAAGCCGGAGGCTTGTAATGTGTGGACCGCTCAAAGCG
>CAYSLC010000407.1:0-2871 GCA_964431545.1 uncultured Desulfobacteraceae bacterium | reverse complement strand
GACAACATTTACCTGGAAAAAGGCGTCAAGGCCACCAACGGCGCCCTGGTGGAAAGGGCCATCAAGATCATCCGCCTGCTGGGCGGGGATGTGATGACGCCGGCCGAAGCCAGGGACAGTTTGGGGTTGGCCCCAAAAGATCAGTAACAGAGCCCCGGAAGGGGCGAAACATACCAGCCCAGGGCAACCGCCCTGGGAGGTCTTGGGCTGGGCGGAGCAGGAGGCAAATCATGTTGCCGGAACCCGACAAAATTCAACGGGTCGGAATCCTCGGCGCCGGCGTCATCGGCGGCGGCTGGGCCCTCCATTTTCTGCGAAACGGCTTGGAGGTGACGATATTCGACCCGTTCCCGGAAAGCAAAACCCAATTCGAGGCCATGAAATCGGCGGTGTGGCCCACCATGGAGGAACTGGGCCTCGCGCCCGGCGCGTCCCCGGATCGCTGCCGGTTCGCCGACTCCCTGGAGGAGATGGCCTCGACCGTCCAGGTGATCCAGGAGAACGCGCCCGAAGACCTGGACGTGAAACAGGCGATCTACGGCCAACTGGATGCCGCGGCCCCGCCGGACGCGCCCATCCTGTCCAGCACCTCCGGTTTCGCCATGACCGACATCCAGAAAAAATGCCGGCATCCCGAACGGACCGTTGTCGGCCACCCCTTCAATCCACCCTACCTGATCCCCTTCATCGAGGTGGTGGGCGGAGAGGCCACGGACCCGGCGGTCGTCGACTGGGCGGTCGCCTTTTACCGGTCCACCGGAAAGCGGCCGGTTCGGATGTCCCGGGAGGTGCCCGGCTTCATCGCCAACCGGCTCCAGGAAGCGCTCTGGCGGGAAGCCCTCCACATGGTGGCCAACGACGAAGCCACGGTGGAGGAGATCGACGCGTCCATCGTCGATGGTCCGGGACTGCGGTGGGCTGCCATGGGGCCGTGTCTTACCTTTCACCTGGCCGGCGGCGAGGGCGGCATGGCCCACATGCTTGACCATTTTGGCCCCTCCCTGCAATCGCCCTGGACCCGCCTGGCGGCGCCGGAACTGGACCAGCGGCTCCGGGACCGCATGGTGGCGGGATGCGAAGGGCTGGCCGGCGGCAGGACCCCGGCGGAACTGGCGCGGGAGCGGGACCGGTGCGTCATTGAATTCATGAAGGCCCGGGATGCCTGCCGAACCGGGCTCAGCCGGGAAGGGGGCCAGTGATGGACAAAGAGATGGTCTACACGGACCGCGTCCGGTCCGACTGGGTCGATTACAACGGCCACATGAGCGAGGCGTTCTACGTGCTGGTTTTTGGCTATGCGACCGACGCGGTATATGACGTTATCGGCCTGGACGACGCCTTCCGAAGGGCCAACGCGGTCTCCGCCTACACGGTGGAAGCGCACATCCGGTACCTGCGGGAGGTGCCTGAAGGCGCCGAAATCGCCGTCAGATCACGGATCTGCGGGTATGACGACAAGCGGCTGCTGTTGCTGCATGAGATGGTCGCGGAACCGAAGAATGGGCTGGCCGCCACCGCCGAAATTCTGGCGATTCACGTTCAAACTGAACCAGCGCCGAAAACCTCCGCCTTTATGCCGCCCATCCGCGACGCCATCGCGGCCCGGTATCGACCCCTGACCGAGACTGATCCCGGATCGGTCGCGGTGGGCAATGGGGTTCAGATCCCGGTTCCACCATCGTCCGCCCCGTAATCCAGTGCGGAATCCCGGCGGAAATCCCTCGGGGACTGTCCGAACCGCCGCTTGAAGCGGGTGGAGAGATGGCTGCCGGAGCTGAACCCGCAAGCGTAGGCGATCTCCACCACGGAGAGGTCCGACTGGGCCAGAAGCTGGGACGCCCGTTCCAGCCGAATGCCCAGATAGAACCGGGACGGCGATTCGCCCAGTCCATTCCGAAAAAGCCGGTGCATCTGACGTTCGGAAATCCCGGCGATCCGGGCGACCTCCGACACGGGGAGGGGAAATTCGACGTTCCGCTCCATCGTCACCAGAATCCGGAGCAGTTTGGGATGGTGGACCCCGTACCGGAGGACCGGTTCCATCCGCTGGACCTCCCCGACGCCCCGGATCCGCTGGTGGATGAACTGCTCCGAGATCCGGACAGCCAAAAGATCCCCGTGCTGATCGGCGATCATGTGGAGCATCAGATCGATGGCCGACGTGCCGCCCGAGCAGGTGTGCCGGTTCCGGTCGATTTCAAACAGGTATCCCTTGACGTTCACATCCGGAAACGCCTCGCGGAACGCGGCCAGGCTCTCCCAGTGGACCGTGGCCCGGCGACCGTCCAGCAGGCGTGCCCGGGCCAGAATCACGCTGCCGGTGTCGATCCCGCCCACGATGCCGCCCGCCGCCGCGACCCGTCGAATCCGGACGATCAGCCGGTCGTCCAGCGTCGCCTCCGGATCGAATCCCGCGCAGACGAACAGAGGCCCCTCAATCCCCTCCTGATACAAACAGCCGTCCGGCACGAACCGCATCCCGTTGCTGGCGGCGGCCAATCCACCGCCAGCCGTCAAAAATCGCCACGCATACAGTTCCCCGCCGAACCGGTTGGCCACCCGCAGCGGCTCCACCGCCGACATCAGGCCCAACATGGAGAAACCGGGCATCAGGAGAAAGGAGATGGTCTGGGGCGCGTTCATGTGGCGTTTATATCCGGGCCTATCTGCGAATTGACGAGCGGGAAAATGCCGTTCATTTCATGGGAAAAGCGTGGGAGGGGACGGCGGGGGCGCGACGGGCGTTTTTGGGGGGATGTCCACCTCACCACTTTTTCGGAACAAACTTCTCGTCGTTCATCACCCGGACCGTCTCCCCGCTCTGGGCGATGACAAAAAGCCCGTTTTTGTAGGCGTACCGGTCCACGCCCT
>CAYSLC010000406.1:0-2898 GCA_964431545.1 uncultured Desulfobacteraceae bacterium | reverse complement strand
ACCGCCATCCCCGGGGCCGAGGCCCTCGAGCCGGCCCCATGAGCTGCCTCTTCGGATACCAGGGCCGCCCGCGGTTTTCGACCCCTTCATCGAATTCTAACCCGCCCTTAATCTCCTGGGAACATCCCGACGCCATATTAATGCCCGTCGCTGGGGACTCAAGCCCCCGGCTAGAACGGAAAGCCCCCTCAAGGGGGTTGGAAAGAATGTGGCGGTTCAAGCTTTTGGCGGAAAGGAGATCAAGATGGTGAATCTCGGTGCCGGCGGCGCCCTCGACAAGGTCCACGACCGGTTTTTCCGGACCGTGGTCCGCAATTCCCTCATCTACAACACCTGCTGGGAGGATCCCCGCATCGACCGGGAACTCCTGGAGTTGAACGGGGAGAGCCGGGTGGTGATGATCACCAGCGCCGGATGCAACGCCCTCGACTACCTCCTGGACGATCCCGCCGCCATCGACGCGGTGGACCTCAATTTTCGGCAGAACGCGCTTCTCCACCTCAAGGCGGCACTGTTCCGGTCCGAAGATCGCGACCTTCTGTACCGGATGTTCGGCGATGGGGCCGTGGCGGATCCCCACGCCGCCTTCGCCAGGGTGAAGGCCCACCTGCCCCCCGTCTCCGGCGAATACTGGAAATCGGCCATCCGCCACTTCGAGGGGACCGGCCTCAAGGGCTCCTTCTACCACCGGGGGGCCGCCGGGGACGCCGCCTGGTTCTTCCTCGGCTACCTCTACCGCTTCAAGCCGGATCTGCGCGCGGAGATCGGCCGGCTCCTGGATGCGCCCGATCTTTCGACCCAGCAAAGGATCTACGATCGCATCGAGCCGCGGCTCTGGGACCGGGTCAACCAGTGGATGGTGCGACAGCCGGCGCTCATGGCGATGCTGGGGGTCCCCAGGCCCCAGATGGCCCTGATCAACCAGCGCCACCCCGGCGGCCTCTCCGGATATGTCAAGGAGAAGATCCGCCATGTCTTCACCCGGGTGCCGATCCGCGACAACTACTTCTGGCGGGTCTACATCACCGGCGCCTACACCCGGACCTGTTGTCCCAACTATCTGAAAGACGAGCACTTCCCCACCATCGGCGACCGCATCCATCGGATCCGGACCCACACCGCCACATTGAGCCGATTCCTGGAATCCCGGCCGGGCCGGTACAGCCACTTCGTCCTCCTGGACCACCAGGACTGGATGGCCTGGTATGATCCCGAAGGGCTGGTCCGGGAGTGGAGTCTGATCCTGGCCAACAGCACGCCCGGAACCCGGATCCTGATCCGCTCGGCCGGGCCGGATCTCGGGTTCCTGCCCGATTTCGTCAAACCGTGGCTCCGGTTCCGGCCCGATCTGACCGCCCCCCGCCATGGGTCGGACCGGGTGGGCACCTACGGCAGCCTCCACCTGGCGGAGGTGGGATGAGCGCCATGATTCCGGCCACCCTCGAGGGGTACTACCGCCGCCACGCCGGCATCTACGACGCCACCCGGTGGAGCTTTCTCTTCGGCCGTTCCGGGCTGATCCGGAAGGTCTCCCGCCTGGCGGCCCCAAGGTCGATTCTGGAGGTGGGGTGCGGCACGGGGCGAAACCTCCGGACTCTCCTGAAGACCTTTCCCGGCGCCCGGATCACCGGGATCGATCTCTCTCCGGAGATGCTGGAGAAGGCGCGGGAGACGGTGGGCGGAGCCGGGGGCCGGATCCGCCTCCTCCGGGGCGCCTACGGCCCCGGAATGGACCACGGCGGCCCCCATGACCTGATCCTTTTCTCCTACTGTCTCTCCATGATCGATCCCGGCCGGGGGTCGGTTCTCGACCAGGCGAAAACGGATCTCTCCGAGGACGGCCGGATCGCCGTGGTCGACTTTGCGTCCACGAAATCGTCTTTTTTCCGGCGGTGGATGGCCATGAACCATGTCCGGATGGACGGGGATCTGCACCGGATGCTGCTGGAGCGGTTCGACCCGCAATGGCGGGACCGCCGGTCCGCCTACGGGGGACTCTGGACGTACCTTCTCTTTGTCGGGGGCAAGAAGACCATAAGGAGGCCATGAAGCATGAAACCGGTGAACATCCTGATCGGCTACTCCATGAGAAGCGGCAGCACGCTCCTCCAGCACCTGCTCGACCAGCACTCCCAGGTGACCGCCTACAGCGATCTCAGCTCCCTCGGGGTATTGGCCAAGGTGATGCTGGGGGGCTCCCTCCGGGGCAACTGCTGCGTCAAGCCCCTGGACCTCTTCTACCTCCATGGCGGCGCCCCCATCCACCGCCACTTCAACCGGTACGTCTGGATCGTCCGGGACCCCCGGGACAGCTACCTTTCGTCCCTGGAGTCCGGGTACGCCTACCTCTTCTGGCGTCCCGGCCGACGGGTCCGGGGCATTGACGTCGGACTCCTCTTCCGGTGGAAGCGGATCCATCGATTCTTCTTCCGCCACCGGTCGCTGTGGCACCTGATCCGCTACGAGGACATGGTCCGGGAGCCCGACCGGGTCCTCCGGGACCTGTTCCGGTACCTCGATCTGCCGGCGGAACGGCTTCTCCCCTTCCGCCGGTTCCGCCTGCGCAACGGCGGCGACTACAAGATCCGTCAGTCCACCACCCTCGACACCGCCTCCCTGGGCCGACACCGACGCGAGTTCGGGGGGGAGCAGCGCCGGGTCTTTCGGGACCATATCGGCCGGGAGATGGCGGCCTTCGGGTACACCTGACACGCCCCCTGGCAAGGCTCCCCCTTTTCCGTGGGCGGACGGAGGTCCCAAAAAAGGGCGTTGCAATAAAGTGGGATTCCGTGGTTTAAAGGGGGCCATGAAGCCGGGTACCGCCATCCCCGGGGCCGAGGCCTTCGAGCCGGCCCCATGAGCTGCCTCTTCGGCTATTACGGCCGCCCGGATCCACGC
>CAYSLC010000405.1:0-2933 GCA_964431545.1 uncultured Desulfobacteraceae bacterium | reverse complement strand
CCATGGAGAAGGTCTTCGGCCGGTTCGTGGCCACCACCCAGTGCATCTCCGGCGTTTACGCCGCGGAATACGAGGACAGCGAAATCATCAATTCCATTCGAAAACGGACCGAGGCGTTCATGGAGAAGGAGGGGCGGCGCCCCCGGATTCTCATGACCAAGATGGGCCAGGACGGCCATGACCGGGGGATCAAGGTGGTGGCCACCGCCTTCGCCGACCTCGGGTTCGACGTGGACATCAGCCCCATGTTCCAGACCCCGGAGGAGGCGGCCAAGATGGCCATCGAGAACGATGTCCACATGGTGGGCGTCTCCAGCCTCGCCGCCGGCCACAAGTATCTGGTGCCCAAGCTGGTGGAGTGCCTCAAAAACGAGGGAGGCGGGGACATCCTGGTGGCCGTGGGGGGCGTGATTCCGCCCAAGGACTACGACTTCCTCTTCAAGGCGGGCGCCGCCGTGGTCTTCGGGCCCGGCACCCCCATCACCGAGGAGGCGAACAAGGTGATGAACGCCCTCGAACAGAGGAAATAGATGCCCGAAAGTCAAGCCTATTACGTCAACGGGGTTCGGGAGGGGGACCGGCGGATCCTCTCCAAGGCGATCACCCTGGTGGAGAGCGCCCTTCCCGAACATCAGGAGCTGGCCAGCGCCGTGGTGGACGACCTCCTCGGGCAGACCGGGGAGGCCGTCCGCCTGGGGATCACCGGTGTCCCCGGCGTCGGCAAGAGCACCTTCATCGAGAGCTTCGGCATGATGCTGACGGGACGGGGCCACCGGGTGGCGGTGCTCGCCATCGACCCCAGCAGCTCCAGAAGCGGCGGCAGCGTCATGGCCGACAAGACCCGGATGGAGCGGCTCTCCGTGGAGAAGAACGCCTTCATCCGGCCGTCGCCCTCGGGCCGGACCCTGGGGGGTGTCGCCCGGAAGACCCGGGAGACCATGATGCTCTGCGAGGCGGCCGGGTTCGACGTGATCATCGTGGAGACGGTGGGGGTGGGCCAATCCGAGGTGGCGGTCGCCTCCATGACCGATTTCTTCCTGGTGCTGATGCTGGCCGGGGCCGGCGACGAACTCCAGGGGATCAAGAAGGGGGTCCTGGAGATGGCCGACGCCGTGGCCATCAACAAGGCGGACGGCGCCAACGTGGAGAACGCCGATCGGGCCCGGAAGCAGTACGAGACGGCCATCCACTACGTCATGCCCGCCTCGCCCCTGTGGATGCCGCCGGTGCTCACGTGCAGCGCCGTGGAGATGACGGGCATCGACGAGATCTGGGAGACGGTCCACCGCCACCGGGACAAGTTCATGAAGGCGGGGGAGTTCGCGGAAAAACGGCGGCGGCAGGCCCTCGACTGGCTCTGGACGTTGGTGGAGGAGGGCTTGAAGGAGCGGTTCCGCCGCCATCCCGGCGTCCGGGAGGAGCTGCCGACCCTCTCCCGGGAGGTGGAACGGGGGACCACCTCCCCCACCGTGGCCGCGGGCCGGCTGCTGACCCTGTTCCAGGGGTCCGGCATCGAAGCGTAATCCATCCCGGTCCGGCCGGCGATCGCTTCCGGTGGATCGGCCGTGTACGGGGTCGGCGGATCGGCGGGCCGGGATCCTGAATATACAACATCAGCAGTCTGGAGAGACGAAAGGAATAGAACATGGGTATCGTGGCAGATAAAATCAAGGACCTCAAGGAGCGGGAGAAAAAGCTGCTGGAGATGGGCGGCGAAAAGGCGGTCGCCAAGCACAAGGAGAAGGGGAAGATGACCGCCCGGGAGCGGCTGGACTACTTCTTCGATCCCGGGACCTTCCGGGAGATCGACCTGTTCGTGACCCACCGGTGCGTCAACTTCGGCATGGAGAAGACCGAGATCCCCGCCGACGGCGTCATCACGGGCCACGGCCTGGTGGACGGCCGCCCGGTCTTCGCCTTTGCCCAGGATTTCACGGCCCGGGCCGGCACCCTCGGGGAGATGCACGCCAAGAAGATCTGCAAGGTGATGGACATGGCCCTCAAGGCGGGTGCCCCCTTCGTGGGGTTCAACGATTCGGGCGGCGCCCGGATCCAGGAGGGGGTCGACGCCCTCTCCGGGTTCGGCCAGATCTTCTACAGAAACTCCATCTCGTCGGGGGTGATCCCCCAGATCTCGGCCATCGTGGGGACCACCGCCGGCGGGGCGGTCTACTCCCCGGCCATGACCGACTTCGTCTTCATGGTCAAGAACACCTCCTACATGTTCATCACGGGGCCCCAGGTGATCAAGGCGGTGACCGGCGAGGACATCAGCTTCGAGGATCTGGGGGGGGCGCTGGCCCATGCGGAAAAGAGCGGCGTGTGCCACCATGCCGGCGAGGACGAGGCCGACACCATGGACCGCATCAAGGAACTCCTCTCCTATCTTCCGGCCAACAACATGGAGGACCCGCCCATCGTGGAGACGGGGGATTCCCCCGACCGGACCGATCCGGGGCTCGACGCCATCGTCCCGGACAGCCCCAACCAGTCCTACGACATGAAGGAGGTGATCGCCTCCATCGTCGACAACGGCGCCTTCTTCGAGATCCACGAACTCTACGCCAAGAACATCATCGTCGGATTCGCCCGGCTCAACGGCCGGTCCATCGGCATCATCGCCAACCAGCCCAGCTTCATGGGCGGGGCCCTGGACATCAACGCCTCGGACAAGGCCTCCCGGTTCATCCGGTTCTGCGACGCCTTCAACATCCCGATGCTGACCATCGCCGATGTTCCCGGCTACCTGCCCGGCTCGGACCAGGAGTGGGGGGGGATCATCCGCCACGGCGCCAAACTCCTCTGGGTCTACTCCGAGGCGACCGTGCCCAAGATGCTCCTGGTCACCCGGAAGGACTACGGCGGGTCGTACCTGGCCATGTGCTCCAAGGACCTGGGCGCCGATTTCGCCTTTGCCTGGCCCACGGCGGAGA
>CAYSLC010000404.1:0-2970 GCA_964431545.1 uncultured Desulfobacteraceae bacterium | reverse complement strand
GCTGCGCGGACTGCAAAAGCCCCGACCGGATTTGCAACACCTGGACCATCACCGAAAAATCCTTCCCCAAGGGCCGCGTCAAGATCGTGCTGGTGAACGCGGACATGGGGTTCTGACACCCACCCCCAACCAAAAGGAGGCAACAGGATGAAGAAGCTGGCGGTTTTTGTTTTATTGGCGTTCGCGGCGACGGCCGCGTCCGCGGCGGACCCGGCCCTGTTGGAGAAGGCCAGGGCCGAGGGCAAGGCGACGTTTTACGCCAACATCACGGCCATCGAGCCCATCATGGAGGCGTTCACCGACGCCAACGGCGTGAAGGGGCAATACACCCGGATCTCCACGTCCAAGTTTCTGGCCACGGTCCTCACCGAGCACCAGGCCGGCAAGCTGATGGCCGACGTGCTCCAGTCGCCCATGCCGATCATGGAACTCCTCAAGGAACAGGGCGTTTTCACCGCCTACCGGTCTCCGACGGCCGAAGTCTACCCCGAGTGGACCCGGAAGGACGATCAGATCCAGGTGTTCGGCATCGAGTACGTGGCCCTCATCTACAACAAGGAGCTGGTCAAGCCCGAAGAGGTCCCCAAGCGGTACGAGGACCTGACCGATCCCATCTGGAAGGACCGGATCGTCATGGCCAACCCCTCGGCCCACGCCACCACCATCTCGTGGCTGGTGGGGCTCAAGGAAAACGTGTTTCCCGATGAAGAAAGCTGGATGGATTTCGTAAAGGGGCTGGCCGCGAACCGGCCCATGTTCGTCCGCTCCTTCGGCCCCACGCCCGCGCCGGTGGCCAGCGGGGAGAAGCACATCGCCATCTCCATGCCCAAGTACATCATCAGCAAGGCCCCCGCGCCCCTGGACTGGGCAAGGGTTGAGCAGCCGCTGCTGGGGACCCCCCGGGGCATCGCCGTGAGCGCCAACGCGCCCGACCCCAACGCCGCCAAACTGTTCGTGGACTACTGGCTCTCGGAGCCCGCCATGCGCAAGCTGGCCACCGAGGTGGGGGAATACGTGCTCCATCCCGGCGTTTATCCGCCCATCGACGGCATGGACAAGGCCGAGGTCCTCCCTATCCGGAGCCTCTCGGACGACGAGATCAAAAAATGGGGCGCCAAGTTCAGGGAAATCTTCGACTTGCGGTGATGTGCGAATCCGCGTCTTAACAGAACCGAACCGAATCAAACCGGTCTGGCCGGACGAAATTCGCGCCCGGCCGGACCGCCCATCGCTTCCGAAAGCCGATCCATGGACATCCGCATCACCGGCGTATGCCGGGACTATTTTTCCGAGGGCAAGACCATCCACGCCCTGGACAATGTCGATCTGACCATTCCGGCCAACGACATCTTCACCCTTCTGGGGCCTTCCGGGTGCGGCAAAACCACCCTACTTCGCTGCATCGTGGGGCTGGAGACGCCCGACGCCGGGGAGATCGCCATCGGCGACGAGATCGTCTTTTCCAACGAAAAGAACATCTTCGTGCCTCCGGAAAAGCGGGGCCTGAGCATGGTCTTCCAGACCTACGCCATCTGGCCCCACATGAACGTCTTCGACAACGTGGCGTATCCGCTCCAGACCCGGAAGCTGCCCAAAGCCAAGATCCGGGAGCGGGTGGAAAAGACCCTCCATTTCGTCCAACTCGCGGGGTACGGCAACCGACCGGCCACGAAACTGAGTGGTGGACAGCAGCAGCGCGTGGCCCTGGCCCGGGCCCTGGTGGCCGAGCCCAAGGTGATCCTCTTCGACGAGCCCCTGAGCAACCTGGACGCCAAGCTGCGGGAGGAGACCCGGAAGGAGCTGCGCCGGTTTCTGACGGAACTGCGGATCACGGCGGTTTATGTCACCCACGACCGGATCGAGGCCCTTTCGCTGTCGGACACCATCGCCGTTATGCGCGCGGGCCGGATCATGGAGATCGGCTCGCCCAAAAAGATCTATTTCGACGCCGACCACGGGTACGTGGCCGACTTCATCGGCCGGGCCAACCTCCTGGAGGGGCGGGTGGCGGACGCTGGCCCGGGCCGGACGGCGGTGGAGACGGCTATCGGAACCGTCGCCTGCAAGCCGAATCCGGCCCTGTCGCCCGGCGATCCGGCCACGGTCTGCATCCGTCCCGAGTTTATCCGCGTGGCGTCGGGCGGGGGCGAGGACGGGCCCAACCGGTTCCGCGGCGAGGTGGAGACCCTGGTGTTCGTGGGCGAGGTCCACGAAGGGGAGATCCGGGTGGGCGACACGCGGCTTTTCATCCGCATCGAACCCACCGTGGCGGTCCGGGAAGGGGAGACGGTCTCCGTGACCTTCGACCCGGATTACTGCCTGGTGCTGGCCAAATGAGGCGGCGGGCCCACCACGGATCCGCGGTCCTGACGCCGACCCTCATCGTCATCGTCGGGTTCCTGACGCTCTGCCCGGTGGTGATGCTGGTCCTGGGCAGCGTTTCCAAGGGACTGGGGACCTTCGGCGCCTTCACCACTGAAAAATATATCGCGGCCTACACCGACCCGGCCCTGGCGGCCATCATCGTCAACACGGCGCTCTTCACCGTGGGGTCGGCCCTCGTGGCCACGGTCCTGGCGCTGTTCCTGGCCTACCTCAACACCCGGACGAACATCCCCTTCAAGTTTCTGTTCCGGATCATCTCCATCATCCCCATGATGATCCCCCACATCCTTTTTTCCGTGAGCTGGGTGCTGCTGCTCAACCCCTCCAACGGGCTGATCAACCTGTTGCTGCGAGAAATCTTCGGGCTGGAGGGGGCGCTGTTCAACATCTATACCCTGCCGGGAATGATCCTGGTGGAGGGGCTCCTGGACCTGCCCATCGCGTATCTCATCATCGCGCCGGCCATGGCGGCCTTCGACGTTTCCCTGGAGGAATCCTCCAAGGTCTGCGGCGCGTCGAACATGCGGACGCTGTTTAAAGTGACCCTGCCGGTGCTCCGGCCCGCCATCCTGGCGTCCCTGATCC
>CAYSLC010000403.1:0-2971 GCA_964431545.1 uncultured Desulfobacteraceae bacterium | reverse complement strand
TCTCTTCGGGTTGCTCTCTCCATCCGAACCAACGCAAAAAAGAATCGAACAGCTCTTGGATCGTTCTTGGCGCATGTTCCGCCATGCCCACCGCAGGCAAGCCGGATAACGCATGGAACCGATTTCAATACGTAAAATTACACACCGAGAGGAATCTGTCGATTGGGGGATCTATGTATTTCGGGCGAATAAACCATGTAAATTCGAGATGAAAGGAGGCATTAAGAGACGACGGAAGGCCATTCGCCGGGGAGAAAGACCTTTATCGCCTTCCGTGCCCACAGGTTGGAAAATGGGTTCGATCCCCCTTGCGGCCTTGGAGCGGAGAGCGGAAAGGGCGGGGGCTTCCCCGCCCCGCCGCCGGGTCCCGTCCGGGCGGGACCCGGTTTTCTAGTACTTCCTCCCGTTCTTCCGGAAGACGAATCTGCCGAACCCGTGGACGGCCACCCCGAAAAGGGAGCCGAGCACCACCGCCCATCCGAAAAATTCGAGGAATCCCGACCGGTCCCGACCGGGCAGGTAGATGCCGGAGAGGGATGCGAGCCGGCCGCCCTCGCGGACGTGACATTCGTTGCAGGCGACGGCATCCTCCTTGGGGGCCACCATGTGGGTGATGGGAAAGGCGTAGCCGCTCTTGACGAAGTCGTATTTTCCGCTGTAGGGAAGATCGAGGGTCTCGGCGCCCAATTGGAAGGACTGCCGCCAGTCGAAGGTGGTCCAGAATCCCTTCTCGCCGGATAAAAGAGGCGTGAGCAAGGTCTTATGGACCGGATCGTAGGGCTGGTTTCCCCGATGGATCTTGAAGGGGAAGATCCGGGACTCCGGATCGTTCCGATCCCCGATGGGCCAGGCGACCTTGACCATCTCATCGGGATCGATCTTATCTTTGGCGGTGGTCATCTCAAACGCCCCGTTCCACCAGAAGTATTGTGGCACCACGTTCCTGGCCCACTCCATCTCCCCCTTGATGGACATGTAGATCTCCTTGCCCAAAGACCCCTCTTCCTTGAACGGCTTTCCGTCCTTGAGCTTTCCGGCCTTGGACCAATCCCACCACATCTTGGTCGGCTTCACCCGGGCGTACCGGGGGATGTGGCAGCTCTGGCAGGCCACCTTGTCGGTATGGTGGTTGATCTTCTCCCCTTTCTGGTGGGGTTTTTCGGTGTGGCACGAGATGCAGGTGATTTTGGTGGTCAGGTCGTCCTCGATGAGGCTCTTGCGCTGGTCCGTGGCCGGGGTTCTGTAGATTCGACCGGCGATGTGGTGGCGCTGGGTGGTGTGGCACCGGGTGCATTGAAAGTCTCGTCCCTCGGCATCCATATGGACATCCAATGCCTTGTCCGGCCGGGCCAGAGAAGTGTCCAGATCGCCGTGCTTGACCCCGTCGCCGCCGCCGCCGTTGAAATGGCAGCTCCCGCAGTTGCTTCGCGTGGGACGGACCACGTTCTGGGCCGCCGTCTGGATGGTGCTCATGACCTCCTTGGCAAAGGCCTGGGAATCTTCGTCCTCCGCTGAGGAGAAATACTCCAGGTCCGCGAAAGCCTCCTTGAAATCGAACTTCTCCCCGCCGTGGCAGACCAGGCAGTTGACTCCATCTTTTTTGCCGTTCCAGCCGGTATGGCAGCTGGAGCACTTCTTGTCCGCCATGCCGTTGGCGGAGATACAGAAATTGTTGACGGAAACCCCCGCCTTCCCCATCACCTCGTCCTCCGGGGAGGTGGGATCGATCCAGGTCCAATGGAGGGTTTCATGAAACTGGGATGCCGCCTCGGAGTGGCAGGAGATGCAGGCCTCGGTGATCTCCCCTCCGTCTTTGAACTCGGCCCGAAGCGCTTTGTGGCGGGTGTGGTCGGTGGTGGTCCAGTCTGCGCCTGCCCCCTTTACCGCTTGCTGGGCCATCCGGCGGCCCGGCGCCTGGTCCGTAGCATCTTGCCCCAAGGCCGCCAAAGGGCCGAGGACCGCGCAGAGAAGAAAAAGCCCTAACCGAGCGCCCCGTCCGGCTGTGAAATATGACATTGGTTCCTCCCGAAAGATGCACATCCGTTTCGGCAGCGAATCCGGGGCGGCCGTCGCCGCCCCGGATTCGTGTCCGGATTCACGCAACGGGGATGATCCGGTTTGATCCCGGAATACCCCCTTCGACGTCTATTGGCATTTGGCCGGCGACGGAGAGTCGGCGGCATGGGCGTGGAGGTAGGCGTAAATGTCGTTTATGTCCCCCTCGGAGAGGTTGCTCCACTCCTCCTGGCAGCCGAAATCCTCGAAGTCCTTCTTCTCGAACATCCGATCCCACTGGGCCTGGGTCTTGTCGCTGGGGTTGAGCGCGGGCCTGGGGGATTCGACACCCCCCCGCTCGTGGCAAGCCTTGTAGACCTTTTTGTAGGTGTACTTCCCCTTGCGCTCGTTGCCCATCTCGGCCGCAAAGGAGGCCGCGACGGTTCCCAGTGCGAAAAAAACTGCGGTTACGGTGAAAATCAGTTTCCTTGTCATGGTGTCTCCCTTTCTATCCGTTTGGATAATTGAAATATTTTTTCTTTCTTTGGGCCATCCGGTTATTCAGACCGATCGATAACGATTTCAGTTTTGATTCCGGATCAAAACCGAACGGTAGCCGAGAGGTAGCCGAGCCAGACTTCGTCGATCACCGCATTGAGGGTATCGAAGGCGGTGGCGTCGTCGATCTTGACGGGCTCTCCCAGCGGGTTTCCGCTTCCGGTATACTCATAATCGTAGAACTGTCCCCCCAGGGTCAGGAAAAAGTTCTTTCCAAGAATGGGCTGGTGGTAGTATCCCTCGAACACTTGGCCCCTCGCCGCGAGCTTGCTGCCCACCAGAGAGTCCTCCGCGCCGGTGAAGTTGAACCAGTATTGGGAACCCCAGTTGTACTCCAGTCCCATCCGGGCGTCCAAAGGCATGGGAAAGACGGCGCCGGCAAAGACCATGTAGCCGTCCCGCTCCTCCAGGTCCCCGT
>CAYSLC010000402.1:0-2996 GCA_964431545.1 uncultured Desulfobacteraceae bacterium | reverse complement strand
GGCGGAGATCGCCGCCGCCTCCAACGAGCAGGCCCAGGGGATCGAGCAGGTCAACCTGGCCGTGGTGGACATGGACAAGGTGGTCCAGCAGAACGCCGCCAGCGCCGAGGAATCGGCCTCCTCGGCCGAGGAGATGTCCTCCCAGGCCGGGCGGATCAAGCGGCTGGTGGATGATCTGCTCCTGCTGGTGGGCAAGAAGCGGACGTCCCTGGAAAGAGACGAGCTGGATGCGGCTTACGAGGAGGTCGATTACGAGGATATCGACTACGAAGACGCCGGGTATGGCGCGGACGACGAGGAGGAGGAGCCGTCCGCGCGGCCGGCCGACCGAAAAGCCCCCGCAAAGGCCGAAAAGGAGCGGCGGCCCGCGCCCAAGGACACCAGGGAGGTCCGTCCGGAACAGCTGATTCCCCTGGACGACGATGATTTCAAGGACTTCTGAACGGCGGCAAGGGGGAGGCGTCGGAGATCGATGAATTTCTGCAGCCACTGCGGCGCGCGGGTGGAACTCCGGGTGCCGCCGGAGGATGACCGGCCCCGGTATGTCTGCGACCACTGCGGGGCCATCCACTACCAGAACCCCAAGGTGGTGGTGGGGTGCATCCCGGAATGGGAGGAGCGGATCCTCCTCTGCCGGCGGGCCATCGAGCCCCGGCGCGGCCTCTGGACATTGCCCGCGGGATATCTGGAAAACGGGGAGACCGCGGCCCACGGGGCGGCCCGGGAGACCCGGGAGGAGGCGATGGCCTCGGTGGAGGAGCTGACGCCCTATGCTCTCTTCAATCTCGCCTTTGTGGCCCAGCTCTACCTGATGTTCCGGGCGACGTTGGCGGAACCGGCCTACGGCCCCGGGGCCGAGAGCCTCGAGGTCGACCTCTTCGCCCTCGGGGAGATCCCGTGGGACGCCCTGGCCTTTCCGGTGATCCGGGAGACCCTGAAGCGGTACGTGGCCGACCGGGAGACCGGCCGCTACCCCTTCCACATGGGCGACATCCAGCCGGAGCGTTGGAGGCGTTCCTGAGCCGATGCGGATCAAGATCATCGCCACGGGCGGCACCATCGACAAGATCTACTTCGACGAGAAGAGCGCCTTCCAGGTGGGGGACCCCCAGATCGTGGAGGTCCTCAAAGGCGCCAACGTCACCTACGAATACGAGATCCGGTCGCTCCTGAAAAAGGACAGCCTCGATCTCACCGACGCGGACCGGCGGCTCATCCGGGATGCGGTCCGCGCGGATCCCCGCCGGCGCATCGTCATCACCCACGGCACCGACACCATGATCGAGACGGCGGCCGCGTTGGCCGGCATCCCCGACAAGGTGGTGGTCCTCACCGGCTCCATGCAGCCGGCCCGGTTCCGGGTCACCGACGCCATCTACAACATCGCCAGTGCAATGACGGCGGTCCAGCTCCTATCCGACGGCGTCTACATCGCCATGAACGGCCGGATTTTCGATCCCCGGCGGTCCCGGAAGAACCGGGAGGAGAACCGTTTCGAGGAGATCCCGTGACCGTGGACGGGAAGAGCGTGTACGTGGTGCAAAATGATCCGGAATGCCCGCCGGGGCTTCTGGGGGCTTTCCTCTCCGATTCCGGCATCCCCTTTCAAACCCTCCGGGCCGACAGAGGCCCGCTTCCGAAGCCGGTGCCGGAGATGGCGGCCCTGGTGGTCCTGGGGGGGAGCATGAACGCCTTCGACCCGAGGCTCGAAACCACCAAGGCGTGGACCCGGGAGGCGCTCCGTCGGGAGGTCCCGTTTCTGGGCATCTGTCTGGGGGGGCAGGTCCTGGCCGAGGTCCTCGGCGGGCCCGTCGCCCTCAACCGCCGGGGGGAGCTGGGCGTCGGGTCCGTCGCCCTCACGCCATCGGGCAGCGGTGATCCGCTGTTTGCGGGGATCCCCGAGCGGTTTCTCAGCTTCCAGTGGCACGACGACGCCTTCACCACGCCGGAGGACGGGGTCCGACTGGCCGTCGGCGACGTTTGCCCCCACCAGGCCTTCCGGTGGGGACGCCGCGCCTACGGGACCCAGTTCCACCCCGAGGTGGACGAATCGATCATTACCCTCTGGTCCGATCGGGCAAGCTATTCAAAGGAAGACCGGGAGGCGGTCCTGGAGCCCTTCCGCCGCCATGAGGCGGCATACCAGGAGACGGCCCGGACCCTGTTCGGCAACTTCTTTCGCCTTTGACCCCGCCCGTGTCTCAGGCAACGCCGCTATGCATCGGGATGCCACGTGATATTCAGCTTCCGTTGATTGATGGCGCGGTCGCGAAGAGAAACGCTGGATTTGAGGCGGAAATAAAAAGATATCCCAGGTGTTGACGTGCCACGATAAATTTCTTACCATATAGTAAGAATATGGATTTTGGGTAAGGAAATATTGTGCCGACCACGAAACTCTCCAGTAAGGGACAAACCGTGATCCCCAAAGCCATCCGGGATCACCTGGGACTCCGGCCGGGAGACCAATTGGATTTTCTCATCCAAAGCGACGGCGCGGTGGTCATCCGACCGGCGGTCCGGGATATCCGACGGCTGAAGGGGCTGCTCCATCGGCCCGGGCAAAAACCGGTTTCAGTGGAAGAGATGAACAGAGCCATCCGGGAAAGGGCGAAGGGCAGCCGATGGTAGGGTTGGACACCAACGTCCTGCTCCGCTACCTTGTGCAGGACGACCCGGTTCAGGCGGCCATGGTCGAAAGAGAGATCGAAGCCGCCATTCGACACAAAACCCAACTCCTGATTCACCCGCTCGTGCTCTGTGAGATGGTATGGGTGTTGGACGCCGCATACGGGTACGCGAAAGAAGATATCGTCGACGCCCTCGAGCAGATCCTCCATACCGCCCAATTTGAATTCGTCGAAAAAGATGTCGTCTGGCGGGCTTTTTCCGATTACAGGAGCGGCAAAGGCGATTTTGCCGATTACAGCATTGGGCGGGGAAATCAAACGGCCGGGGCCGAAAGAACGCTGACATTCGATAAAGCGCTGAAGGGA
>CAYSLC010000401.1:0-3004 GCA_964431545.1 uncultured Desulfobacteraceae bacterium | reverse complement strand
GACCCCGGGGCCGACGCCACCATCGGCGGGATGATCGCCAACAACGCTTCGGGGGTCCGGACCATCAAGTACGGCGCCACAAGGGACTACATCCTGCGGCTGGTGGTGGTCCTGCCCGACGGGGAGGTGATCCACACCGGGTGCAAGGCGGGCAAGTCCTCCTCGGGATACGACCTGACCCGGCTCTTCGTGGGTTCCGAGGGGACCCTGGGGGTGGTGACCGAGGCGACCCTTCGGCTTGCGGGCCTGCCGGCCCACCACCTGGCCGCCACCGTCACCTTCGACCGTCTGGACGACGCTTCCAAGGCCGTGGCGGTGATCATGGGCTCGGGGCTGGAGCCGGCGGCCCTGGAGCTGCTCCCCCCGCCCCTGATCCGGCTGATGAACCGTGAGAAGGCCCTGGGGATCCCCGAGACCCCCACCCTCTTCTGTGAGTTCCACGGCACCGGCGCCGGAGCCCTCCGGGAGACGGCGGAGCTGGCCCAAGAACTCTGCGAGGATTGCGGGGCCACCGGGTTCCACGCCGGCGTCGGAGAGGACGAGCGGAAGAACCTCTGGCGGGCCCGCCACGAGGCATGGGAGACGATCCACCGGGCCCACCCGGGAAAGGAGACGCTGATCGTGGATGCCGCGGTGCCCATCTCCCGGTATCCGGAGATGATCCGGTACGCCCAGGAACTCGTGGACGAAAAAGGAGTCGCCGGGTACGTCTTCGGCCACGCCGGAGACGGCAACCTCCACGTGGTCATGGCCGGTGATCCCGACGATGAAGCCGAATGGTCGGCTCTGGAGGCCGTCAACGATCGGATCGTGGAGCGGGCCATCGATCTGGGGGGCACCTGTACCGGCGAGCACGGGGTGGGGATCGGCAAGCGGAAGTTCATGGCGCGGGAGCACGGACGGAGCTACGATCTCATGCGCCGCATCAAGGCGCTCATCGACCCCAAGGGGTTGATGAATCCGGGCAAGATCTTCCAATAGCCGGCCCGCCCCGTCCATTGAACCGGCCCCAAGCGGTTTCGTGCTTGATTCTCGGGGAAAACCCCTTTATAGATGTCGGAGAATGCCGTTCATGAATCTCGGATCCCGCATCAATCAGGAGAAAGCCGTCATGGAAAACAGCGAACTCTTCAAAAGCTGGGGACTCTTCCTCAAGGGGATGGATTCCAGGAGCATACAGCTCTCCTTCGCCAACCACCTGGAGTACTCCCTCTCCAAGGACCAGTACACCGCCACCATGCGCGACCTCTACCACTCCCTGGCCCTCACCGCCCGGGACCGCCTGGTGGAGCGCTGGATCCGGACGCAGCAGCTTTACTATGAGAACGGGGTGAAGCGGATCTACTACCTGTCGGCGGAGTATCTCATGGGCCGGGCCCTGATCAACAACCTCATCAACCTGGGGATGTACGAAGAGACCCGTAACGCCATGGCCGCCCTGTACGTGGACCTGGAGGTCCTCGTCCGGGAGGAGCCGGACATGGGCCTGGGCAACGGCGGCCTGGGCCGCCTGGCCGCCTGTTTCCTCGACTCCATGGCCACCCTGGAGCTGCCCGCCTACGGTTACGGGATCCGATACGAATTCGGCATCTTCGACCAGGTGATCCGGAACATGGGCCAGGTGGAGCTGCCGGAGGTCTGGCTCAAGTACGGCAACCCCTGGGAGATCGCCCGGCCCGAGCGGAGCGTCACGGTCAAGTTCGGGGGAACCGTCCGGGAGGTGGAGCAGCCCGACGGCCGGATCAAGGTCCAGTGGACCAATACTCAGGACGTCATCGGCGTCCCCTACGACACCCCCATCGCCGGCTACGGCAACGATACCGTCAACACCCTCCGGCTCTGGTCGGCCCGGGCCAGCAACGAGTTCGACCTGCAATACTTCCAGGACGGCGACTACCTCAAGGCGGTGGAGGAGAAGAACCTGACGGAGAACATCTCCAAGGTCCTCTACCCCAACGACCAGATCTCCCAGGGCCGGGAACTCCGCCTCCGGCAGCAGTACTTCTTCGTCTCCTGTTCCATCCAGGACATCATCAAACGGTACCGGGTCAACCATGCCACCTTCGACGCCTTTCCGGACCAGGTGGCCATCCAGATGAACGACACCCACCCTTCCCTGGCGGTGCCGGAGCTGATGCGCCTGTTGATGGACGAGCACGACCTCGACTGGGGCGATGCATGGGACATCACCGTGCGGACCTGCGCCTACACCAACCATACCTTGCTGGCCGAGGCCATGGAAAAATGGTCCATCGATACGTTCCAGCGGCTGCTCCCCCGCCACCTGGAGATCATCTACGAGATCAACCGGCGGTTCCTCCGGGAGGTATCGGCCTTCTTCGTTGGGGACGAGGAGCGGATGCGCCGGATGTCCTTCATCGAGGAGGGGGCGGAGAAGAAGATCCGCATGGCCCATCTGGCCATCGTCGGCTCCCACTCGGTCAACGGCGTGGCCGAACTCCACTCCCGCCTGGTGCGGGAGCGGGAGTTCAACGACTTCGCCCGGATGTACCCGAAGCGGTTCAACAACAAGACCAACGGCATTACCCCCCGCCGGTGGCTGCTGGCCGCCAATCCGGAACTGGCCGGCCTGATCACCGGGGCGATCGGCGACGCATGGGCGGCGGACCTGGACCGGTTGAAGGATCTGGAGCCCTTTGTCGAGGACGGCGGATTCCGGGAGAAATGGCGGGCGGCCAAGGCGAGGAACAAAACGGCCTTCGCGGCCCTGGCCGAGGATGTCGCCGGGGTCCGCGTGGATCCGGAATCGATCTACGACTTCCAGGTGAAACGGATTCACGAATACAAGCGGCAGCTTCTCAACATCCTCCACGTGGTCTACTGCTGGCTCAAGCTGAAGGACTCGGCCGATTTCTCCATGAATCCCCGGACGTTTTTCTTCGGCGGAAAGGCGGCCCCCGGCTACATCATGGCCAAGCTGGTGATCCGGCTCATCTGCCACGTGGCCGACAAGGTCAACCGGGACGGCTCCACCAACGAGACG
>CAYSLC010000400.1:0-3015 GCA_964431545.1 uncultured Desulfobacteraceae bacterium | reverse complement strand
CTGCTGACGTGGCGGGGGTTCAACAGCCATGACTTCCAGCTCCGGGCCTCGTCGCTCACCTTCTACACCGTCCTGTCCATCGTCCCCCTGGTGGCCCTCGCCTTCGGGATCTCCAAGGGGTTCGGCTTCGAGAAGATCCTGGAACGGGAACTCTTCGAGGCCTTTCCCGGCCAGGAGGCGGTGCTCACCCGGGTGACCGACATGGCGCGGACCGTCCTGGAGCAGACCCGGGGCGGGGCGATCGCCGGGATCGGGCTGGCGGTGCTGGTCTGGGCCGTGGTCAAGGTGCTCATGAACATCGAGGAGGCCCTCAACACCATCTGGCTGGTCAAGAAGCCCCGGACCATCCGTCGGAAGTTCGGCGACTACCTCTCCATCATGGCCATCTGCCCCCTGCTCATCATCGTCACCAGCAGCATGAACGTCTTCATCTCCACCCAGGTCTCCACCTTGACCGACGAGAACGCCCTGCTCGGCTTCCTCGACCCCTTCATCTTTCTCGTCATCAAGTTCCTCCCCTACGGACTCATCTGGGCCCTCTTCAGCATGATCTACCTGATGATGCCCAACATCACCGTGAAACTCGGCTCCGGCATTCTGGGGGGCGTCATCGCGGGGACGGTCTACCAGCTCGCCCAGTGGACCTACATCAAGTTCCAGGTGGGGGTGGCCAACTACAACGCCATCTACGGGAGCTTCGCGGCCCTGCCCCTCTTCCTGGTCTGGATCCAGCTGAGCTGGCTCATCGTGCTGCTCGGGGCCCAGATCTCCTTCGCCCACCAGAACGTGGACACCTACACCTTCGAATCGGAAGGGCTGAAGATCAGTCCGGCCCTGCGAAAGCTTCTCAGCCTCCGCATGGTCCACCTGGTGGTCCGGAGCTTCGCCCGGGGAGATCCGCCGAGGAGCGCCCAGCAGATCGCCACCCGGCTGGAGGTCCCCATCAACCTGGCCCAGCCCATTCTGGAGGAGCTGGTGGATGCCGGCATCCTGATCCACATCCGGGGCGACAGCGACGAGGACGCCGTCTACCATCCCGCCAGGGACATCCACGTCTTCACCGTCAAGTCGATCCTCGACGCCCTGGAGCACCAGGGGACCGAGGACATCCCCCTGGAGGAGACCGCGGAGCTTCGCCGGATCGCCGAGTCCCTCGACACCTTTCGCCGGGAAATGGAAAAATCCCCGGCGAACCTGAAGCTCACCGAGATTTAGGGGGACTTCCCCTCCACCATCTGCTCGTGCCAGAGCATGAAGGTGATGAGCATCCAGAGCTTGAGGCCGAACCGCTGGCTTTGGACCTCGGTCCGGTCGTAGTCGAGGAGGCTCCGGACGTAGGAGACGTCGAAGTAGCCGAGCCGGCGGAGGTTCTTCCTGGAGAGCATCCGGCGGGCGTACCGCCGCATCTCCCCCTGGAGCCAGAACCGGACCGGCACCATCATCCCCGACTTGGGCCGCTCGATGATGGGGTCCGGGACCATCCCCCTGGCCGACCGCTTGAGGATCCCCTTCTCCACGTTGCCCATGAGCTTGAGCCCCGGCGGACAGGCCATGCTGAATTCGATGATCCGCCTGGAAAAGAGCGGGGCCAGGGCGAGCAGGCCGTTGGCGGCGGTCATCTTCTCCACCTTGACCAGGATCAGGTTGGCCCCCTTGAGGCGGATATTGATGCTCATGAGCTTGTTGAGGAAGGATCGGGGCCGGTCGGCCGTGAAGAAGGGGGTCAGGATCGCCGCAAGGGCATCGTCGCCCCCCGACGCGGCGAAGACCTCCGGCGACAGAAGCCGGCCGAGGTCGTCGAAGCACTTCCGGTAGGAGCGCAGGTAGGCCCGTTCCAGCCATCCCTCCGGCGGGTCGCCGGGCATCCGGCCGTAGAGATCGGCAAGCATCATGGGGATGTTCTTGGGGCCGCCGAAGCACGGATCGCCCCCCTCGCCGTTGAGCACGGCCGGGGCGATCCGGGACGCGGCCTCGGCCAGGAGGTAGTTGGGGACGGTGATGGGATCGCCGATGGGATCGTCGAGATGCCGGATGATCTCCCGGAGCCGTCGGAGGAACCCCTTGGGCCGGATCTCCAGCCAGGTGTGGTCGGTCCCCCACCGCTCCACCATCATGGCGACGAACGCGTTCTCGTTGGCGTACTTGGGGCCGAAGTGGACCGAGAAGGTCTTCACCGGGGTTCCCTCCGACTGCCGGGCCGCGTGTGCCAGGACGGCGGAGGAGTCGATCCCGCCGGAGAGGAAGACCGCCGGCGATCCCCCGGCCGCCTCCCGGCACTCCCGCACCGATGCGGCCAGGGCCGAGCGCATCCGGCCGGTCCATCCCTCGATGTCGGGGTCGGTCGCGTCGTCCGCCTCCATCCCCTCGAACCGGAAGCGGCGGTCCAGGGCCACTTGGCCGTCGGCCCACCGCAGCAGGGTGCCCGGCTGGAGTTCGAAGATCCCCTCGAACATGGTCCCCTCTCCGGGGACGAAGCTGAAAGTGAAGTACTCGGCCAGGGCACCGGGCCGGATTCGCCGGGGGACCCGGGGATCGGCGAAGAGGGCCTTGACCTCGCTGGCGAAGAGGAGCCGGTCCGGGGTCCGGGTCCAGTAGAGGACCTTGATGCCGGCGGGGTCCCGGATCAGAAAAAAGTCGTCCCGGAGGGCCAGGGCCGCCACGAAGGCCCCGTGGAGGGCGGAGAGGCCCCCCGCCGGGTCCCGCGCCAGCTCGGCGGCCAGGTCCCGGAGTCGGGGGGAACCGGCGCCGGTCTCCGGGATCGCGGGCGAGCCGCCGAAGAGGACGCCGCCGTAGCCGAAGAGGAGCGGGGGTTCCGGGCGGGATTCGGTGTGGGGATCGACGGACCAGGGAGCGCGGCCCCGGCCCACGGCGGCCCGGACCCCGGGGGCCGGATCGATCCCGCGGCGCTCCCAGCCGCCCCGGCACCGATGGCCCAGGCGATCCGCCATCCGGTCCAGAAGGCGTGGATCCGGGCGGCCGTAATAGCCGAAGAGGCAGCTCATGGGGCCGGCTCGA
>CAYSLC010000399.1:0-3025 GCA_964431545.1 uncultured Desulfobacteraceae bacterium | reverse complement strand
CAGTCCTTCCAGGATCTTGATGCTGTCCGCGCCGTAGATGTGTCCGTTCATATGTGTGGGTCCCATGGGATGTTCGAATGTTGTCCGGCGTCAGATTTTCATCGGCATGACGACGGCCATGTAGGTGGTATCCGTATCCCCCCGGATCAGGCACGGCTTCTTCTCGCCGAAGATGTCGAGGACCACCGTCTCGTCGGGGATGACGTTGAGCGATTCCAGGAAGTACCTGGGGTTGAATCCGATCTCCAGCGGATCCCCGGAATAATCGAGCCCGATCTCCTCCTTGGACTCCCCGATGTCCGGGTTGGTGGCGGTGATCACCAGGCGGTCCTCCTTGAAGCTGAAGATGACCCCCTTGTAGGCGTCGGAGGCGAGGATCGACATCCGCCGGAGCATCATCATAAACGGATCCCGTTCGATCCGGATCAGGGTGCCGCCCTCCCGGGAGAAGATGTCCCGGTAGGGGGGATACTCCCCCTCCAGAAGCCGGCTGGTGATCATCTCCGAGCCTTTTCGGATGATGAAGTGGTTCTCCTTGGCGCCCACCTGGGCCTTGCCCTCCTCGTCGAGGAACTTGGCCATCTCGTGGATCCCCTTTTTGGGGATCAGGATTCCGCCGAAGGGGGGGACCGTCACCCCGGGCTCGTAGACGTGGTCGCTCATGGAGAGCCGGTTGCCGTCGGTGGAGACGATCCGGGCCCGCATGGGGTCCGTGTCGGTGACCGTCTCGAAGAAGACCCCCCGGATGTGGGCCCGCTTGTCGTCCGGCGGGCCGGTGACAGCGGAGACCCGATCGATCATCCGGCGCAGGCCGATGGCGTCGATGTCGAAGAAGTCCACATCCTCGATGCGGGGGGTCTGGGGAAAGTCCTTGGGATCCATCCCCACGATATGGTACTCCACGTTCTCGTTCCCGATTTCGATCCACCGGTTCTCCACCTCGTGGAGGACCACATCGGCGGTGGGAAATTCCCGGACGATCTCGTAGAGCTTCCGGGCGTTGATGGCCACGGTCCCCTCGCTCTCCACCTGGGCCGGGTAGACGCCCTCGAAGCCGGTCTCCAGGTCGGTGGCCACCAGGCTGAGCCCCTCTTCGGTGGTCTGCATCAGGATGGTTTCGGTGATGGCGAGGTTGGTCTTCCGGGCCGTGATTCCCTGAACCTTGGACAGGACATCCCGCATGTTCGATCTGCTGATGGTCACTTTCATGTCAGCTCCTTGCCGATGAATGGATCCACTGTTTGAGCCGGACCACCGCCCGCTGGTGCCACGCCTCGGAGACCCGAAGCCGGATAAAATGGAAGAAGAGGCTGTCCACCAGCGTCACGGCCCGTTCGCAGAGGTAGGCCTTCTCCAAAAGCGCGCCCTCCATCTCCTCGGCCGCCTCCAGGGCGGCGGTGGCCGGGGGCTTCAACTGGGTGAGATCGAGGCTCTCCCCCTTGAGGGAGAACCGCCATTCGTCCTCCCCCACCTTGAAGGCGAGGTTCATCTCCACCACCATGGCCCCCTTCCGGAGGGCGAGCACCCCCTCCTCCAGCCCGGCGTCGTCCCCCTTGATGGTGATGGTCTCCACGCCGCCGCCGGCATGGTTCTCCAGGACGACCCGGTTGCCGATCTCCAGCGCGGAAATTTCCGGATCCACGGCCGAAATCTGATCGGGATCGCTCTCGATGGTGAACCAGAGCCAGGTGAGAAATTCGTATCCCAGAAACTTGTACCGGTTGTAGGAGACGGAAACGTCGAGCATGGATCACTCCGTGAGCTTGGTGGGGGAGAGGGACGACAGAGCGTCGCGCTCCTCCGGGGAGAGGCCGGCCCGCAGGTCGGCCAGGGTAAAGGGGAAGAGCCGGATCAGGGTCAGGTCGAAGGCCTTGGAAAAAAGCGTCTCCAAGGCCTCGTTGGCCGTCTTCAGGGTGGTGAAGAACCAGACCCGTCCCCCCTCGTAGTCCCACAGCAGGTCGTAGACGTTCGGGGTGGCGGGGATCCGGAGGCTCAGGGCGTGGACCACCTGATCCTTGATCTCCTGTTTTTCGTTTCTGGAGAGGTGATCCCGGCCCGTCTCCTTGAGCCGGCGCGCCATCCACGCCAGGTAGTGTTTCTTGACCACCTTCGGGGGGATGCTCTTCTTGTCGAGGCGCAGGGAGAAGACCACGTAATTGCCCACCATGTGGCTCGAGGTGGTGAAGTCGGGCGTGAAGGGATCCTCCAGGGAGGTCCATCCCACGGCCTTGTCCATGGGATCCTCGTCGATGTCAACGATGGTATGTTTTTTCAACCCCTTGGAGATCGTCTCCACCACCGGGTCCGCCAGGGTGCCGCGGACCGTGTACCGGGTGATGGAGACCGTGGATGCGAAGATGCCCATGGAGATCAGCCCCTCCCTTTCCCGAAGCGTCGGATATTCCGTTGGATTCACACCATAACCAACAATATATACTTCTTTTTTAAATATGTTACAAGTCTTTTTTCAGTTTGCGCCCCCTCCAGCGAAACGGATCACGCCATGGGGGGAATATTCTTTCCATTTATAAAAACAACTCCATCTTCATCGTCCCTGTTCAATCTCCGATGTTCGGTTCAACGCATTGATATGACGCCGATTTTCCACAGATCCCCCTGTGTGTTTCCCTGTGCGTTTCCTGTCCGCTGGAGCCGGGTTTTCAGCTCCTCTTTCCGTTTGTTCAAAACCCGGTCCGTTTCGCACACCCCGGCGACAGGTTTCGAACATCCGTCTTGCCGGATCGGACCCGGGTCTCTCTCCCGATTCCATCCAAGTTCCGTCCGGACCACACGGCACGGGCCGGAAAAACCGCTTGATTCCATTTCATCACAATTATACTATCTCCCATGGCGTCCTTGCCCGGGGCCGGTCCTCGGGGGCAACCGAAATGAACATCAGGAGCGGACGTGGCGGACGATCCCTTCAAAACCATTCAACTCGACAACGGGCTGACCCTGACCCTCCACGACCGGTCCAGGCGGATCGCCGCGGACCGGTGGCACCTGCTGCTGGTGGCCCGGGTGG
>CAYSLC010000398.1:0-3069 GCA_964431545.1 uncultured Desulfobacteraceae bacterium | reverse complement strand
GGGGCGCTCGAAATAGGCACGGAGGTACCGCTTTTCGGAGGCGCAGATCTCCTCGAAGGTTGCGGGGAGATCCACATAAAAAGGTGGAAGAAGGCCGGGCTTGGTCTTCAGGCGCATGCGGCGCAGCTCCTCGTCGTAGAGGCTCAGGTAGTGGCTGCTAAGGGGCCTGACCCCGACGATCTTCAGGTCGCCTTTGACCCAGTTGTAGAGCATGGGCAATTCGTCGATCCAGAGCTTCCGGAAGACCCTGCCCCAACTGGTCAGCCGGAAGTCATCCTTGAGCTTCCCCCCTTTCTGGAGGCCATGCCGATCAAACACGTACTTCTGGAGAAATTCCGAATAGGGGTGCATGGTGCGCAGCTTGTACACCCGGATGACCTCCCCCCGGTACCCGGTCCGGTTGAGGGTCACCAGGGGGCCGAAGGTGGGGTCGGTTTCGAAGGAAGGCGTTTTGACCTTCCGGGCGATCACCCAGAACCGCTTGTCGATCTCCTTTTCCGCCACGATGTCGAACCCGCAGAAGGAGAGCCGTCCCAGGAGTTCGGCCCGGGACAGAACCCGGTTTCTGCCGCGGGTGAGGAAAAAGTAGAGCTTGTTGATCCGGGGCAGTTTGGGAATGACCCGGTGGATGAGAAAATCGACGGCATAGACCAAGTGGGCGAGCTGACGGGGGAACTTGCCGTACACCCACTGGTGATGGGTCCGGATGGTATGGGCGTATCCGACGAAACACCCACCCGGCAACAGGGGCCGGTGGACATCCAGGAAATACTGGTTGAGCCGCCGGACGTCGTTCAACTTGTGGAGGTTGACGAACAGCCGGGTCGGCACGGCGTCGGCATAGGGGTCGATGGGGGCGCAGGACCGGCACACGGAAGTTTCATAACAACGGATGTCGTCCAGATCGACATGCCCGCCGATAAAGGCGTACACCTCGGGCGCGGCGGACGCCAACAGCGGGGCCAGCTTCGCCCGGACCGGCGAGAGTAGCCGCCGTCGGACGGCCTCGATATCGACGTTCATATCGACAGGCTCCTGGTCCAGCGTCCGGGCCACCTCCCGGACCGACTCGATGTCTTTCTCCCGGCCGGCCCGCTTGCGGCCGCCGAAGACCACCATCACCAACGCGGTCTCCAGAGCCATCAAAAGAACGACGGTTCCGAGGCTCTGGGTCCGGGAAAAATGGAACAGCCGCAGCCCGTATACCATGGCCGACACCCCCGCCAGCATGAGGAACCCCGACTTGAGCCATTGCCATAAGAGGTCATAGACATCTTTTGCAGCGTGTATGCGGTATTTGTCCGTGAGCAGGCCGGGGAGAAACCACATGGCGATCAGAACCAGCAGTAACTGGTCATAAGCGGGGAGCATGTGGATGTGGGCCCGTTTCAGGTAATTGACAAAGAAAAAAGAAAAAATAAGAAGAAAGAGATCCGCGACGACAAGGCGGTAGGATACGCCCGGCATCGACCGAATCGGTACCGGAACGGGATCCCCTGCACCGCCATTTTGCGCGCGTGGAGGGGGCAAAAGACGGTGGGCGGCCCCCCATGCCAGTAGATCGAGAACCAGAAACAGGAGACAGGTGGTATAGACCTGCACCCGGGAATAGGTGGTCAGACCGAAAAAGACGATGACGAAGCTGATGCAGTAGGTCAAATAGAGATCGGACTTGGCGAGGGTCCGGACACCGGCGCGGCAGGTGCGAAACTCACCGGGCCGAAATTTTTTCCCCACCAGGGAAGCGACCAGCCAGCAGGCGAAGAACAGGGCGAGCAGGGCCGCGTACCCCTCGGGCAGGGCGAACCCACCCCGCTTGATGAGGTTGGCCATGAAAAAGGCGACCAGAAGCAACAACGCATCGGCCAAAAAAAGGCGCCGGCGAGACAGGCGAGCGCCCCGACCGCCGGATGCGGGCCGCTCTTCCGGCATCAACCAGCCGTCCATGTTCAGTTCACGGGATTCATACATCGGACAAAACGATCTCCTCGATAAAGGACGTGCCGGCACATGGGTCTGTCAATCGTTCGTTTTCATCGTGATGATGGGCTTTGAGGGATCGACTATACAATGTACAGCCAAAATGTCAAGGGTTCGGGGCGTTTTTTCAGACAAAGGATTCCGGGTTGTTGATCATGGCGCGGAGCATGCGGTCGATTGCGAGGCATTGGGTCATTCGCTGGTCCGAACCATTCTTGACCTTCTTTCCAGAATCGATTACCTGGACAATGGGGTTCGAAATTACTTCATAAACAATTTCAACCCAGCGGGGCTAAGAGCGGATACGCCGTTCTTATTCGAGGGGTTCGTGATCTCGGAATTGATCAAGGCCGGCGTACCGGTGGAAACGATCAAGTTCTGGCGCACCAAAACAAGGCAGGAAGTGGATCTGGTGCTGGACGAAGGCGGCAGGATCAAGCCGATTGAGATCAAGTTCGAAAAGAAGTTGAAACCATCGGACCTAAAGGGGCTCGATCGGTTCAAAGAGGCCTACCCCGATTGCGGCCCCCAATTCGTGGTCAACCTGGGATCGAATCGATCCCCCAGACCCGGGATCGAATTCATTTCCCCTTTCTCGATAGAGGGGGTGGGTCATGGGTTATAGGTTATAGGTTATAGGTGATGGGTGATGGGTGATGGGTGATGGGTTGCTGACCTCTGGCTTTCGTTATCTATCTCCCCTGCATCTGGCCCAGCATCTGGCGTTGTTGGGCGGTTAAACAGGCTGTCGACGAAAATCTGATTCCAGCGCGTTTTCCAACGGCGCCATCTTGATAAATTCGGGAGGGGTAGCGAAAAGAGTCAGGGCCTCCCACGTGCATTATCTGGAATTTAGCACAGCTTCTGTCAACGCCGGGTATTCATAGTGTTTGATTTTCCAAAACTTGTCTTTGGCCAATTCAAATTCTTTCTCCGCATCATTCAACGAGTAAATTTTTATATTGTATTTATCAATTGTTTCTGACAATTCCTCATATACATCCTGAAAACTCTCTTTTTCATCTTCATCTCTTCCCATTCCGGCAGAAAGAAGTGAGTCCCCATTAGAACTACAGGGCTCTATCGCAA
>CAYSLC010000397.1:0-3124 GCA_964431545.1 uncultured Desulfobacteraceae bacterium | reverse complement strand
CCCTTTACCGGATCGCCCGGTCCCGGGTCGCCGACCGGGAGACGGCCGAGGATCTGGTCCAGGAGACCTTTGTGGCGGCGTTGCGGGGCCGGGAGCGGTTCGAGGGCCGATCCAAGGTCCGGACCTGGTTGATCGCCATCTTGCAGCACAAGATCACGGACCATTACCGGAAAACCGCCCGGACCCCCATCGCCGAGGCTCCGGCGGAAGGTCCCGAGGCCCTTTTCAACGCCAAAGGGTCCTGGGCCGACCGGCCCGCCGCCTGGGCCGGCAATCCCCAGCGGGAAGTGGAGACCAAGGCGTTTTTCGAAATCCTCTACAGGTGCCTGGCCGATCTGCCCGAGCGGCTGGCCAGGGTCTTCATGTTCCGGGAAGTGGACGGGGCCACCACCGATGAAATCTGCGTAACCTTCGAGGTCAGCAAAAGCAACGCGTGGGTGATCCTTTACCGCGCCCGGATGGCCCTCCGACGGTGCCTGGAGATCAACTGGTTCGAAAAAAAAGACGAGAAAGGAGACGCCCATGGCCGTGCTAATGCCCAATTGTAAAGAAGTGACAGAAATGGTCTCCAGGTCCATGGATGAACCGATGCCCTTTTTCCGGCGCATCCAGATGTGGATGCACCTGGTTATGTGCCGGTACTGCTTGCGATTCCGCCGGCAGCTTAGGCTCATCCATGACGCCTTCAAACGGGCGCCGGTTCCGCCGGCGTTCGGACCGGGGGAGGATGCGCTCTCTGAAGACGCCCGGCGCCGGATCAAACTGGCCCTTCGGGAGGCGGCGGTGGAGTAATTCGATTCAGATTGGTATGAGGCGTTTTTTGACAATTCCGCTCATACCCATTACAATAAACTGAGGTTCCTTGATCATCAACCGTTGGAGAAAGGAGGTGATCCCATGGGAACTTCAGCAAATGTCCCCACCAGCCCCCGAACCGCCCGTTTCTGCATCCTCACCCTTTTCCATCAGGATGCCATCGCCTTCCATTTCCGCGTCTACATTGTCGGCGCTACGGCCATCGTGTTTCTCCTTTTTTTTGTCGGCGTTATATCCTATCATGCGTTCCTGTGGGGCTTGACCATCGGCGGCCTGGCCGTCGGCGCGCTGACATGGTGTCTCATCCGCGCCAGAAAAACGGCCCTGTTGAACATCCAGGACCCGGAACTGCGGGAGCTGGCCCACGAGGTTATGTGGCTCTACATCACACGGAAGCGGCTGTCGCCGAAGGAGAAACGGCGGTTGATGGGTCGACTGGAGAACGGGTGCCGGTCGAAGCGGTGTTGAATGACTTCCTCAATATCAACACGAATTCGTAGCCGTTGTCGATGAACTCCGGGTGCGGGTATCCCCGGTCGAGCATGGGCCGGATTATTTTTTCAGGAACCCCCAGACCGAGATGTTCGACATATCCATAATTTTCCACGAATTTCATCAACACCGGATTCCGGGCAAAACTGGCGCCGGTCTGGACCATCTCCATCGTCAGGGTGTTGGGCAGTCGGCCGGGCGACCGGATTTCGATGCGGTCGGAAAAAACCAGGAGCTGGATCTGGCCGCCCAACAGAGCGTAATCCCGGTGAACCAGGGCGTTAGTGACGGCTTCCCGCAGGGTCTCGATGGGATATTCGGGCTCGGAAATCCGGCGAATGCCTTCCATGCGGCTCGGCGTCCGGATGTGGGATTCCACGAATTGAAGGGCGCGGTCGATCAGGCCGTATTCGATGGTGGCGCCCCCCGACGTGTAGGGCGTCAGTGGACCGTCCAAAAATCGATGATCCGTCATGTCGTAATCTTTCCGCTCTCCGGCAAACGCCGCACAACGGACCCCGGCGGACGCGACAAACCGGGACGGCTCCTGGGCGAACAGCAACACGCCCGCCGTTGTGGCCACGGCGCGGTGCTCATCAATGTTCGCGGCGATTCTGGAGGCGATGCACAGGGAGATGCGCCGCTCGGCATACTGTTTTTGGGTGAGATGTTTGATTTCCGTGAAATACTGACGGATGCGCCGCTGGTCCAGGTGGTCGAGGTCCGCCTCCGGGGATGGGGAGGCGTCGTAATGGATGGCGGGGTGGTTGGCGTACAGAATCGCAATCTGTTCAGGCGTTGCCAGCCGGCACGTTGCGCCCGAACGGATGTAATACAAGGTTTTTTCGTTTTTAACGATGTAATAGGGCTTCTGCACGCCTTTTTCGAGGGAGACGGCCAAAACGGTTTTTCCCTGAACCGGTATGGCGTTGATTTCCGGTATCACGGGCGGTCTAACGCGGTTCTGGCAGATTTGATGGACGGCGTTCATCCGTTTGTCCGTCGAACCGGAAATGCCGGAGACGGCGGCGTTGTCCTCGACGCCCAAAAGGATGACGCCGCCCTGGCTGTTCAAAAAAGACACCATCACGATGGCCAGTTCTTCGTTGGAAACAGCGTCGGATTTGAATTCAACCCGCGAATTTTCGCCTTTGGCCAATAGTGCCTGGACATCGTCGGCGTTCATGTGGGTGGACTCCTTTAAAATTCTGTTGTCAAGCGGCGACCGTGTCCATTTCCGAACAAAACTGGACCTGGAGGATGGGCGTCTTTTCACCGGGATATGGACTTTCCCCGACGTTTATGTCATGGTATATCTTTCGTCAGCGGGTCGCAAGATCGAAAACGAAAAGCCATTACGTTATCAATCCCCCATGCCTGGAGAAACGACCATGCCCAACGCTGGAAAAATCGACGACCTGAAGCGATTCTACCGGGCCTGCAATCCGGCCCGGACCCTGGACTATTCCGATCCGGAGGACCGGCGGTACTACATCGATTTCACGGAAGTCCGGTCCGGGAACATGATCCGGGAACTCATGCGGACGATCACGTTTTCCGACGATCCCACCTGCCAGTTGTTCAGCGGGCACATCGGGTGCGGGAAGTCCACGGAACTGCTGCGGCTCAAGGCGGAGCTGGAGGCGGACGGCTACCATGTGGTCTATTTCGTGTCCAGCGAAGACCTGGACATGGGGGATGTGGACATCACGGACATCCTCTTCGTCATTACCCGGAAAATCAGCGACAGCCTCGCCGAAGCGGGCGTCAGCGTCCAGCCGGGGTATTTCAGCAAGCTGTTCGGGGAGATCAAGGA
>CAYSLC010000396.1:0-3127 GCA_964431545.1 uncultured Desulfobacteraceae bacterium | reverse complement strand
GTCCCGGGAGGGCGAGGGGGCGACCTTCACCATCGCGCTGCCCGTAAAGGGAGGCGGCCGGTGACCCGGATCCTGATCATCGACGACGACGACCAACTGCGGAAGAGCTTCCACAAGCTTCTCACGGAAGAGGGGTACGCGGTATCGAGCGCCGCGTCCGGGGAGGCGGGCGTCGAGATCGTCAGGTCGGGGCCCGTCGACCTGGCGGTGCTGGACATGCGGCTGCCGGGGATGAACGGCTTGGAGACCTTCCGGGCCATCCATGCCCTGGAGCCCAAGCTGCCGGTGATCATCATGACCGCCTACGGCACCACCGAAACCGCCATCGAGGCCACCAAGCTCGGCGCCTTCGATTACCTGCTCAAGCCCTTCGACATCCCGGAGATGCTGGGGGTGATCGGAAAAGGGCTGGAGGCGGGCCGGTTCATGCGCTCCCCCGTGAAACTGGACGTCTCCCCGGATCAGGCCCTGGGGGAGGCGATCATCGGCCGGAGCGCCGCCATGCAGGAGGTTTACAAGGCCATCGGCCGGGTCGCCCCCACCGACGCCACCGTCCTCATCCGGGGGGAATCGGGTACGGGAAAGGAGCTGGCGGCCCGGGCCGTCTACCAGCACAGCCTCCGGGCCGACAGGCCCTTTCTGGTCATCAACTGCGTGGCCATCCCCGACACCCTGTTGGAGAGCGAACTCTTCGGTTATGAAAAAGGCGCCTTCACCGGCGCCGTCCACCGGCGGGTGGGCAAGATCGAGCAGGCCCACGGCGGCACCGTCTTTCTCGACGAAATCGGCGACATGCCCTTCAGTCTCCAGTCCAAGATGCTGCGGCTCCTGCAGGAAAAGTCCATCGAGCGGCTGGGGGGGCGGGAGACCCTCCCCGTGGACGTGCGGATCATCGCCGCCACCAACCGCGATCTGGAGGCGGCCATGGCCGAGGGCCGGTTCCGGGAGGACCTCTACTACCGCCTGGAAGTGGTGACCATCCGGATGCCGCCGCTCTGCCGACGCGCGGGGGACATCCCCCTGCTCTCCGAATACTTCCTGGCCCGGTACGCCTCAAGCGTGGGCGTGGCCAATCCCGGCATGACCGACGCCGCCAAGGCCCTGCTGGAGACCCACCCCTGGCCCGGCAACGTCCGGGAACTGGCCAACGTGGTCCAGAAGGCCCTGATCTTCAACCGGGGCGCCCCCCTCCACCCGGAGGAGATCGCACGGGCCATCAGCGAGAAAGCCCAGATCCGGCCGTCCGGCGGTTCCGACCCCGAAGCCGGCCTCCGGGATTGGGCCCGCCGGACGCTCCTCGATCCGGCCTCGGAAAACCGGTTCGACGCCGCCCTCGACCGCCTGGCGGCGATCCTGATCGGCGAAGCCCTCGCCCTCGCGGGCGGCAACCGGTCCAAGGCCGCCAAGATCCTGGGCGTCTCCCGCCCCACCCTCCACGCCAAGATCGAAAAGTACGGCATCGAGATGGAGACAACTGTCAGGGAATAGCCCCCGCCCTGGCGCCGCGCCGACGGGCCTGGTCCCCCGGCTTTTGACAGCCGCGGAACGACAACTCATGAAGCTCCGGGAACGGAGCCGTCTGAGTTTTTTCAGGGGTTGGGTCTGGCGGTAATCATAGAATTTTGCAGTACGTCGCCTTGGCGTCCCCCGGCGCGTAGAAATCCTCCAGCACCGAGGCCAGGCGGTAGCCGCACCGTTCGTAGAATGCCCGGGTGCTGGCGTACTGGAGGCGCTGGGAGGTCTCCACGTAGATCCGTCCGCCCCCCGCGTTCCGGATGCGGGCTTCCACCGCCATGAGGATGTGGCGGCCCAGACCGCTCCGTTGGTCGTCGGGATGGACGGCGATCCAGTACAGATCATAGGCGTCGGCGGTGCAGGGGATGGGGCCGTGGCAGGCGTATCCGGCCAGCCGGCCGTGGCGCTCGGCGAAGAGGAACCGGTAGCCGCTCGCCTCGCCTTTTTCCAGGGTCTCGGTCGCCAGTTCCACGGCCACGTCGATCTCTTCGGCTGAAAAGAAGCCGGTGGACGTCACCAGCCGGCGGATCCGTTCCGGGTCCCGCCCGTCAATCGCATCCCGCAGATCCACGCCCTTGAGGCGGTTCCGGTCCGCGTCGCCGTCGGCCATGGCCCGGAATCCCGAATCGGCCAGCCCGGTGAAGAACCGGAGGGCGTTGCGGCCCAGGGTCCGGGTCCGGTAGCCACCCTCCTGGACCACCAGGGTGGGCCGCCCCAGTTCGCCGATCATGCGGCCGTTGGCTTCGAGATCCTTCCCCGACAGGGACCACGTGCCCGTGGGATCGGCTTTTACCGTGTCCAGCCCCAGGGCGATCACCAGAAAGGTCGGCCCGAAGTCCTCGATGCGGGCCAGGGCCCGGGACAGGGCCTTTCGGTAAACGTCGGTGGTGACCGTCTCGGGCAGGGGCAGGTTGAGGTTGAAGCCCTCCCCTTCCCCTTCTCCGATGTCCTCCGAAAAGCCCGAAAAGTATGGATAGGCGAACTTGGGATGGCCGTGGATGGACACGGTGAGCACGTCGGCCCGCCCGTAGAAGATCTCCTCCTGGCCGTTGCCGTGGTGGTAGTCGATGTCCAGGATCGCCACCCGGCCATAGCCCCTGAGATACTGGGCCGCGATGGCGGTGTTGTTGAAATAGCAAAAGCCCCCGAAGGTCCGCCGTTCCGCGTGGTGGCCCGGCGGCCGCACCAGGGCGTAGGCGATGCGCCGGCCCTCCACGATCTCCCGGGCGGCGGTCAGGGAGCAGTCCACCCCATGGCGGGCCGCCGGGTATGCCGACCGGTTCAGCGGCGTAAAGGTGTCGATGCAGTAATAGCCCGCCAAAACCGACCGTTCCCGGGGCGGCCGCATTTTGTTCCGGATGGGAAACACATAGGGATAAACCGATTTCCCCTCGGGCGCCTCCTCGCACGCCCGGCGGATGTAGGCCGCGAATTCGGGGTCATGGACCGCGTGGAGATGCTTTTCCGGAAAGGATTTCGGCTTGACCGTGTCGAACAGGCCACTTTTGGTCAACTCGCCCAGAATCGACCGGACCCGGACCGGCGCTTCCACGTAGCCCCGCTCGTGAATGTGGTGGAGGGCGTGGCGCTCGCTCACCACCAGAGCGATGCG
>CAYSLC010000395.1:0-3150 GCA_964431545.1 uncultured Desulfobacteraceae bacterium | reverse complement strand
TGGAAACCACTCTGGCGAAACTGGAAGCGGACCTGGATCGTCTTGAACTGTGATTGATCGTTATTTCTTTGATCGGTGCGGTTCAGACCAAGGGATTTTGTCGAAAATGATTCCGGGATTTCATCATGGCCATCAAGAGAATCACGGTGAATCACAGCTCATTATAAATGGCCGCCGACATCCAAAAAATGGAACGAAACAATTCGACAATCGGGACGGATGGGAAACGATGGCCCTCTACGGGACGACCCGACGCCCGCATTCCAGTAGAATCTCCCGGAGCGAAAGCTTCCGCTCCGTTTTCTCCTTCCGGACATGGAGCACCAACAGGGTGGCGGGATCGAAGACCACCACGTCCTTCACCCCCTGGGAGATGTAGAAGGGCGGGCCGATCTCCAGGTCTTTCGCCTCGAAGCCCCGGCTGACCACCTCGATGACCGCGCCTTCCTTTTTTGTGAGTGCAAATGGTCCCGGAAGATGATGATTCCTTCTTGACAACGTTGAGGCCGGCGGCTTAAGAGAAGAAAGTAGACACGATGCTGACGGGGTGGCTCCCACGAGCCTGAGATCATACCCTTTGAACCTGATCCGGGTCATGCCGGCGAAGGGATGCGGCAACCGATTGCGGTATGTGATCATCGACAAGGGTCGTCTCCCCGGCGGAGACGACCCTTTCTATTTTTTGGAGGCGACATGGAGAATCTCAACGAACGGGCGGCCCGGAACCTTGAGCGGGTCCGGGAGGCGAGCCCCTTGGTCCACAACATCACCAATTATGTGGTGATGAACTACACCGCCAACGCGCTGCTCGCCCTGGGGGCCTCGCCGGTCATGGCCCACGCGGAGAACGAGGTGGCGGAGATGGCGGCCCTGGCCGGGGCGGTGGTCCTCAACATCGGAACCCTCTCCGATCCCTGGATCGAGGCGATGGTGGTGGCCGGAAGACGCGCCTCGGAGCTGGGCAAGCCGGTGATCCTCGATCCGGTGGGGGCCGGGGCCACCCGCCTGCGGACCGATGCGGCCCGGCGGATCCTGGCGGAGACGGACGTCCGGGTGGTCCGGGGAAACGCCTCGGAGATCCTCTCCCTGGGCGGCGGCGATGGGGGAACCAAGGGGGTCGATGCGATCCATTCGGTGGACGATGCCAGGGACGCGGCCCGGTCGCTCTCACGGGAACTGTCGGCGACCCTGGCCATCACCGGCCCGGTGGATCTGGTCACCGACGGGGACCGGACCCTCCAGGTCGCCAACGGCCATCCCCTCATGGGCCGGATCACCGGCAGCGGATGCACCGCAACGGCCCTGGTCGGGGCCTTCTGCACGGTGGACGAGGACCCGGTGGTCGCCGCGGCCACGGCCCTGGCCTTCTTCGGCCTGGCGGGACAGGCCGCCGCGGAGAAGACCGACGGCCCAGGAAGCTTCTCGATCGCCCTGCTGGACGCCCTCCACCACCTGACCCCGGAGGCCCTCCGGCAAGGCTGCCGGATCGAAACGGATTGAAGGATCCCGTGGACCCCAAAGCGATCGACTACAGCCTCTATCTGGTCACCGACCGCCCCCTGTCCCGGGGCCGGCCCCTGCCGGAGATCGTGGCGGCCGCCGTCCGGGGGGGCGTCACCTGCGTCCAGCTCCGGGAGAAGGCCTGCACCACCCGGGAGTTCATCGCCCAGGCCCGGGAGATCCGGGCGCTTCTCCAGGAACACCATGTGCCGCTGATCATCAACGATCGGGTCGACGTGGCCCTGGCGGTGGAGGCCGAGGGGGTCCACCTGGGACAGCAGGACATGGATCTGGCCACGGCCCGTCGGCTGGCTGGGGACCGGATGATCATCGGGATCTCCGCCGAATCCCTGGCCGACGCCGTGGCCGCGGAGCTGGGCGGCGCCGACTACATCGGCGTGAGCCCCATCCATGCCACTCCCACCAAGACCGACACCGCCCCGGCCCTGGGCCTGGCCGGGCTCCGGGCCATCCGACAGGCGGTGGACCTCCCCATCGTGGGGATCGGCGGCCTCAACGCCGACACCTGCGCCGGGGCCATCCAGAGCGGCGCCGACGGGGTGGCGGTGGTCTCGGCCGTCTCCTCGGCCGATGACCCCGAGGCGGCGGCCCGCAAGCTGTTGGAGATCATCCGGGGGGCGCGCGATTCATGAAGCTCGGGGACCTGGGGGAGTTCCAATTGATCCGGCGGATGAGCCGGGGGTGCCTGATCCGATCCGAGGGGATCATCAAGGCCATCGGCGACGATGCCGCCGTCTTTCGACCGGATCCACGGCAGGTCTGTCTGGTGACCACCGACCTTCTGGTGGAGCGGATCCACTTTCTCCGGGACAAGATCTCCGGACGGGCCCTGGGCCACAAATCCCTGGCGGTCAACCTGAGCGACATCGCCGCCATGGGCGGGACCCCGAAGGAGGCCTTCATCAGCATCGCCATCCCCGAAGACTGCTCGCTCGACTACCTGGACGAATTCTACGACGGCCTCCGGGATCTGGCCAAAATCCACGACGTCAACCTCCTGGGCGGGGACACCACCGGCTCCAAGGTTGACCTGATCGTCAACATCCTGATCATCGGGACCGCGCCGGAGGACCGGATCCTCTACCGCCACGGGGCCAGGCCGGGGGATGTGATCGGCGTCACCGGCCCCCTGGGGGAAAGCCGGGCGGGGCTGCACCTCCTGCTCCAAGACATCGACCCCGACACCGAGGCCCTGGGAAATCTGGTCCGTGCCCACCAGATGCCCCGGCCCCATCTGGCCGAGGGGCGATTCCTGGCGGAGCACGGAGCGAGCGCGGCCATCGATGTGAGCGACGGGCTCAGCTCCGACTTGGGCCACGTCCTGGAGGAGAGCGGCGCCGGGGCCCGGCTACGGGCCGGGGGGATCCCCGTCTCGGCCTCCCTGCGGGAATTCTGCGGCCGGTTCGGGTTCGACGAGCCCGTCACCTTCGCCCTGGACGGCGGCGAGGATTACGTGCTCCTGTGCACCGTGCCGCCGGACCGCTGGGAGGAAGTTTCGGAAGGATTTGCAGGGGCCTTCGGCCGGCCCCTGCACGCCGTCGGAACGGTGACGGCGGATAAAGGCATCACCCTGGTCCATCCGGACGGACGGGTGGATCGGGTGCGGGCCGGGGGGTGGGATCATTTTCG
>CAYSLC010000394.1:0-3165 GCA_964431545.1 uncultured Desulfobacteraceae bacterium | reverse complement strand
GGAACCCTCGTAGGCTGTATGGTCACCTACCGCCTTCTCCGGCGCAAAATACGGGGATCGCCGTATTCCACACGGTCGGCGGTTCGGCGTATAAGTGGTGGAAAAGGGCGAAGCGATGCCCATTGATGCCACCCACCCATAGCCCGAGTGCTATTATCCCCTACAAAGCCCACCGAAACAGAGGCCGGCTCCGAAAGAGAGCCGGCCGCCCCTCTTTACATGAAGGTTACATGAAGGTTCGGAACACGCTCGGCGGATCCGGAGGAGGGAAACCGGGTTTGGAACAACCGGAAGGCCCCGAAACCGTCGGGGAACTCGGGAGGCCTTCCGGTCCAGGAGGGGGGACGCTACTTGGGAAAGACCTTCGAGAAGAGCCCGGCCTTGAAAAATTCCCGGTTCATGCGGGCGATGTGGACGATGGAGATCTCTTTGGGGCACTCGGCCTCGCACTCCCGTTCGTTGGTGCAGTTGCCGAACTTCAGGGAATCCATGGTCCGGACCATGGCCATGGCCCGCTGGGCCGCCTCGGGCCGTCCCTGGGGCAGGAGCGCCAGGTGGGAGATCTTGGCCCCGGTGAAGAGCATGGCCGATGCGTTGGGGCAGGCGGCGACGCAGGCCCCGCACCCGATACACTGTGCCGCGTCCATGGCTTCGTCGGCGTTGCCCTGGGGGATGGGGATGGCATTGGCGTCCTGGGCGCCCCCGGTGTTGACGGAGATGTAGCCGCCGGCCTGGATGATCTTGTCCAATGCGCTCCGGTCCACCACCAGATCCTTGATGACCTTGAAGGCCCGGGCCCGCCACGGCTCGATGGCGATGGTGTCGCCGTCGCTGAAGTGGCGCATGTGGAGCTGGCAGAGGGTGGTCCCCTTCTCGGGGCCGTGGGGCCGCCCGTTGACCACCGTCCCGCACATTCCGCAGATCCCCTCCCGGCAGTCGTGATCGAAGGCGATGGGCTCCTTGCCTTCGAGGGTGAGCCCCTCGTTGACCACGTCCAGCATCTCCAGAAAAGACATATCCGTGGAGATCCCTCTCGCCTGGTAGGTCTCGAAACCGCCCTTGTCCTTGGCGTTCTTCTGACGCCAGACCTTTAGGGTGAGATTGATGGTCTTGGTCACTTGTAACTCCTTTGCGTTAGCTCGACGTTTTCGAAGGTGAGGGGCTCCTTGTGGCGCCGGGGGGCCTGATCATCCCCAGCATACTCCCAGGCGGAGACGAAGCAGAAGTTCTCGTCGTCCCGTCTGGCCTCGTTCTCCTCGGTCTGGTGCTCCTCCCGGAAATGGCCGCCGCAGGACTCGTCCCGATCCAGGGCATCGGCGACCATCAGCTCCCCGAACTCCAGAAAATCGGCCACCCGCCCGGCGCGCTCCAGGCTCTGGTTGAGATCCTCGGCCGCGCCCGGCACCAGGACGTTCTCCCAGAACTCGGCCCGGAGTTCGCGGATCATTCCCCGGGCCTTCTCGAGCCCTTCCGCGTTCCGGGCCATGCCGCAGTACTCCCACATGATATGGCCGAGTTCCTTGTGGAAGTCGTCCACGGTCCGCTTCCCCTTGATGGACAGGAGGGTGTCGACCTTCTCCTGGAGCGCCTTCTCCGCGTCCTTGAAGGCGGGAGCATCCGCCTTGACATCGGAATTCCCGGCGCCGGCCAGGTAGCCGCCGATGGTGTACGGCAGGATGAAGTATCCGTCGGCCAGCCCCTGCATGAGGGCGCTGGCGCCCAGGCGGTTGGCCCCGTGGTCGGAAAAATTGGCCTCTCCCCCCACGAAGAGCCCCGGGACGGTGCTCATCAGGTTGTAGTCGACCCACAGCCCCCCCATGGTGTAGTGGACGGCGGGGTAGATCATCATGGGGACCTCGTAGGGGTTCTGGCCCGTGATCTTCTCATACATCTGGAAGAGGTTGCCGTACTTACGCTCGATCACGTCCCGGCCGTCCCGCCGGATGGCGTCGGCGAAGTCGAGGTAGACCGCATAGCCGGTCTCCCCGACGCCTTTGCCCATGTCGCACTGCTCCTTGGCGTTTCTGGAGGCCACGTCCCGGGGGACCAGGTTCCCGAAGCTGGGGTATTTCCGCTCCAGGTAGTAGTCCCGTTCGGATTCGGGGATCTCGTTGGGGGGACGCTTGTCCCCCGGCTTTTCCGGAACCCACACCCGTCCGTCGTTCCGGAGGCTCTCGCTCATGAGGGTCAGTTTGGACTGGTAGTCGCCGTGCCGGGGAATGCAGGTCGGGTGGATCTGGCTGAAGCAGGGGTTGGCAAAGAGGGCGCCCCGTCGATAGGCCTGGAACGCGGCGCTCACGTTGCAGCTCATGGCGTTGGTGGAGAGGAAGAAGACGTTCCCGTAGCCGCCCGTGGCCAGCACCACCGCGTCGGCCGTGTGCCGCTCCAGCTCGCCGCTCAGGAGGTTCCGGGCCACGATCCCCACGGCCCGGCCGTCCACGAGCACCAGGTCCAGCATCTCGCGCCGGGGGAACATCTCGACCTTGCCCGCGGCGATCTGTCGGCACAGGGCGCTGTAGGCCCCGAGGAGGAGCTGTTGCCCCGTCTGTCCCCGGGCGTAGAAGGTCCTGGAGACCTGGGCCCCGCCGAAGCTCCGGTTGGCCAGGAGCCCGCCGTACTCCCGGGCGAAGGGCACGCCCTGGGCCACGCAGTGGTCGATGATGTGGTTGCTGATCTGGGCCAGGCGGTAGACGTTGGCCTCCCTCGAGCGGTAGTCCCCGCCCTTGACCGTGTCGTAAAAGAGGCGCCAGATGCTGTCCCCGTCGTTGGGGTAGTTCTTGGCGGCGTTGATCCCGCCCTGGGCCGCGATGCTGTGGGCCCGGCGCGGGCTGTCCTGGATGCAAAAGGTCTTGACGTGGTAGCCCAGCTCGGCCAGGGACGCCGAGGCGGAGCCCCCGGCCAGGCCCGTGCCCACCACGATGATGCGGTACTTCCGTTTGTTGGCGGGGTTCACCAGCTTGAGGTCGAAACGGTGGCGGTCCCATTTCTCGTGGACGGGGCCCTCTGGAACGCATCCTTCGAGCTCCATGTCAACCTCCTTGCGCGCTGAGCAGCAGGAACAGGGGGATCGCGGCGAACCCGACGCCGAAGACCAGGCTCGCCGCGATTCCGAGCTTCTGGATGAAGGGCATGTACTTGGGGTGGTTGGCACCCAGGGTCTGAAAG
>CAYSLC010000393.1:0-3236 GCA_964431545.1 uncultured Desulfobacteraceae bacterium | reverse complement strand
ACCCGGACGTGAAGCCCTATCCCGAGGACATCAACAAGGCCAAGCAGATCCTCAAAGACGCCGGCTACACCTGGAAAAACGGCAAGCTCCATTACCCGGAATAATCCCCATCCGCCCTCCCCTTCCGGCGTCCGGCCCACGGGCGCCGGAAGGGCGGGCGACGCAAAGGCGATTCACCCATGAAGGAATACATCGTCTATCGGATTTTCTATACCATCGTCACCCTGTTCGCGGTGGCCACCATCCTGTTTTTCATTTTCCGGCTGCTGCCCGGCGATCCCACGGCCCAGGTGATCTCGCCGGCCCTGGACGAAGTGGCCCAGGCCCGGCTGAAGCAGGCCTTCGGGCTCGACAAGCCGCTGCTGGTCCAGTACGGACTTTATCTCAAAAATATCGTGGCCCTGGACTGGGGCCGGTCCTTCACCAGTTCGCGGCCCGTGTTCGAGATCCTCACCTATCGGTTCTGGAACACCATCTTTCTCATGGGCGCGGCCATGTGCTTCACCCTGGTGTTCGGCGCCTGCATGGGGATGATCATGGCCTGGAAACGCAACAGCTTCGTGGACGTCTGGTCGTCGGTGGTGAGCCTGGTGTTCCAGTCGGCGCCGCCCTTTATCACCGGGCTGCTGCTGCTCATGGTGCTCAGCTATCGGCTGGATCTGTTTCCCACCGGCGGCATGCGCACGGCCGGCGTGGCCCTCACCTCGGGCATCGGACTGTTTTTCTCCTGGGATTTCATCCACCACATGATTTTGCCCACCATCGCCGTGGCCCTCTATTACCTTGCCACGCCCATGCTCATCATGCGGGATTCTATGCTGGAAGTCATGGGCAGCGATTTCATCGAACTGGCCAAGGCCAAAGGACTGTCGCCCATGCGGGTGATGATCAAGCACGCGGCCCGGAACGCCCTGCTCTCGGTGGTGACCGTCTCGTCGATCCTGGTGGGGTTCGCCATCGGCGGACAGGTCATCGTGGAGCAGGTCTTCTCCTGGCCCGGCATGGGCCAGCTCATGGTGGAGGCCGCCTCGTCCCACGACTACCCCGTGGCCCAGGCAACGTTCCTGGTGCTGGCCGCCATCGTGATCGTGCTGAATTTGCTGGCGGACATCTCCTACTGCTACCTCGACCCCCGGGTCAAGCTGGGAAAGAGCTGAAGATGAAAATCGACGCCATCGACCTGCACCACATTCAAATCCCCTTTGCCGCGCCCTACAAGCTGTCGAAGAAATACGGCACGCTGACCGACGCCCACGCGGTGATCGTCAAGGTCCATACGGACGAGGGCGTCTCCGGGATCGGCGAAGCCGACCCCCTGAACCCTTTCACCGAGGAGACCCCGGGGACGGTCATGGCCGTGATGCGGGACGCCATCGCGCCCCTGATTCTGGGCATGGACCCGACGCGGATCAACACTATCGAAGGCTTCCTGGACCGGGCCGTGCTGGGCCATCCCGTGGCCCGGGGCGCGGTCAATATGGCCCTGTTCGACATTCTGGGCAAGGTCCGGAATGCGCCCGTTCATGATCTGTTGGGGGGCATGGCCCAGTCCCGCCTGCCCATCATGGGCGCCATCGGGAGCGGCACGCCGGAAGAGGACGCCGAGGCCATCGGAAAATGGGTCGAGCGGGGCTGCGACACGGTCATGATCAAGATGGGGGTGTTGCCCATCCGCGATGAGATCCGGCGGCTGGAAGCGGCCCAGGACCGGTTCGGCGATACGGTGCGGTTCATCGTGGACGCCAACCAGGGCTGGGATGTGCCCCAGGCGCTGGCCTTCATGGACGGCGTCGGCGGCTTTCCGCCGTTTCTGATGGAACAGCCGGTGGACCGGGTGGACCTGCACGGACTGGCACGGATTCGGGGACGCGCCGTCTGCCCCGTCAGCGCCGACGAGAGCTTGGTCGGCCTGGAAGACGCGGCCCGGCTCATCGAGCACCGGGCCGTCGACGCCTTCAGCCTCAAGGTTTCGAAAAACGGCGGATTGAGCGCCACCCTGAAAATCGCCCATGCGGCCGAGGCCTTCGGACTCCGGTGCCTCATGAACTCCATGCTGGAATTCGGCGTCACCCAGGCCGCTTCCCTCCAGTTGGGCTGCGCTTTGACCAATCTGCTGGACTGCGGCCACGCCTACATGTCGGTGCTGAGGATGGCCGACGACATCTCGGATTTCGGCGATTTCATCGACGGCGCGACGGTCATGGTTCCCGCCGGACCCGGCCTGGGCGTTCAACTCGACGAAGACAAACTCAACCATTACACCGTGGCTTCCCTTCGGTTGCCGGACGGAAAACAAGGAACCATTTCATGACCAGCCAGCGCCCCCGATTCGCGATCCTCGGCACCGGCAACTCGGGCCAGGCCTTCGCCGCCGATATCACCTTGAAAGGCTTCCCGGTCCATCTGGCCGAAGTTCCCGCCTTTGCGGAGAACCTGGAGGCCATCCGCCAAAAAGGCGGCATCCGGATCTCCGGCGACGCGTCCAACGGTTTTGCGGAACTCGCCCTGGTCACCACCGATTTCGCCAAAGCGATCCGCGGCGTGGACATCGTGATCATCGGTGGATCGGCCTTCGCCCACGAGCCCATCGCCAAAGCGGCGGCCCCCTATTTCGAGGACGGCCAGTACGTGATGTTCACCTCCAACTTCGGAGCCCTCCGGTTCCGGGGCTGGATGCGGGAGATGGGGCTGACGGCCGACGTGACGCCGGTCGAGACCATGAGCCTGATCTATGCCACCCGGGCCCTGGCCCCCGGCGAGGTGTCGGTCATCGGCGTCAAGAACGACCTGCCGGCCGCCTGCTTCCCGGCCAGTCGGACCCGGGCCTTCCTCGACCTCATCGGCCCGGTCTTCCCCGAACTGACAGCCGCCGAGAATGTGCTCTTCACGAGCCTCAACAACCTCAACCCCATCGTCCATCCGCCCATGGTGCTGTTCAATGCCGGGCGGATCGAAACTTCGGGCGGGGCGGGCTGGAACCTGTACCACGAAGGCGCCACCGAATCCGTGGCCCGGATCATGCTGGCCTTGGACGCCGAACGGATGGCCCTCATGGACCGCGCCGGCGTCCCGGGCATCCCCTTTGAAAAGATCTTCTCGGCCATTTACGCCAGCTACAATCTCAAGGGCGCGACCCTGTCCGAAACGCTCCGGAACAGCCCGATCCACTCGAATCCGGCCATCCCGGCCCCGGACACCATCGACACCCGGTACCTGACCGAAGACCTCAACTTCGG
>CAYSLC010000392.1:0-3239 GCA_964431545.1 uncultured Desulfobacteraceae bacterium | reverse complement strand
CCCCCGAAGCGTTGTTGGCGATCATCCCGCCGATGGTGGCGTCGGCCCCGGGGTCGGGCGGGAAGAAGAGCCCGTGCCGCCCCAGGTCCCGGTTGAGGGTCCGCCGGAGCACCCCCGGCTGGACATCGGCCTGAAGATCTCCGGGCCGCACGTCGATGATCCGGTCCATTCGGGTCAGGTCCATCACCAGCCCCCCCTGGGTCGGTACGGGATTGCCCTCGGTGCTGGTCCCGGCCCCCCAGGGGGTCACGGGGACCTCGTTTCTATAGGCCCAATCGAGGATCTCCGAGACCTCCTCGGTCCGCCCGGGCCAGATGATCCCGGCGGGGAGCATTCCCCGGTGGGGGGAGATGTCCTTGAGATGAAGCTCCCGGTTCGACCGGCCCGCCGAAAACCGGTCCGGCGGGACCATGGCGGAGAGCGTCTCCAACTGTTCTTTGGTAAAGGCTTTCACGGCTGGTATCTCCATTGGAATGAGGGTGTTTTCGGTTCTTCTCGATCTCGTCGGTTTCCTTGGTCCGGCATCGGTGTCCCGCCGCCGGGGACGGTATCATCCGCCCAGAATGAGGCGCTGGGGGTCGCAGACCTCCCGGAGGATCCGAAGCTCCTCTTGGGTCGGCGGTTCCACTTGGCCGGCCCGGGAGAGATCCATGGGAAAGCCGGTCCGCTCCGCGATCTCCGATGCGGTGATCCCCGAAAAACAGCCGTCCAGGTACATCCGCCGGGTCTCCCGGTGGAATCGCATGACGCCGAGGTTGCTGACCACCAGCTCCGGCCCCCCCTCGGGAAGCCCGGCTTTCCGGCGGCCGTCCGGTCCCCCCAGGTGGCCGGGGCTGGTGAGGTAGTCGAGCCGGGGGACGAATTTCCGTCTCTCGTGCCGCATGAAGATGATGGACCGGGGGACGAAGGACGCCACGTCACAGGCGCCGCCGCTGCCGGGGAACCGAACGTCCGGCGCGTGGTGGTCGCCCAGGCAGGTGGAGTTGATGGACCCGTGGGGATCGATCTGGGCCGCCCCCAGGATCCCCACCACCCGCCGGCCCGTGGACCGGTTCTGCATGAAGGCGAACGCCTCCAGGAGGCCGCCGTTGCTGGCGGCCCCGTACATCACCCGGGGATCGGCCACCGCCATGGGAATCTCGGCGAGCCGCGAGTCGATGGCCCCGGTCTCGAAGAAGATCACGCTCCTGGGGGCGTGGATGGTCTTGGCGGCCATGGCCGCCAGCATGGAGATCCCGGTGCCGCAGAAGACGACGTCTCCGTCCCGGATCTGCCTTGCGGCGGCCAGGGTCATCATCTCCCGGGGGGTATAGTCGGACCCGGCCATGGTCACCGCCGGTCGAGATCGGCCGCGTAGCCGGTTTCGGGGTCGGCGGCCAGGCGCCGGAGCCGGTCCGGACCCACGGCCGCCAGCAGGGCCCGATGGTCGGCCGGGCCGTGGACGAAGCGCTGGAGGTGCTCGGCGTGGCGCCGGTCGTCCCGGGCCGCGTGGGCGTAAGCTTTGAGAAACTCCGGATCATAGTCGTAGTGGCGATGGCAGGCGGTGGGGTAGGCCCCGTGGGGCACGTGGACCACGGCGTCCACGTGGGGGAAGGGAATCTGGTTCCGGCCGGGATGGCGCCGCATCTCCTCCGGGTCCACCAGCTCCTCGCAGGTCACGATCAGGTGGCGGGCCGCCTTGGCCTGTTCGACGTCCGCGAAGGTGAGCCCCCGGATCCGGCACGTCCCCTGGGTATCGGCCCGCTGGACGTGGATCAGGGTCACGTCCGGATTGATCGCCGGCACCAGCACCACCCGGTCGGCCCCGCCCCAGTCTCCGAAGGGGTTCTCCAGGACGACCATCTTCCTGTCGGGAAGACGGGCGTCCCGGCGCCGCATCTCTCCGGGAAAGCCCCATTTTTCCAGCAGATCCGTGCCGAGGCCCGACCGGCAGGGCAGGAAAGGGACCCCCATGGCCCCGGCGAGGAACCGGAGGGCCATCTGGAAGTTGGTGTAGTCCTCCACCCGGATCGTCCCCTCCTGGACCGCCTTCCGGAACCGGACGGAGGTGGCGGCGAACTTCCCGCTGCCGCCGTAGGCGATCTCCAGGGTGGAGACGCACCCGGCCCCCACCAGCTCGTCCATGCCGTGGCCGTTGGAATGGGCGTAGAGATGGAGGCCGCGCCGCTTCCGGCGGATGATCTCATAAACGGCGGCCATGGGGTTCCGGTTGATGGTGAACCCGCCGATGGACAGGTGGCAGCCGTCCCGGACGAACCGGCCCACGGCGGCCGAAAGATCCATGACTTTGAGGGCATCCGCGGGCGGGGTTCCCGAAGGTGTCACGACGCCGGCTCCGGATTGAGTGTCCGGGTTCAGGGCCCGACGGTGTCCATGCCGGCGAACCGGGGCTCGTGGAGCGGGATCAGGATGTCGGCCATCTCCTTGACCCGGACCATGGTGTCGTAGGCCTCGTAGGCGCCGATGTTGGTGCCCGGCGGGATCACCTCCATCTCCATGGCCAGGATCTCCTTGGGGGGGAAGAAGTTCTCCATGATCACGCAGAAGCCGGTGATGGCCGCCCGGCCGTCCGGTGTGTCCACCAGGACGGTCAGGCCGCCGTCGGTGTGGACGGGTGTGTGCATCACCCGGATGCCGGGAAGGATCTCCCGGTCCTCGCCGATGGTGGTGATCTGTCCGTTCTCCTCCACGTCCTCAATGTAGTCGACCAGGTATCGGAAGTCGAGGGGATGGGGCTCATGGATCCGGGCGAGTTCCTTCTCGTGGACGAAGAAGGCGGCGTTTTCGCACTTGTAATCGTTTTCGCAGTGGTCGTTGTGGAGGTGGGTGTGGATCACCACGTCGATGTCGGCGGGCGAGAGGCTCCACCTGGCCAGCCCCTCCTCGAAGGTGTGGATCTTTCCGCCGATGGCCCGCTCCCGATCCCCGGATTGAATGGGATGCATCTCCCCGGTGTCCACCAGGACCTTCTTCTCGCCGCCTTCGAGGTACCAGGCATAGATCGGGATGGTGTAGGGCTTTCCGTAGTCGTGCTGGTAGGTCATCATCCCCTTGTCGAAAACCTTGGTCCCGACGACGATGGGATGGATGCGGTACTGGGTCATGGATTCACCTCCGGGTTGGCTGGTGGTCCGGAACATGGGGAATCCGGGCGGATCGATCGCCCGGCGGCCGCCGGATCACGTGTGTTATCGAGGGTTTTTCGGCCCAAGCCGATTATTTCCTCCGTGTCGGAGGGA
>CAYSLC010000391.1:2206-3246 GCA_964431545.1 uncultured Desulfobacteraceae bacterium | reverse complement strand
CGGTACTCCGAATGCGGACTGGTCGGCTGTGAAGCATCCGCCGTCTGATTTTCTCTCGGGGTTAAAGTCGCCATGCAGACGCTTATAACCTGAGATTCACCCGGTCCAAGATCCCACCTTTCAACAGACGCAGGTATGGATACATTGCGGTGGCTGTACCGCATCGCCCAGGATACCGCATCATTCGCCGTATCATCTTTAGATGCCCCGTGTTGAATCTCTTCTATGACTTTTTGGGGGATAATAACACGGGGCGCCAGCGCCTCAATCAAATCTAGCCGGCCAATTCGGGCGTAAAGAATAATGGGCGATGCATTGACCACCCAGGCTTCAGGCACGATGTATTTCCTCCATCAGTTCTTCGAACGACACCTGGTCAACAGATATGAATCTTGTAGCAAGTTCGTCGATGAACTCCGCCCGGCTTATGCCAGCGATTTCAGCGCCTTTTTCCTGAGAAATGCGTTGCTGCGAATACCACTGCGCAGCTGCTTCAATCCGCATTTCCTTTATAAATTCAGCCGGCGTCTTTCGAAGAGAAGAAAATATATTTTCAGGCAATTCAATCGTCATGGTCGGCATATTCGTGCTCCTTTCACCTTGAACATGCCAATTATATGCGCTGCAATCAGCGCCGTCAATGAGAACAGAGGTCAGAAGACAGAAGACAGCGCCCCATCACCCATCACCTATCACCTCGCCTTTGGCGATCATATTAAATTCCTCAACGTCCCCATCACCGACCGTCTCAAATGCTCGACCCGTCTGAGGGTGTAGTGGCTGATGGCGTCGCGTTTGAGGTCTTTGACGAGGCGCATGTGGCCGAGGGGGCTGCCCCCCTCCTCCCTCTGCCCTCTGCCGCCCACCGTATGAGTATCTGAACGCCCCTGGAGAAAAAGCAGACCCATCGGATGACATATGCCAGGGCCACGAACCGGCCGCCCAGGCGGGGAACCGACCCGCGGACATGGTTGGGCGGTGGAAAGATGAAAAAAAACAGATAGCGGATCTTGGACAGGCGGGTCGGGTAGGTGCTGAGG
>CAYSLC010000391.1:0-2196 GCA_964431545.1 uncultured Desulfobacteraceae bacterium | reverse complement strand
ATTATATGCGCTGCAATCAGCGCCGTCAATGAGAACAGAGGTCAGAAGACAGCGCCCCATCACCTATTACCCATCACCCATCACCTATTACCCATCACCTCGCCTCCGGCGCCCCAAATCAAATTCCTCAACCTCCCCATCACCGACCGTCTCAAATTCTCATCTTCTTCCGATCCCGGCCCTGGCCAGGTCCGCGCAGAGGGCCACGGGACGCAGCAGGAAATAGAGGAAGGACAGCCGGGGCGGCAGGGGGGATGTCCGCCAGTCCTTTATGGTGGGGTGAAACAGCCGTCGGACCAGGTATCGTACCCGGTCCGCGCGCCGGTCCCGAAGGGCAAGGAAAAACGGGATCTCCGACAGGCGGCGGCCGAAATGGTCCCGGACCTCGCCCTTGGTGAACAGCATGGCGGCCCTTTCCTCCGCCATGGTTCGGGCCATTCCGTCGGCGGCCATCCGGTCCCGCACCGGTACCGGCAGGGGCGTCCGGAACAGGGCCTGGACCAGAAATAACCCCATGAAGACCATTCGTCTGCAGTGAAGGGCGTCGGCCAGGGCCAAAACCCGATCCCAGTCCAGGTCGGGCCGAAGGTCGATATAATCCGCCACCCATGCCGCAGCGCTCGCATCGGGCCATCCATGGGATGTGCCGTGCACACAGAGGTAGACCACCATGTCTTCGTCGGAAAGACAGGGCACCTCCCGGCCGGCAATGGGGACGGAGGTCAGCCGGTTCCCGCAGAACCGATAATCGAAGCGGCGGACGGTATGGAAGGAGAGATGCCAGTGCAGGTCGATGGCTACATCGCCGTCCGGACAGATAAAGTTGAACGCTTTGGTGAACCGCGTCAGGGTCCGGAACTGTGCTTCGGCCAAATCCACGTACCCGGGCCGGTAACCGGCTCCCCGCAACGCCCGGTGTGCCCCGGTCGCCGATTCTTTTGGGATCAACAAGTCAAGATCGCTGAACTGCCGGAGGTCGGTGTCGCCATACAGACGTTGCGAAAGGACCGGCCCCTTGAACGGGACGGCCGGAATTCCACGGTCCTCGAGAAGGCCGACAACATCGACCAGCCGTTTCAACAACCGCTGGTTCCGGGCGACGACCTGGAAAAGGCGTCCCCGAAGGACTTCGTCCACCGTCGCCGGCAATCGGTCCCGTAGCCCCAGCTCGTTAATGTTCCAGTAAAAGACCACGGCCGCCCTGTGCCGACCCACCAAGTCGACCAGTCGCCGCCAGTCGAGTCTCCCCCCCTCGGCCAGAAGCGCCGACGCCTGTTCCGCCGAGGGGCGGGCGCGGATGAGGGCCAGAAGCAGTCGCCTTTCGGGTTCGTTCTGTCCGGGGTCCCCCCCCATGGCCGAATGCCGGTTCCGGCCCCCGATATGTTCAGCTCGGAAACTCACATCACGGGAACAAAGGGTGCGGGACCGCAGAGAATCAATGGCTCCGGGCCCGCTTGATCAGAATGTTGTAAAGAGATCGGAAAAAATAGGAAATATCCGTCCGGATGGGGCGTTCGAAATAGGCCTGGAGATACCGTTTTTCCGAGGCGCGAATCTCGTCGAAGGTGGCGGGCAGATCCGCGTAGAAAGGCGGCAGTAGGCCGGGCTTGGTTTCCATGCGCATCCGGCGCAGTTCGGCGTCGTAGAGACTCAGGTAATGGGGGCTCAGCGGCCGGACCCCGACGATCTTCATGTCTCCCTTGAGCCAGTTGTAGAGCATGGGAAGTTCGTCGATCCAGAGTTTCCGGAAGAGCTTTCCCCAGGCGGTCAGCCGAAAATCGTCCTTCAGCTTTCCCCCTTTCCGGAGGCCGTGCCGGTCGAAGACATACTGTTGCAGGAACTCCGAATAGGGGTGCATGGTCCGCAGTTTGTAGACCTTTAGGGTCTCGCCGTTACGGCCGGTGCGGTTGAGCGTCACCAGCGGACCGAAGGTGGGATTTTTTTCGAAAGAGACGTTTTTCACCTTTCTGGCGATCACCCAGAACCGCTTGTCGATCTCCTCTTCCGCCACGATGTCGAACCCGCAAAAGGAGAGCCGCCCCAGCACCTCGGCGCGTGAGAGGACCCGGTTCCTCCCTTTGGTGATCATGAAATAGAGCTTGTTGAGATGGGGCAGTTTGGGGATGACCCGGTGGAGGAGGAAATCGATGCCGTAGTAGAGGTGGGCGAGCTGGCGGGGGAATTTGCCGTAGACCC
>CAYSLC010000390.1:0-3255 GCA_964431545.1 uncultured Desulfobacteraceae bacterium | reverse complement strand
TCGAATAATCGGCGATCAGTCCGGGCACCTGGAGCCCCATGGTGCCCCGGGTGATCTCGTATTCGTTGGTGATGACGATGTGGAGGATTTCGGAAAATCCCAGGGTCGTCAGGGAAAGGTAGATCCCGCCCATCCGGAGGCACAGGATGCCGACCAGCACGCCGAAGACGGCGGCGACCAGCACGCCGACGATAATGCCGAACCAGGGATCGAATCCGGCCCGGGTCGCGAGAATGCCCGAGGTGTAGGCCCCGATGCCCGCGAAGGCGGCGTGACCGAAGGAGACCTGGCCCGTGTAGCCGGCCAGCAGGTTCCAAGAGGCGGCCATCATCACATAAAAGAGGCTGACGATGAGCACATGCTGCTGGTAGACGCCCAGCCCCAGGGGCAGGAGCGCGAACAGGACGAGCCCGGCCGCCATGATCCAGGTCCGTTTGCGTTTCATCGGTTGCGTCATGGGCGTCAGGCTCCGCTCCGTCCGAACAATCCCTGGGGCCGGACGGCCAGCACCAGGATCAGGATGATGAATCCGAAGACGTGCTTGTACCCGGTGGAGAGAAAGGCGGCGCCCAGGTTTTCCACGAGCCCCAGCAGCAGTCCGCCCACGATGCACCCTTTCAGCGACCCCATGCCCCCCAGGATCACCACTACGAAAGCCGTGAGGGCCACGGGCACCCCTGCGGACGGCGTCACCGGAAAGACCGGCGACAGGATCACCCCGGCCGCCGCGGCCAGTCCGCACCCCAGCCCGAAGCTGAGCATGTTGAGCCGCCGGGTGTCGATGCCGTTCAGTTCCGCCATCTCCCGGTCCTGGCTCGCGGCCCGGATGATGCGGCCGAACCAGGTGAACTTGAGCATGGCGAAGACCAGGGCGATGAGGATCGCGCCGGCGACCAGGGCCGCCAGCCGCTGGTTGCCGTAGTAAAACAGGCCGAACAGATGCGTGGCCCCGGTCACCCAGTTGGGCGGCTTGCTCGGGTAGGGGCCGAAGATGACGAGATAGGCGTTCTGGAGCACGATGGAGAGGATGAAGGTGAGGATGAGGGAATAGAGTTCATCTCCGTAGGTGGGCCGGATCAGGGTGGCCTCCACGATCACCCCCAGCAGAAAGACCAGAAACACGGCCAGGGCCATGGCGGCGAAGGGGGGCAGGCCCACGGCGCCGGCGAAGAGAAAGCTGAAATAGCCGGCCAGGATGTAGAACTCGCCGTGGGCGAAATTGACCACGTTCATGATGCCGACCACCAGGGACACCCCCAAGGCGGCCAGGGTGTAGATCGTGCCGATGACAATGCCGTTGGTCAGGGCGAGGGCAAGCACATGGATCTCCTGTAGACAATAATCCGCCCCGCCGGGATTTTCGACCGGCGGGGCGGGAGGTTTTAAGCGTTGATGGGGTCGGCTACTCTTTCCGCTTCAATTTGCCGGTGGCGGCGTCGGGCGGATAGAGGACCACCTGCTCCTTGTCCTGCCACTGGATGACCAGCATGGGCGGCATCCAGTGATGGTATTCGGGGCCGCCCTTTTCGGTGCTGAATTGGGCCATGCCCCGGGTGACCATCAGACTCGTTTTTTCCAGGGCGTCCACGATTTTTTCCGAATCCGTGGAACCGGCCCGGTTGACGGCGTCGGCGGCGATGAGAATGCCGTCGAAAATCGACCGCGACTTGTAGTCGCTGGGGGGCGAACCAAAGGCCGCCACATAGGCGGTCCGGAAGGCCGTGGCCAGTTCGGTCAATTCCACCTTTTCGTGCATGGAGGAGACAAAGCACTCATGGTTGCCGTACTGACCCACGTTGGTCCAGAAATCGGGCCAGAGGCTGGGGGGACCGGCGCCGTCCAGGATGATCGCCTTGGGGGTCAGCCCCACCTCGCCGGCCTGGGCCACGAAATAATGGAGCCCCGTTCCGTAGACGAAGGCCAGCACCACGTCGGGATCATAGGCCTTGATTTTGTTGAGTTCCATGTAGTGATCCTGGCTTTTGCGCTCGGTGACCAGGCTTTCAAATTCGACGCCGATCTCCTTCAGGGCCGCTTCCGTCAGTTTCGCGATGCCCATGCCCCAGTCGGTGTTCTCGGCGACGATGAAGGCTTTCTTGAATTTTTCATGGTCCACCCACCGGGCGATGGTGTTGTTGACCACGCCCGAATTGGACGGGCCGGCCCGGAATACATATTTGTAGTTCTTGGCGGTGATGGGATCGGCCCAGGCCTCCACGACGATAAAGGGGACCTTGAGGCGGTTGGCCACCTCGATCTCGGCCAGGGCCGCGGAGGAATGGCTTTCGCCCAGCACCATCACCACGTTGTCCCGGGTCGCCAGCCGCTCGAAGCCAGAGGCGGCCTTATCCGGCGCGCCAGCGGTGTCCTCGAAGACCACCTCCAGTTTTTTGCTCAGGACCCCGCCCGAGGCGTTGACGTGGTCCACCGCCAGTTGGATGCCCTCTTCAAAGGCCTTTCCGGTGGCGGCCGCGCCGCCGGTCCGGGGGCCCACCACCCCGATCTTGATCACATCGTCCGCACCCCATGCAGGGCCCGCGACCACCGCCAGCAGGCCGACCAGGACAATGATGCCGCTGAAACGCTTTTTCATCTCTTCCTCCTTGTCATGTTACGGGTTGAATGGATGGATCGATCATATCGCCGGCAGTCCAAGTCCCTTCAGTTTTTCAGGAGTTGGAATGCCGTTTGCGTCCCATCCCCGGATGGGATAATAGGCCTCGAGCATCTCTTCCAGGTGGCAGACCATCCCCTTGGCCGGCCCGTCGGGCATGGGCTCTTTCAGCATCCGGATGGGCAGGGTGTCCTCCTTGCGGGTGAAACCGGCCCGGACCAGAAACATCCGCTCGGCGTTGAAGATGCGCTCGCCGGCCCGGACCAGTTCGTCGATGGTGTAGTCCGCGCCCGTGGCGGCGTTGAGCAGTTCCATGATGCCCTCGGGCCGGATGTCCCGGGTCGGCGTGGCGTAATTCCGTACCGAAAAGAAGACGCAGACGCCGGCCGCGTCGATGACGCAGAAGACGTCCTGCCAGTCCATGACCAGTTGGGGTTTGTCCTCCCAGGTAAGGGGATCGATGAGCATGGGCACGCCCAGGATTTCGATGTAGGCCGGGTCGCCCCGCATGTGGGAGGCGCCGATGGGGGAGGTGGCGTAGGCCAGCCCCATGCCCTGTTCGCCCCGAGGCTCGTACCCGGCGAACTCCTGGCTTTTGGCGGTCATGGCCAGCTCCGGGTGGCCCATCCTTTCGGCGAAAC
>CAYSLC010000389.1:0-3274 GCA_964431545.1 uncultured Desulfobacteraceae bacterium | reverse complement strand
TCCCGGCAGCCGTAGATGTTGTCGAACTTCGACTTGGTCACCGAGTCGTTGACGTTGATGGCCGGCGCCAGGAGTTCCCCCTTCTCCATCATCTGGTAGAGGCGGTGGACCCCGGTGGTGGTCTCCTCGGAGACCCCTTTCCACTCCTTGACCACCTTGTGCCAGAACTGGGGATCCTCCTTGAGGGTCTCCTTGAGCAGCTTGTTGATGATCGCCAGCTCTTTGTTGGTGGTCGGCTCGTCGAGAATGGCGGGGTTCTCCTCCGCCTGATACCCCCGGTGGATCAGCAGGGTGGCGTCTCCGCCGTCGTCCACCACCAGGTTGGGGCCGCCGCCGTCGGGCCAGGTGAGGGCCTGCTTGGTGCACCACCAGTACTCCTCCAGGGTCTCGCCCTTCCAGGCGAAGACCGGCACCCCGCCCTCGGCCATGGCCGCCGCGGCGTGGTCCTGGGTGGAGAAGATGTTGCAGGAGGCCCAGCGCACGTCCGCGCCCAGCTCCGCCAGGGTCTCGATGAGCACCGCCGTCTGGATGGTCATGTGGAGGGACCCCATGATCCGGGCCCCCTTGAGCGGCTTGTCCGGGCCGTACTTCTCCCGCGTGGCCATGAGTCCGGGCATCTCCTGTTCGGCGATCTCGATCTCCCTGCGCCCGAACCCGGCCAGTTCAATATCTTTGACTTTGTAATCCTCCTTGAGCGACATCAACATAATGCTTCCTCCTTTTGGCTGAGCAATACTGTTTTTTCACCGATGATCCGTCCCCAGGACTCCCGGGGAAGGAAGGCGCCCATGTGGCCGATGACATGCTTGGCCAGCAGCGCCCCCACCCGTCCCGAGGTGATCAGCGGATAACCGTTTAAATGACTGAAGAGGAATCCCGCGGCCCAGTAGTCCCCGGCGCCGGTGGTATCGAGCACCCGGTCGGCGGGCATGGCCGGCACCCGAACCTCTCCGCGGCCGTTCCGGAGCCAGGCCCCCTCTTTTCCCACCTTGACCGCCGCCACGGCGCACAGGGCCGACAAGGCGGCCAAGCCCTTTTGGGGATCCTCGTGCCCGCAGAAGGCGGCCGCCTCCTCCTCGTTGGCGAAGACGATGTCCACGTACTTGTCCAGGATCTCCGGGAGCATGTCCTTGGCGGCCCGGACCACCTCGAAGGAGCCGAGATCGAGGCTTACGGTGCAGCCGGCGGCCCTGGTCGCCTCCAACACCGCCCCGAGGAGTTCCCGGTTGAACAGGAGGTACCCCTCCACATGGGCGTGCCGGCATCCGGCGAAGTCGCCGGATACGATATCATCCGGCGAAAAGGCCATGGCCGCGCCCAGACAGGTGCGCATGGTCCGCTCCGAATCGGGGGTCACCAGGCTGACGCAGGTGGCCGTGGGGTCCCGGCCGTCGGTCTTGAACCGGGAGCAGTCCCCACCCAGCTCCTTGAAGATCCCCTGGTAGAACGCGCCGTTTTCGTCCCTGCCGACCTTGCCCATGAAGGCGCAGGCCATCCCCATCTGGGCCAGCGCAAAGGTGGTGTTCCCGGCGGAGCCCCCCGGCGCCTTGACCGGCATCGCCCCCACCAGGGCGAGCAGGGAGGCGAGGGTGTCGGCGTCCACAAGCTCCATGCCGCCCTTCTCTCCGCCCACCTTCGTGAGAAGCCCCTCTTCGATTTCAGCGATGAAGTCGACGACCGGCGAACCGACGCCGATCACCTGTACCGATGGTTTGTCCATGTTCAACAACCCCTTGAATTCTCATTACTATTTTAGAATCCACCCGCCGATCCGACCTCCGTTTTTAGATTCGGGCGTTCGGGGGACCCCCCTCTCTTCAGTGGACGGAATCGGTTGCGTTCCATTGAAACCGTTCCGTCCGGATGGCGGTCGGCCCCGCCCCGGGCTCTCGGGATCGATCGATCCTCGGCGGATTTTTTCGCTTTTCTAAACGGCGTCGATGGCTTCTGGCAAAACCGCCGCTCCGAGAACCGGAGCCGACAGAAGACGCCGAATCTACGTTTCGGTGTGGTCGGGTGAGGGGTAAGTTTCATTGGGCTCAATGAAACTCAAGCGCCCTCGAGGATAATGGGTACAGACGCAAACAGATCAAAATCAGGGACGAAACACGACGGATGCACGATGCTCGGGAAGCTCACCCATCGTCTTGATTTCATCACTATATATTGAACACCAATCAACTGTCAACCGTTTTTCCGAATTTTTTTATGAACCTCCTTCAATGGAAAGGGTTGACCCGCTTGAAAAGCGGTGGATCCCCTTGTTCTGCCAGGTTCTTTAAAATGAAAATCCGAAACGGATCCGATCAATTGTGGTGAAAGGAATCCACAACACGGATCGGTTTTCCAGCGCGGCCCGAGGGTCCGGATCGACCGGCGGAGCTATTCCACCATCCGGGCCCCGGCCGCCGTCATCTCCGCCACCGCCCGCTTTCCCCCTTCCGGATCGACGGGTCGGGTGCCGGCGAGAATCACCTGGGTATCGATGCCCGCCTTGCGTGCGTCGAGCACCGTGGCCAACACACAAACGTCCTGGGCGAGCCCCGCCACCCAGAGGCGGCCGACCCCCTCGGTCTTTAGAAATTCGGCGAATCCGGTCTGGTCGAAGACCGAGTTCTGGTCCTGATCGAACCGGACCCCCTTGGTGATCTTCACCACCTCCCCGGGCAATCGAAGGTCCGGGTGGAAGTCGGCGCCCGGTGTGTCCTGGATGCAGTGGGGCGGCCATTGCCCCCCCTGTTCCTGGAAGCTGGTGTGCCGTTTGGGGTGCCAGTCCCGGGAGGCATAGACCGGGACCTCTTTCTCCTCGGCCGCGGCGATCCACTGGTTCAAGACCGGGAGGATCTCATGGCCGCCCGCCACCGCCAGGGCCCCGCCCGGACAGAAGTCCTTCTGGACATCCACCAGCAGCAGCCCGTCACCCGCCTGGAGCAGATTTGTGGATTCGGTCATCCGATGTTCCTCCATTTTTTTGGTTTCGGCGCCCGGCCAAGGCGGACCGTCCCGCCTTTCCCTGCATTTGGAGCCGGATGCGCGCTTTCTTCAATCAACATAATGACGATCCCGCTCCGGGTAAAGTCGCCCCTCCCGGAGGCGACCGCCCGCGGACGAGCGTCCAGGGGGATTCGGATTCCGGCCGATGAACCCCGGGGGTCGGGTTCGGCACCGGCTTCGCCCGGTTCTCCCATGGACGGCCGACATTTTGCCCACGGCACGGCCTAAAAGGGGATGACCGCCTTCTTTTCGGGGACCTTCTTTTTGGGGATCACGCGTT
>CAYSLC010000388.1:0-3284 GCA_964431545.1 uncultured Desulfobacteraceae bacterium | reverse complement strand
TGACCTGGTAGAGGACGGTCAGGTCGAAGTTGATGTCGAACCCGTCGTCGGAGAGGAAGTGGATGGAGTCGTCCCCCTGGGTGTCCCCCTTGTCCCGGTTCTTGGTCATCTCGTACCGCTGCTCCCGGGTATCGAAGGGGATGATCTCGAACTCGTAGGGGTTGACGTAGTAGAGGCCGGGCGGCAGGACCTCGTCCCAGATCCCCCGCTGGCCCTTGGTGGCCAGGAGCTGCTCGGTGGGCTTGGGGTTTCCGGTCTTGGCGATCTGGACCCCCACGTATCCGTCGGACACCACCACCGCGTCGACGATCCGCACCTCCTTCTCATAGGGGTTGATGTAGTACATGCCCGGCTGGAGCACCTCCCGCTGGATCCCCTGGTACTCGTCGTCGGCCCCCACCAGGATCGTGCCCGGCGGCGGCATGGTGCCCACCTTCTTGGTGACGATGCCCACCTGCCCTTTTTGGATGAGGGTGGCGTCCACCTGCTCCACCTTGAGGGACAAGGGGTTGATGTAGTAGGTGCCCGGCGGCAGGGTCTCCCGCTGGATCCCCCGATATGTGCCGTCCTGGGGCACCAATACCATTCCCGGCGGCGGGACTTCGCCGGTCTTTCGGATCACGACGCCGATCTTCCCCTCCGGGATGACCACCGCCGGCTGTTCCGTCACCTTGAGGTACCTCGGATTGATGGGGTGGAGGCCCGGTTTGAGGACATCCTTCCGGGGACCTTTCTCCCCCATGATGAAATTGCCGTTATCATCCGCCCGGTCATCGGCGGCGAGGATCTCCCCCCGGGGCATGGGGCGGCCGTCCAGGGCCTCCACCAGCCCGATGTGCTGGGATTTGATGGCGGTCATGGGCTCTTCTTCGATGTCGATCTTCCAAAGGGGCTCGGCCAGCCAGAAGAAGTGCCACCCCGGCATGAGCACCTCCCGCCAGTACCCCTTCTGCCCCCGCTCCACGATGAACCGCCCCTCCACCTCGGGCTCATCCCCGAACTTGGAGAAGACCACCCCCACATTGCCCGGACTGATGGAGACGACGACGCTCATGAGCGGCACCAGGATCGCCAGCACCACCACGGCCACGATGATCAGCCACCGGGTCCCCACCGACTGGATAAAATTTCTTGCCTTGTTTTTAATTGCACTGTTCTTGATCATGTTTTCCTCCCCCATGCGCTTGTCGATTCCTTGATGTTCCTCTATCTCCAAAGACCTCCGAGGTCGAAAAACCTCGGACGTCTATTGCCGGGGCTCCTCGTTCCCCGGTGATCGTTGTCGGCCGTCTTTCACGCGCCCCAGAGCGCGTCCCGCAATCCAGAGGAGCGTTCGATGCGGCGGCCCACCGCCGCCCTGAAGACCGCTTCATCCGACCAGATCTCCACCTTCCCTTTGGCCCGGGTGACGGCCGTGTAGATCAACTCCCGGGTGAGCACCGGCGCGTCCCGGTCGGGCATCAAGAAGAGGACCCGGTCGAACTCGGACCCCTGGCTCTTGTGGACCGTCATGGCGAAGACCGTTTCGTGGGCCGGCACCCGGAGCGGGTGGAGCCGCCGGAGGGCGCCGTCCGCCCCCGGAAAGAAGACCCGGATCCCGCCGTCGGCTTCCGGGTCGGCCAGGGCGATCCCCACGTCCCCGTTGAAGAGCTTCAGCCCGTAGTCGTTCCGGATGATCAGCACCGGCCGGCCGGGGTACCAGGTTTTTTCGGGGCGGAGGAGGCCCGCTCCGGCCAGCAGTCCCTCGATGGTCCGGTTGACCGCCGGCGCGCCGAAAGGCCCCTGCCGAAGGGCGCAGAGGACCCGGAAACGGGCGAACCATGCGAAGGTCTCCTCCGGTCGGTCCAATGCGGATAGATACCCCCGGAACCCTTCGATCACCGCCTCCCGGAAGGCCGACGGCGGTGCCGCCAAGGTTGGCGGTCCCGTCCAGGCGATCTCGTCGTCACCGTCCTTCATCCGGAACAGGGCCCCATCGGCGTCCCCCTGGTTGATGGCCCGGCTCACCGACCCGATGCCGGCGTCGTCCCGGAACCGGCGGCTCTCGGTGAGCCCCACGATGGCCCCCCGGATACCGTCCCCTTCACCGTCCAGGTCCGCCACGTCGAGGCGGCCCGTGTCGCAGATGTCCCCGAGCACGGCCCCCGCCTCCACCGAGGCGAGCTGGTCCTTGTCCCCCAGGAGGATGAGCCGGGCCTCGGGCCGGAGGGCCTGGACCAGCTTGGACATGAGGGCCAGATCGACCATGGAGGCCTCGTCCACCACCACCACGTCGGCGGCAAGGGGGTTTTCCGCGTTGTGGCGGAAGTCGGACCTGCCGGGGACCGCCCCCAGGAGCCGGTGGATGGTCGACGGGTCCGGAAGCTCCCCGTCGAAACCGGAAAAGGAACCTTTCTCGGCCTCGGCCCGGACCGCCTCCCCCATCCGGGCGGCGGCCTTGCCGGTGGGGGCGGCCAGGGCCACCGTCGGCGGGATGTCGGAGATCTGGAAGAGCAGGGCGAGGATCTTCGCCATCACATAGGTCTTGCCGGTCCCCGGCCCCCCGGAGATGACGCAGAACCGCCGGGTGAGGGCGACTTTTGCAGCGGTTCGCTGGCGGTCGGGGGGAACGCCTTTCTTCAGGGTTCCAAAATGGCCATTGAGCAGGCCCGTCAGTCCCTTTGGCCGCTTCCTGGTCTTATCGGCCCGGGTGAGGAGCGCCTCGGCAAGTCGGTCCTGGTAGGCCCAGTACCGCCGGAGGTAGAGGCGGTCGTGGTCATCCAGGATCAGGGGGCGAAACGCCCCCGGCTTTCCCACCACCGCGCTGCCCTTCAGGAGTTTCCGCCATTTGGTGATGGCGGGGCACCGGGGGCTGTCCTGGGCCGCCGCCACCGGCCTTCGAGCGACGCCGGCCAGGTCGAGGCAGATGTGTCCCTCCCGCCGGCTGCCGCTCGCCAGGGCGGCGGCGAGGCCCACTTCCGGTGGCCCCCCACCGTTCAGGCGCATCATCAGCTCCGCGAAATGGAGATCCAGCGGGGCGAAGCGGCCGGTCTGTTTGAGGGAGTCGATCAGGTTCATCGAGCATTGTATCTCCTTGGCCTTGGCGTTGGCAACAATTATATCGTTATGCGCGGCTGGCGTTGAATCGAGCGGAGGTCTCGATGGCGCAAGAGAATTCATTTATATCATGATTGACGATCACATAAAACGACAATCCAGAAATACCCCGTCGTGATACCGACGGAGGGGACCATTGAGCGGTTCGTCATCTTGTTACCTCCCATACCATTGTTTTAACGATGTGT
>CAYSLC010000387.1:0-3292 GCA_964431545.1 uncultured Desulfobacteraceae bacterium | reverse complement strand
CCGTCCCCATCCAGAGCAAGGTGGGGGCCGGGGACAGCATGGTGGCGGGGATCGTTCTCGCCTTGGCCCGGGGGGAGGCGCTCCTTTCGGCCGTCCGCTTCGGCGTGGCCGCCGGCGCCGCCGCGGTGATGACCCCCGGAACGGAGCTGTGCCGGCGGGAGGATACGGAGCGGCTGTACCGGAAAATAACGGGGGAATAGGTGATGGGTTATAGATTATAGGTTATAGGTTATAGGTGATGGGTTGTGGGTTGTGGGTCATGGGGATGGATCGCTTGGGAACCGGGGGGTGATCCGGGCTGAAAGGGGTCAGTGTTCGTGGGTCCCGTGGTCGTGTCCGTCCCCGCCGTCGCCGGATTCCGTCTTTTCCCCGGGGCTGTCCGCGGAAGAACCGGTCGGCTCGCCGTGGCCGTGTCCGTCCTCTCCGCCGTGGCGGTGTCCCCCCGCCGCCTCGGCCCGTCGAACCAGCTCGCCGTAGGCGGCCGGATCCATCTCCGGGAGCGCTTCGAGGAGGGCCACCACATGCCAGAGTTCCTCGTCCTTGTGGTGGCCGCCGAAGGCCGGCATCCCGGTCATCTTCAGACCGTTTTTGACCACCCAGAAGATCTCGCCGTTGCCGAGGCCGACCAGCCCGGCGCCCGGCGCCAGTTCCGGCGGCCGGGGATAGAGCCCCCGTGCGAACTCCGCCGGGGCCTCTCCGGGCGCGCCGTGGCAGTGTCGGCAGGTGTCATGGTAGTGGGCGACCCCCTGTTCGGCGGCTTCCGGCTCCTTGAGGGATTCGGGGGGGATGATCCCTTCGCTGTGCGCGGCGATGGACCGATTCCGGGCCCATTCCAGCACATGGTAGGTCGCCTCCCAATGGGGTTTGTCGGCGGCCACGTTGTAGATCCCCAGCCAGATCACGACGGCGCCGGCGGCGACCGCCAGCAGGATCAGGATAACGGCGCTTTTCAAAAACGATTTCACGGTTCCTCCTTTCGGGTTCCGATGACCAAAGGGGCGAAGAGTGGCGGCACGGCGGTCTCTTTCCGGTCGATGGTCGACCGGGGCACGGCGGCTTCACCCCTCGGGCCGGAAGGGGCATCGCTCGGCGCGGATATGGTCCCTCACCTCCTCCTCGAAGAAGGTGAGCAGGCTCTCCACCGGTCCGGCCGCGCCCGGGGCGAAGGCGCAGTAGGCGTGGCTCAGGTAGTCGGCCATGGTCCGGATCATGGGGATGAACCCCTCCTCTCCCCGGCCCTCCTCGATGCGGGCGAGCAGATCCTGGATATAGGGCAGCCCCTCCCGGCAGGGGGTGCACCAGCCGCACGACTCCCGAACGAAGAATTGGACCATGTTGAGGGTCGCCCCCACCATGCAGACCTTCTCGTCGAAGACGATGACGGCGGCGGTACCGAGCCGGTGGCCGGCCTCGCCGAGGCTCTCGAAGTCCATGGGAATGTGGTAGTGCTCCTTTGTGAGATACCGGGTGGAGGCCCCGCCGGGGAGGCACGCCTTGAACGTCCCGCCGCCGGCCATGCCGCCGGCGTGCTCCTCGATGATCTCGCTCAGGGGGGTCCCCAGGGGGAGTTCGTAACAGCCGGGCCGGTTGACCCGGCCGCTTACGGCGAAGAGCTTGGTGCCGGAGGCGGACGCGGTGCGGGACAGGTTCTTGAACCATTCGGCCCCGTTCCGGATGATGTAAGGAACCATGGCGAGGGTCTCGGTGTTGTTGACCACCGTCGGCTTGCCCCACAGCCCCTTGACCGTGGGGTACGGGGGCGGCCGGTAGGGGTTGGGCCGCTTGCCCATGAGGGCGTTGATCAGGGCGGTCCCCTCGCCGCAGATGTACCGCCCGCCGCTCCGGTGGACCTCGATCTCCAGGGAGTAGCCGCTGCCCTGGATGTCCTCCCCCAGAAACCCCGCCTCCCGGGCGTACCCGATCTCCCGCTCCAGGATCCGGGCGCTGTTCTCATAGGAGGGGCGGATGAAGACGAACGCCTTGGCGGCGGAGACGGCGTACCCGGCGATGACCATCCCTTCGATAAGGGCGTGGGGCTCCGCGTGGACCAGGACCCGGTCCTTGAAGGTGCCCGGCTCCATCTCGTCGGTGTTTGCGATGAGATACCGGGGGTACGGGGCGTCCCCGGCCACGGTGAGCCACTTCTTGCCCGCAGGGAACCCGGCCCCGCCCCGGCCCTTGAGGTCGGCCGCCTCGATCTTCTTGCGGACGGTCATGGGATCGTCGTCCCGCAGCACCGCGGTCAGGGCCTCGTACCCGCCGTCCTCCCGGTACTCCTTGAGGGTGTTGATCCGGTCGGGCTTTCGGTTTTTGAGCAGTACCTGCATCTCGATCTCCTTATGGTGTGGACGCCGGTGCCGTGTGCCGGGTCCGCGCGGGGATGCGGTCATTTTTCACTGGAAACCATCCCCCAGAAAGGTTTCGGCCGCAGAAGCGGAGGGGTATCTTGTTTTTGCGGTAAAGTTCAGTGGGCTCCCCAATATAGCGGCAGAGACTGAAGTCCATAGGTCCGCCAGGACGACCAGCGAGGCGGAGAAGAGACCGAACAGGCTCTCCCAATGGGAGGGGCCGCCGCACAGCGGTTTAAATAGAGGTTCCATGTTCGGTTTCCAACGCTCTCGGTGTGATCCTCGGGGTCTCACCCGCCGGCTCCGGGTCCGGAATGGCGGGGGTGGTTGGCGTGAACATCGTATGTAAGGAGGTAGTATATCCGAAAGCGGGGGGTTTTGGCAAATTGGAAAAACGATCCGGAGCGCCGTGGCCCCCTGATGTTCTACATGGATTTGGCTTTCCCGCCGTTTTCGACGGATGCGTGTCATCGACCCGAATGCATTTTCCGCCCGTCGCTTCCGGAAACAAAATGGGCTTGAAACCTTCGAGAACAAATGATATTAGGGAAAAATATCCATATTAAACAGAGATATCGGGCATATGACCGCACGGTTGACATTAGAATCCGGACGACCTGAACCGAGGAAGCTCATGAAGATCCATGGGGTCCGTCAATCCGTGTGGACTATCAAATGCAACGGGGGCGCTGTCAGCGACCCTGTATTGTCGAGCCGATCGTCCGACCACTATCTAATTGTTTTCTATATATTTATATATATGGATATAATTGATCGATATGGTGATAGCTGAAACCTCTATGGTTCTATATAGTTTTTATGAATACGATAATATATTAAAATATTTGAATAAATATAGACTTGAGTTTTCGGATTTTATATGTTGACACACTGGTGTCCCAACGTTTAATCGAATAATTTCAATTGATTATCGTCAGTAGTAA
>CAYSLC010000386.1:0-3313 GCA_964431545.1 uncultured Desulfobacteraceae bacterium | reverse complement strand
CCGCCGTCCAGGCCATCGCGGACGGCATGGTGGGGGACCTGAGCTGGGTGGAAACGCGGCCCCTGGCCGACGGCGCACGGGCCTTCGACGACCTCCACAACGGCCGGAGCGCGGCGGCCAAGATCGTTCTGATTCCTTAGTCGACACTCGGACCCGGCGCCTCCGGCCAGGAGGCGCCCTCTCTCCGTCCATCGTCCGGTGCGATTCCGAACCGGATAAAGACAGGGCGGACGCCCCGTAAGAGGGGGCCGGCCGCCTTTTTAAGTCTGTCGATCCATCCATCTGAAATTCCGATGATCGCCGCTGTTTCATCGCCACGCCGTTTTTCACATCCGTCACGGTGATGGCGAGGGTTGTAGAGGCGTTACCAATGCGGCTGGTTCCCGATCCGCTGCCCGATGACCTCCAGGGTGTCGGTCACCACCACAAAGGGATTCGGATCGATCTGGCGGATGTAGTTTTTGAGCTGGGGCAGATCGCTGATGGTCACCACCGTATAAAGGATGCGTCCCTGTTCGTGGCGGTATCCGCCTTCGGCCGGCACCAGGGTGACGCCCCGGTTCATCTTTTTGGTGATCATCTCAGCGACGGCCTCCCAGTGCGCCGAGATGATGAGTACCGCCTTGCGCTGACTGAAGCCGGTTACCACCAGATCGACGAGCCGGGAACTCACGAACATGAAGATCAGCGTGTAGAGCACCGATTCGAGATCAAACAAAAAGGTGGAGAGAACCAGGATGCTGGCGTTGAAAAAGAGCACGGTGCTCCCGATGCGGATCGAGTAGCGCTTGAGCAGAATGATGGACAGGATGTCCGTGCCGCCGGCGCAACCCAGGGACCGCAGAATCAAGCCGCCGCCGGAGCCGGAAACGATGCCCGCCAGCAGCGCGGCCAGAAGCCGGTCCTCGATGGGATTGGCCGGATGGATCGCGAGGATCGCCCCTGAAAAGATGGCCAGCCCCGCCAGGCTGTACCAGAAGAACCGTCGGCCGATGTACAGCCATCCCAGCACATAGATGGGAATGTTGAGAAGAAAATACAGCAGGCCGACGGAAAAGGGCGGAAACAGGTAATGGAGGATCAGCGCGAGCCCGGTCACGCCGCCGCTTAAAAAGCGGTGCGGCACCACAATGCCGTTGATGGCCCAGGCGCAGATCAGGCTTCCCGCGGCGATCAGCGCCAAATTCCACAGGATGTTCTCGTGCAACGCCTTTGGTTGTGCATTGCCAGCGGGATATCGGTTCATGGGCCCCTCCTTCGGTTTAAGCGTGTGTATGTCATTCCGACAGCCTATGCCACAGGGCAGCCGAAAGATCAACGATTCTCGATTCTTTTCAAGGCGGATTCGATCATCTGGAGCGTAATCCGGAACGGGTCTCGCGGATTGTACCGAATTCCTCTCGATGCATCCTTTTTTTCCGTCCTGGAGTGTGATATTTAATCCATAAACCGTGCATACCTCCAGCGCCGCTGGACGAATGGACGGAGAGGCCAGCACGATATTTCAACCACCTGAATCAGACGGCCCATGAAATCCATTCTGATCGTTTCGGTCCATGCCGATGCAGTCGGCGACATCCAGGGGTATTTCCAAGGGATGTCGGCCCTGGATCGCGTATCCGGCAGATCCGGCGCCCTCGACGCGTTATCGAAACGGCGATACGATCTCGTTCTCATCGACATCGATCTCCTCTGGCTCCCGCCGGGCGAAGGGGACGCCTTTGACGCCCTTAAATCCCTCAAGGACTTGCATCCCTCCCTTCACATTGTCGTGCTGGCGCCCAAGGCCGAGATCCGACGGGCCGTCCGGATGGTCAAGGCGGGGGCCAACAGCTATCTGACCTACCCCGTCGACCCCGAAGAGGTGAAGCTGGTCGCCAACAACCTCTACGACGATCTAATGGCCAGATCGGAAATCGATTACCTGCGCGGGGAATTCTGGAAAACCGAGTCGCTGGCCTTCGTTCGAACCCGCAATCAACGGATGAAGGCGGTTTTTGAAAAAATCCGGTCCGTGGCGCCCACCAAAAGCTCGGTGCTGCTGACCGGAGAGACGGGGACGGGCAAGGGCATGCTGGCCAAGGTGATCCACAGGCACAGCAACCGTGCGGAATCACAGTTCGTCAGCGTCCATTGCGGGGCGATTCCCGACACCCTTCTGGAAAGCGAGCTGTTCGGCCACGAAAAGGGGGCTTTCACGGGCGCGACCAAACGGAAGCTCGGGAAATTCGAAATCGCCCGGGACGGATCGATTTTCCTCGACGAGATCGGAACCATCACGCCCCCCGCCCAGATCAAGCTGCTGCAAGTGCTCCAGGACGGCACGTTTTCCCGCCTCGGCGGGGAGGACGACCTCCGCACCGACGCCCGTGTGATCGCCGCGACCAACGCGGATTTGAAAAAAATGACCGAGGAGAGCGTCTTCCGCAAGGACCTGTACTACCGCCTCAATGTCTTCCCCATCGATATTCCGCCCCTCCGGGAACGGACGGAGGATATCCCCGAGCTGGTGGACGCATTCCTCAGCCGGTTGAATCGGGAATTTCAAAAAAACATCCGGGGGGTCGATCCATGGGTGATCGAGGTCTTTGAATCCTATTCCTGGCCCGGCAATATCCGGGAACTCGAAAACCTCATCGAAAGGGCCTACATCCTTGAAACCTCTTCGACTCTGACGCCGGAGAGCTTCCCGGCCGAACTGTTCGGCGACGAGATGCGGCCCGCCGTTCCCTCATCGGCCCCTGCCCGCACCCTGGCCGACGGCCGTCGAAAGGCGATCGAAGATTTCGAGCGCGATTACATCCGGGACCTGCTGGCGAAGCACAAGGGAAAAATCAACAAGTCCGCCGAGGAGGCCGATATCAGCACCCGCCAGCTTCACAAGCTCATGCTGAAATACGGGATTCGGAAGGAACCCTTCAAGGCGTAGCGCCATGGGCGCCCCATGTGTTCACTGTCGCCCGAAAAAAAGGGCATTGACGCAGCGGTCGCGCCTTGAACCGTCAGAAATCCCAATTCCGATTTCCCTAAAAGCGAACGAAGAGTTCCATTCCATTGAATCGCTATTGAATACAACAGGTTCTGTATTGAAGGCGGGTTAAGCCGCCCATTCAACCCTCCCATACCCCAAAAACCGGAATCCCCAGTTCCGCCTTAAATCAATCCCCTGAATAACCCCTAACAAATCAACCCCTTTTCACTCTGGCACACCTTTTGATATCCGGCGGGGTCAGGAGAGGACCATCGAGCATTTTCCGCTGTCCGGCTCCCGCGGTCCAAACCATCACCCCGCAACCCGAAAGGAAAGGCCATG
>CAYSLC010000385.1:0-3338 GCA_964431545.1 uncultured Desulfobacteraceae bacterium | reverse complement strand
GGAGGCCCGGCGCCGATGAGGGCCGACCTTGCCCGACCCCGGCCCAGTTGTTATGGTATGGGACTGGATCGGCTCCGTCTTCGGAGACGCCGCCGGTCAGAGCCGGAAGACGAGGAGGGCGGAATGATCGAAAAACGGTGGCGGAAGACAGCGTGGGGGCTTGTGCTGGCGGTGGTCCTGGCATTGGCCTCCGCCGGTCGGGTCCCGGCCGGGGTCCGGTGCGGCGGCGGCCTGGTGACCGAGGGGGACACCCAATACGAGGCGCGCCAAAAGTGCGGAGAGCCCAATCACATCGAATCCTGGGAGGAGGAGCGGATCCTGCGGGAGTACGCACGGCCCAGGGCCTACGATGATTCGATTTACCGGCGCCGGGAAGGGTACCGGGAGCCGCTTCTGGTCAAGGAGACGATCCGGATCGAGGTCTGGACCTACGACTGGGGCTCCAGCCGGCTGCTCCACTACCTGCGGTTCGAAAACGGCCGGCTCACGGAGATCTCCACCGGCGGATACGGAAACTGATCGAAAAAAGGCGGGAGTGATAAAGGGATCATGATGAAGGCGATCGTGGCGCGCGGCGAGGGAAAAGCCCCGGATCTGCGGTGGGAGTCGGTCGAAGATCCGGTCCCCGGTCCGGGGGAGATCACGGTGGACGTCCACGCCACGGCGGTCAACCGGGCCGACCTGCTCCAGGCCCGGGGGCTCTATCCACCGCCCGAGGGGGCATCGGAGATCCTGGGCCTGGAGTTCTCCGGGACCGTCGCCGAGATCGGAGACGCGGAGACCGAATGGGCCGTGGACGACCGGGTCTGCGCCCTGACCGCCGGCGGGGGGTATGCCGAGCGGGCGGCCATCCACCCGGGGCTGCTCCTGCCCCTGCCCGAGGGATGGTCCTTCGAGGAGGGCGCGGCCCTGCCCGAGGTCTGGCTCACCGCCTTCTCCAACCTCTTCATGGAGGGATCCCTCTCCGCCGGCGAAACGGTCCTGATCCACGCCGGGGCCAGCGGCGTGGGGACCGCGGCCATCCAGCTCGCGGTCTCGGCCGGAGCCCGGGTCGCCGTCACCGCCGGCTCCGACGAAAAGCTGGCCCGGTGCCGGGACCTCGGGGCGGCCGTCGCCGTCAATTACAAGACGGGGAACTTCGCGGAGGAAATCCGGGAGGCGACGGAGGGCGGGGGCGTCGACCTGATCCTCGATCCCGTGGGCGGCCCCTACCTCTCCGACAACCTCGATCTGCTGCGGCCCCATGGACGCCTGATCTCCATCGGACTGATGGGGGGAAGGCGGGCGGAGATCGACCTGGCCCAGGTGCTGGGAAAGAGCCTTCGGATCCTGGGGACCCGCCTGCGGGCCCGCCCCTTGACGCAGAAGGTGGAGATCGTCCGGCGGTTCCGGGAGCGGTTCATGCCGAAGATCCGGGCCGGCGCCCTTAAGCCGGTCATCGACACCGTCTTCCCCATCCAGGAGGCGGCCGAGGCCCACGCCCATGTGCGGGAGAACCGGAACGTGGGCAAGGTGATCCTGAAGGTCCGATGAGCATGGCGGCGTCAGGTGGCGGCGGCCTCGCCAACTACCGGTCCTTGGTGGACCGCGTGGACGACCGGTGCCGGGAGATCGAATCGGCCTTCGCCGAAGAGATCGCCTGCCGCAAGGGGTGCGCCGGGTGCTGCCGCCACATCACGGTCTTCCCGGTGGAGGCCGAAGCCCTGTCCCGGGCCCTGGCGGCCCTGGACGGCGGGTCCCTGGGCAGCGTGAAGATGCAGGCCCGCCGAGCAACAGCGGACGGCCCCTGCCCCCTGCTGGTGGAGGACGCCTGCGCCGTCTACGACCACCGGCCCATCATCTGCCGGACCCACGGCCTGGCGGTCCTGACCCGGGAGGGGGACGAGCCGAGGGTCGATTTCTGCCCAGACAACTTCGCCGGGCGCGCCGGCCTGCCGTCCGAGGCCGTCATCGACCTCGACCGCCTCAACGAGACCCTCTGGGCCGTCAACCGCGTCTTCGAGGGGGAACGGCGCGGCGATCGTTATTTCCCTGAACGGATTTTGATCGCCGATATCGTTTTGGCGATGGCCGCAACCGGCTGAATCCCGGTGAGCGGCGCCGGTTCGATCCTTACCCTCCGGTTTCCGCGATGCGGACGGAGGCGCGGCGGGCCGGGGCGAGCGCGGCATCGGTACCATACGATCCCACACCGCAAGCGAAAGGAGACCGGATGAGCGAGATTCGAATGACCGGAGAGATGCGGACCGACTACGACTGCGAAGCGATCGGGCTGCCGGCCGAGCGCTGGGGCGAGGCGGTCTTCAAGATCGGCGACGAGGAGCTGGTCATGGAGGTGAGCGTGGAGAAGAACGTCATCGTCTCCATCATGACCGATGAACAGACCGCCTGGAAGGGGACCCTGGAGGGACTGAAACAGATCCTCCGGGGCGAGATCAAGGCGCGATAGCCCCCAGAACGGACCGGCGTCCTCCGGGGTCGGGCAAAGGGATCGACGTGATCATCAGCGCGAGCCGGCGCACCGACATCCCGTCCCACTACCCCCGGTGGCTCATGAACCGGATCCGGGCCGGCTCCTGCGCGGTCCCCAACCCCTTCAACCCGAGGCAGGTCTCGGAGATCCCGCTCACCCCGGCGGCGGTGGACGCCATCGTCTTCTGGACCCGGTATCCGGAGCCGCTGCGGCCCAGCCTCCGGGAGCTGGACGCCAGGGGGTTCCCCCATGTCTTCCTGGTGACCGTCGTCGATTACCCCCGGGACCTGGAGCCCGGCGCGCCGCCCCTGGAACGGCGGCTGACGGCGTTCCAGCGCCTCGCCGACGACATCGGCCCCCACCGGGTCGCCTGGCGGTACGACCCCATCGTCTTCTCCACCGTCACCGGTCCCGACCACCACCGCCGGGCTTTCGAGAGGATCGCCGGGGCCCTGGGCGGCCACACCCGCCGCTGCATCGTCAGCATCCTCGACGTCTACCGGAAGGTGGCCCGGCGCATGGCCCCCCTGGCCGGCCGGGGCGTCCGCATCATCGATCCCCCGGAGGCGGAATTGTCCCGGCTCATGGCCGATATCGCCGGAATCGCGTCGGCCGCCGGGATCACCGTCACCAGCTGCGCCGAGGAGATCGACCTGTCCCCCCACGGCATCTTCCCCGGCCGGTGCATCGATGCCGACCAGTTGGCGGAAACTTTCGGCATCCCCATGGCCCACCGGAAGGATCCCGCCCAGCGAAAAACCTGCGGGTGCAGCGTCAGCCGGGACATCGGCATGTACGACACCTGCCCGGCCGGATGCCGGTACTGCTACGCCGTCGGAGACCCGGAACGGGCCGCCGCCCGCCA
>CAYSLC010000384.1:0-3349 GCA_964431545.1 uncultured Desulfobacteraceae bacterium | reverse complement strand
GACCGTCACTTCGTGCTGTGGCCCTTCGGAATTGAGCCGCTCCGGCTCATCCGGCGGAGACCCCATCAAAAACGTACCCCCCGGAATCAACACCAGCTCATACCCCCCGGGTTCGGCCACAAACACCTGCCGGGCTTCCTCGTCCCTCGCCGCCCCCATCCGCCGCCGGATCTTTTCATAGGGATGCGCCGACAACCGTTCCTTCAGCGGCTCCAACGCCCCCGGATCGACCCGCTCCAGCAGCTTCAAAACCATCAACTGCCGCCCCCACAGCGTCCCGTCCGGCTCCGGTGCGCCGCCGCCGAAAAGCCTCCCCCAAAACGTCTTGGGCCGCGCCGCCTCCCGCCCCAGCAGCTCCACGAACGGCTCCGAAGAAAACGCCGCCGCCTCCTCCACGCACAGATCGAGAAAAGCCCCGTGGTCGACCACCTCGGGACGCTTCAGCACCTCCCGTAGGAACGGAACGAACGGGGAGTTGTCCTCCAGGGCGAGCATCAAAAGGATCACCTCGTCCCACCAGCTCGACCCGAACCGTGTTGCCAGGTCCCGAAGGACGGCCGGCTCCTCGAAGGCCCGCTCCCTGATCTCCCGGGCCGCCAGGTACTCCTGGAACCCCAGGTGCATGAACCCGTAGTGCTCCTGGTCCCACCCCGTGAGGATCCCGCTTTCGTCCCTTATCGCCCGGAGATATTCCTCCGCCGAACCCCCGTCCCATCCCACCGACTTCAACACCGGCCCGATGACCGGGGCCAGCTCCGTTGCCGTGGCCCGGGTCCGCTTCTCCTCCTGGTGCATCCAAAAAGCCGCCTTCTGCAACACCCGGACGTTCTTCTTCGCCGGCAGGGCGACCTTCAGGCCCGCCGCCTCCCGCCAGAGCTGCAAGAGGATCTCCGTGCAGACCTCATACAAACTGATCCGGGTCCGGGGCAGGTTGCCCCGCTCCATGTGGACCAGGCAGATGTTGGTCAACAGCAGCGGGTTCCGGGTCAGCTCGAAGACCCGGGCCGACCGGAACTCCGGGGCCTCCAGGCGCCGGATCAGGTCGTCGGCGTTTTCCGCCGCCGCCAGGGCCGCCTGGTCCGGGTCGGCGCGCCGCCACCTTTCCACCAGCGCGTACCAGCCCCGGATGAAGGCGTCGGCCTGGGGCTTGGTCAGGGGCCGGATGTGCATCTCCAGGAACCCCGCGTCGAGGCGGGCCTCCGGCGTGTACCCCGCGAACCGGCTGGTGACCACGAACCGGCAGTCGGGATAGGCCTTCAGGGCCCCCTCGATCCATCGGGAGACCTTCCGCCGCTGGTCCGGGTCGGCCACCTCGTCCAGCCCGTCCAGGAGGATGAGGAGGTTGCCCCGGTCGAGCATCTCCCGGCCGAAATCTTCCGGCGTGTCGAGATTGGGCTTGTCCAGTTGGGCCTGGATGAACCGGTCGAGCCCCTGGTCCGTGTCCCCAAGCTCCCGAAGGGGGAGAAAGACCGGGACCATCTTCTCGGGGAGGCCCAGAAACTGCGGCCCCTGACGGATGCAGAAGAGGAGGACCCGCTTGAGATGGGTCGTCTTGCCGGAACCGGGATCGCCCAGAATCACGATCCCCCGGCACCCCGGACGCTCCTCGGTGACGGCGAACGCCTCCAGGAGGGTGATCTCGTCCCGGACCCCGTGGTGTTTCAGGCACGCCTCGGCGTCGTCGGCGTCGGCGAAGCACGCCTCGCCCGTGGGCAGCAGATGGATCATTGCGCCCAGGGGCACGTAGATGTCCCGGATCCGGATCGGGACCTTGAAGGCGTTCTTGAACCCCGCCATCGGCAGATTCTCGTAGAGGGAGACCGCCTTCTTGCAGTAGGCTTTGATCGATTCGGAAAGATCGGCGTCCGCGTCCAGGGGGGTGGCGGAACGGCCTTCGGTGACCAGGAGATCCTGGAACTCGGGGGCGAGGTACTCCAGGGCCTGGACCGAGACGATGGTGGCCCAATCGCCTTTTCCCGGACTCTCGATGGCGACCCCGATCACATGACGGAGGGCCTCGTGGATCGCCGGACCGCCGCTGTACCCCTTCTCGACACTGCTCCCCTCATCCGCCAGAAACTTCCAGGCCCGGACCCGGCGGTCCATCCCCGGCGCTTTGATGTAGGACGATCCGCCGAGGCGCCCCGGGACCGAGTCCTCCCTGTGAAGCGTGCTCTTGTGGTGGCCGAGCAACCGAACCCGGTCCCCGGTCTTGGCGCTCACCAGAAGGGGCAGGGGATCGGCGTCGAGGACCTCGTCCACCCGGACCAGGGCGATGTCCTCGGACTTGCTCAAGCCCACCACCTCGGCCGGATGCTCCCCAACCATGAGGACGTTCCCCTCCCCGATCTCCTTCACCACATGCGCCGCCGTCAACAGCCAGGTGGCGTGTTCATCCTTCCGGATGACGAACCCCGTGCCGAAGCGCTCGTTCGATTTCTCCTTGCCGGTGATCAGGTAGATCGATTCCATGATGTCCGTCGCTCTCGAGAGCAGGTTATTGGCGGTTCGCGTAATCAAAAACCGGGTCGGTTCACTTCGCCAAACGTTTTAAAAGCCTTTCCTTGGCCCGGCCAGGCTCGATTCCTTCTCCGTTCTCGACCAAGCTGATGGATGTTTGAGCATCATTCCGAAGATCCACTTCCGCCCGTGCCGGATTCTCTTCATCGGTCAACCCCGCTCAGATGAAAAGAGATCGGCCGGTGTTTCGGCGACCCTGCGGCCGGAGCGCCTATCAGCAGGATTGCTCGGCCATCCCATGGGTCGGCATCACGAGCATATGGTATCCGTAATCGAGATGGATATCGGTCGTCTTGTTGGCCGCGAATTCCAGCAATTCGAGCTGTCGGTCCTCGGTTTCCGCCTCCGTGGTGAGAATCCACAAGGTTGCGTCACCTTCGGGGCTCTCGATCACCTTGATCAGCGCCACTTCGGGAAACCTTTCCCTGATCTCCCTCATCAATGTTTCGATGAGTTCCTCTTGTTTGAAATTGATCATTTTTTTACAAGCTCCCCAACCGCCCGTAAGACTTCATCTGCTTTTTCAACCTGCTTCGAAGCAACCCGCCCGCTAACGCGTCGTCCCGAGTAATCCGCCACATTTCTGACGGATTGCATCTCGGAAAGATAATGCTTCATTCGTGCCGGGAAAACCTTTTCTCTTCTGATCAGCCTTCCGTTGAACTGCGCTTGGACCCACTCGTGGCTCAACCGTTCCTTCGTAATTCCACGGCTTGCCAAAGCAGCCACGGCCGCCTGGAAAGCGGAGTAGTAGGCCCGGTTCGCGCAAGCGTCAAAAAGATCCTCCCGGAGACAGAGTTTCGCTGCCGATCAATTGCCTCGGGCTTTG
>CAYSLC010000383.1:0-3390 GCA_964431545.1 uncultured Desulfobacteraceae bacterium | reverse complement strand
GGGAAAAAAATCGTGGCATTTCAGTGTCACTTCAATTATCGTGGTTTTTGACTGTCGGACGCCGGCCTCCGGAAATCGACACGATTTCGGGCGCCGGACGAAGACATTCCTGGAAGACGGCCCCCGCGCGATTCACGGGGCGGCCCCCCCTTCCGCCCTCCACCGCGAATTCATATGGAACGATACTCACGATATCGACCCGATCCGGCCGCTCCGGCCGGCTTTCGGGATCCTGTCAACCCTCAACGGACAAGGAGGAAGGTATGATCGGTCTGAAGAACATCAAGATGAAGAAGAAACTGATCCTCGTATTTCTCGCCATCGGAACCGTTCCCCTGATCCTGTTGGGGGTGTTGAGCGTCTACCTGGCCACCCGGTCCCTCATGGCCGCATCGTACAACCAGTTGGAATCGGTTCGGAACATCAAGAAATCCCAGATCGAAAAGTACTTCAGGGAGCGGGAGGGGGATATGGGAGTTCTCGTGGAGACCGTGGGGACCCTCCGGCGGGACGCCCTGGACAAATTGGTGGCGGTCCGGGAGGTAAAACGGGCCGCCGTGGAACGGTACTTCGAGCGGATCAACGATCAGATCCTCACCTTCTCCGAGAACAAGATGGTGGTGGAGGCCATGGCCGGGTTCCGGGAGACCTTCCAAACCTTCCGCATGGAGAACGCTTACGGTCCGACGGATCTCAAGGGGATGGGCCGGGAGCTGCTCGGCTACTACCGGGGGGAGTTCTCGGCGGAGTACGAAAAACAAAACGACGGGGACTCTCCGAATGCCTCCCAATACTTCCAGCAGCTCGACCCGGATGCCGTCGCCCTTCAGTACCACTACATCCGCGCCAACATCAACCAGCTCGGTTCCAAGCACCTGCTCGACCGGGCCGAGGATGTCTCCCGGTACAGCGACGTCCACCTCCGGTACCATCCGGTGATCCGAAACTATCTGGAGAAGTTCGGATACTACGACATCTTCCTGGTGGACCCGGAGACCGGGGACATCGTCTACTCCGTCTTCAAGGAACTCGACTACGCCACATCCCTGAAGGACGGCCCCTATGCGAAGACCAACTTCGGGGAGGTCTTCCGGCGGGCCAATGCCGAGACCTACGGCGACGCGGTGATCCTGACGGACTATGCCCCCTACACCCCGTCCTACGAGGCCCCGGCCGCCTTCATCGCCTCGCCCATCTTCAACGGCGAAGAGAAGATCGGCATCGCCGTGTTCCAGTTCCCCATCGACCGGCTCAACGCCATCATGGAGGAGCGGGCCGGACTCGGCGAGTCCGGGGAGACGTACCTGGTGGGGCCGGACCGCCTGATGCGCTCCGACGCTTATCTGGACAAGGTTCACCGGAGCGTCACCGCCTCCTTCAAGAACCCCGAAAAGGGGCGGATCGAGACCCGCGCGACGGCCGAGGCCCTGGCCGGACGGACCGGGGCGGACGTCATCGACGGCTACCAGGGACGGCCGGTCCTCTCCGCCTACACCCCCCTGGTGTTCGGGGAGAAGACCTGGGCCCTGGTGGCCGAGGTGGACGTCCGGGAGGCGTTCGTGCCCAGGGATGAACAGGGCAAGGACTTCTTCACCAAGTACAAGGAGATGTACGGATACTACGACCTCTTTCTGATCAATCCCGACGGCTACATCTTCTACACCGCGGAGCAGGAGGCGGACTACAAGACCAATATTTTAACGGGGCCCTACGCCGATAGCAACCTGGGGGACCTGGTGCGCCGGGTCAAGGAGGGGAAGTCGTTCGCCATGGCCGATTTCGCCCTTTACGACCCATCGGACGACGCGGCGGCGGCCTTTGTGGCCCAGCCGGTGCTTCACGGCGATCGGGTGGAGCTTATCGTCGCCCTCCAGCTCCCCTTGAAGGCCGTCAACGCCATCATGCAGGAGCGCAGCGGCATGGGGGAGACGGGCGAGACCTACCTGGTGGGCCCCGACAAGCGGATGCGCTCCGACTCCTATCTCGACCCCAAGGATCACTCGGTGGCCGCCTCCTTCCAGGGAACGGTGGAGGAGAACGGCGCGGATACGGAGGCGGTCCGCAGGGCCCTGGACGGGCGGACCGGACGGGACATCATCATCGACTACAACGGCAGCCCGGTCCTGTCCGCCTATGCCCCGGTCCGGATCGCGGGGGTCACCTGGGCTCTGCTGGCGGAGATCAACCGGTCCGAGGTGCGGACCCCGGTGACCCACCTTCTGGTCTCCGTGCTGATCACCGGGGTCATCGTGGTCGCCCTGGTGATCGTCTTCGCCTTTGTCATCGCCCGGGGGATCGCCAATCCGCTCACCCAAGGGGTCGAGTTCGCCCGGTCCGTGGCCGCCGGCGACCTCTCCGCCGAGATCGACGTCCGCCAGAAGGATGAGGTGGGGATGCTGGCCGACGCCCTCCGGGGGATGATCCGAAAGCTCCGGGAGATCGTCATCAACATCAAAACCTCGGCGGAGAACGTCGCCTCCGCCAGCCAGCAGATGAGTTCCAGCGCCCAGGAGATGTCCCAGGGGGCGTCGGAACAGGCGGCCTCGGCCGAGGAGGCCTCCGCCTCCATGGAGGAGATGGTCTCCAACATCCAGCAGAACTCGGAGAACGCCATGCAGACGGAACAGATCGCCACCAAATCGGCCGAGGAGGCCAAGGCGAGCGGCGAGGCGGTCTCCGAGACGGTGAAGGCCATGCGGCAGATCGCCGAGAAGATCTCCATCATCGAGGAGATCGCGAGGCAGACCGATCTTCTGGCCCTCAACGCGGCGGTGGAGGCGGCCCGGGCCGGGGAGCAGGGCAAGGGGTTCGCGGTGGTGGCCGCCCAGGTCCGGAAGCTGGCGGAGCGGAGCCAGCAGTCGGCGGGCGAGATCAGCCACCTCTCCTTTTCCAGCGTGGAGATCGCCGAGCGGGCCGGGGGCATGCTGGAGCGGCTGGTCCCGAGCATTCAGAAGACCGCCGATCTGGTTCAGGAGATCTCCGCGGCCAGCAACGAACAGAACACCGGCGCCGGGCAGATCAACCAGGCCATCCAGCAGCTCGACCAGGTGATCCAGCAGAACGCCTCGGTGGCCGAGGAGATGGCCTCCACCTCCGAGGAGCTGGCGGCCCAGGGCGGGCAGCTCCAGGAGGCGGTCGATTTCTTCAAGGTGGAGGAAAAGGAGGAGGGGAAAGAGAAGGGGGCGAAGTCATCCGAGGAGGCTTTGGCGGAACCGCCCCACAAGGCCGCCGACAAACCGGTCCGGGTGGCTCACATCCACGAGAAGCTCACCCGAACCGGCGAGAATGACGGGGACAAACACAAGAAAGGGCTTGCCCTCAACCTGGCCGAACCGGCCGACAAGGCGGACGGCCTGAAGGACGAGGACTTCGAGAAGTATTGATGTAGCG
>CAYSLC010000382.1:0-3427 GCA_964431545.1 uncultured Desulfobacteraceae bacterium | reverse complement strand
CTCGGGGGTTTCTGGGGGAGATGATCTTGCACTATTTCTGCCAGTAAGATATGTTGTACAATGACGTCCCCGTCGAGCTGGGGATCCCCGAACAGCTCTGTCTGCACCAGTGCCACGGCGAACAAGGGTGGCGGATCACCATGGTCAACACCGGAGAAACGACCTTGAAAGGTGGTCGGATCAAACAGGTGGAACGGTATGTCACCGAGGATACCTTTCTGGTGACCTACGGGGACGGGGTGGCCGATGTGGATCTCCATGCGCTGATCCGGTTCCATTGCTCCCACGGCAGGATCGCGACCATCACCGGCATCAATCCGGCCTCCCGCTTCGGAAAGCTGAAGGTCGAGGATGAACGGGTGACCGCGTTCCACGAAAAGCCCAAAGAACTCGATGACGACGTGGTCAACGGCGGGTTTTTCGTGTTCAACCGGGCCATCTTCGATTACCTGACGGAAGCTTGCGACCTGGAGTATGGCCCGCTGGAGACCCTGGCGGAAGCCGGGGAGCTGATGGTCTATCGGCACGCCGGTTTCTGGGCCTGTATGGATACGCTACGGGATATGGAGTACCTCAACCGGCTCTGGATCGAGGGCAAGGCCGAATGGAAGATCTGGTGATCCGGAACGCCGGTTATGTTTGAAGGCGTCTATCGGGACAAACGGGTTTTCCTCACCGGGCATACCGGTTTCAAAGGGTCCTGGCTTGCGCTGTGGCTGGAATCGCTTGGCGCCCGGGTGACCGGTTTCTCCCTATCCGTTCCCACGCGTCCGAACCACTTTGAAGGGTTGCGGCCGGGAGTCGAGGATCTCCGGGGAGATATCCGAGATCTTTCTCAACTCACGGATGCCATGGAGACCCTCCGCCCGGATATCGTCTTCCACCTGGCGGCCCAACCCCTGGTGAGACGATCCTACGCCGAACCGGTGGAGACCTTCAGCGCCAACATCATGGGCACGGTCCATCTGTTTGAAGTGTGCCGGCGGGTCCCGGGCGTCCGGGCCCTGATTATGATCACCAGTGACAAATGCTACCGCAACCAGGAATGGTGTTGGGGGTACCGGGAATGTGATCCCCTCGGGGGAAGCGACCCGTATAGCTGTTCGAAAGCGTGCGCGGAACTTGTCACCGAATGCTACCGTGCATCCTTTTTCTCGGGAGTCGGGGTGGCCGGCACCGATCCGATGCTGGTGGCCAGCGCCCGGGCGGGAAACGTGATCGGCGGGGGAGACTGGGCCGAGGATCGGCTGATTCCGGATATGGTCCGGGCCGCCTCAGAGGGAAAACCGGTGTCCATACGGAATCCGGATGCCGTCCGGCCCTGGCAACATGTGCTCGATCCGCTCTCCGGTTATCTCCGGCTGGGTCAGAAACTGCTGGAGGGGGGCCGCCGGTTTGGAGGGGCTTACAATTTCGGCCCCGATGGGGAGGTCGATCTCCGGGTCGGAGAAATGGCCCAGAGGATCGCCGCTTTATGGGATCGCGTTTCCATCAATCCCCATCGGTCGGAGAGACAGCCCCCGGAGACCCGGATTCTCAGATTGGACGCCGCCAAGGCGCGTCGGGATCTCGGTTGGCGTCCGGTCTGGGATACCCGTCGGGCGATCGAAAAAACCATCGAATGGTATCGGGCGTTTTACGAGAAAGGAGCGGTTATCTCCGAACAGCAGCTTGAGACGTATATCCGGGATGCCCGTCACCTCGGGCTCGAATGGGCGAAGAGGGGACCGGGATGAGGTTTGCGTCCACAACCATTGAGGGGCTCTACCTGGTGGAATCAGACCTCCATACAGATCCCCGCGGCATGTTCGCCCGGCTGTTATGTGAGCGGGAGCTGCGGGAGATCGGCCATTCCCGCCCCATCGTCCAGATCAACCATTCGAGGACGGTCTCTCCGGGGGCGCTCCGGGGGATGCACTTCCAGTATCCTCCGTATGCGGAGATCAAAATGGTCCGGTGCCTTCGGGGGGCCGCCTTTGATGTGGCCGTGGATCTTCGCAAGGGCTCCCGGTCGTTTCTCCGCTGGCACGGGGAGATCCTCACGGCGGAGAACATGAGGATGATGTACATCCCGGAGGGATTCGCCCATGGATTTCAGACCCTCGAACCGGAGACCGAGCTGCTCTACTTCCATACGGCATTTTACAGCCCGGAACATGAGGGGGGGGTCCGGCACGACGACCCGGCCGTCGGGATTTCCTGGCCCATGGCCGTGTCCGAGATGTCGGACCGGGACCGGAATCATCCCCTCCTCGGGCACGGATTCGATGGGATCAAGGTATGAAGTGCCGGTTCTGCCATCAACCCCTCAGCCACACCTTTATCGATCTGGGAAGTGCTCCCCCCTCCAATGCATTTCTGACGGCCGAGCGACTCAATGAGCCGGAGACCTACTACCCGTTGAAGCTTCTGGTCTGCGAACGTTGTTTCCTGGTCCAGATCGATGCGTACCAGGCGTCCGAGGAGATCTTCAATCCGGAGTATGTCTATTTCTCTTCCTACTCCTCCTCCTGGTTGGCCCATGCACGGGCCTATGCGGAGATGATCGTGGATCGACTGGGGCTCCATGGCGGTTCAAGGGTGGTGGAGATCGCCGCCAACGATGGATACCTTCTGCAGTACTTCCTGGAAAAAGGGATCCCCTGTCTGGGGGTCGAGCCGACGGCCGGGACAGCGGAGGCAGCAAGGAGAAAGGGAATTCCGGTCATCGAGGACTTTTTTACCACCGGACTGGCCGGCCTGTTGGTCGAACAGGGAAGACTCGCGGACCTGCTCATCGGCAACAATGTGCTCGCTCATGTACCCGATATCAATGATTTCGTCCGGGGGTTGAAGATCGTTCTCGATCGAAAGGGGGTGATCACCCTGGAGTTCCCCCATCTCATGCGCCTTGTGGTATCCAATCAGTTCGACACCATCTACCACGAGCACTTCTCCTATCTCTCGTTCTCCACGGTTTTACGGCTCTTCGCCGCACATGGACTGGCCATCTTCGACGTGGAGGAACTCCCGACCCATGGGGGATCCCTGCGCATCTATGCCGGTCACGCGGAGGATGGGGGTCATTCCGTGCTTTCCTCCGTGGAACGGCTTCTTGTGGAGGAGGAGCGGGCCGGCATGAACCGTCTCTCGTACTATCGCGGTTTCCAGGAACGTGCGGATGAGGTGAAGAACCGGTTCCTTCTGTTTCTGCTGGAGCAGAAAGAAAAGGGACGGAGGGTGGTCGGGTATGGGGCCGCCGCCAAGGGGAACACGCTTATCAATTACTGCGGATTGAAAAGGGACTTGATTCCCTTCGTTGCGGACGCCTCCCCCCACAAGCAGGGCAAGTACCTTCCGGGAAGCCGGATTCCGGTTGTCGAACCGGATCGGATCCGCGAGACGATGGCCGATTTCGTCGTCGTCTTCCCCTGGAACATCAAAGAGG
>CAYSLC010000381.1:0-3447 GCA_964431545.1 uncultured Desulfobacteraceae bacterium | reverse complement strand
CTCGCAGAGAAAGAAGAAGACGTTCAGGATGATGGCGTAGGTCACGATCTTGGCCAGGGACTGGATCTGCTCCCGGCCCGGATCAAAGTTGGAGACCCTCCGGACGATGAGGCAGAGCAGGATCAGCAGCGACGGCCCGGCGGCGAAGGCCGAGGAGAGAAAGCGCGGGGCCATGATGGCCGTCAGCCAGAAGCCCCTGCCCGGCAGACCGGCGTAGAGGAAGGCCGTGACCGTGTGGATGGAGACCGCCCAGGGGATGGAGATGTAGATGAGCGGCTTGATCCACTGGGGGTAGTGTACCTGGTTCCGTTCGGCCTCCAGGACGTTCCATCCGATGAGCAGGTTGAGGAAGAGGTACCCGTTGAGCACGATCATGTCCCAGAACAGCACCGAGTTGGGGGTGGGGTAGAAGAGGACGTTGAGCATGCGCGTGGGTTGCCCCAGGTCGACCAGCACGAAGAGCAGGCACATGAGCACCGCCGGGATGGCCAGGAACTCCGCCAGGATGGTGATCCGGCCGAAGGCCTTGTAGTCGTGGAGGTAGTAGGGCAGCACCACCATCACGGCGGCCGCGGCCACGCCGACCAGGAACGTCAACTGGGCGATATAGAACCCCCAGGAGACATCCCGGCTCAGGCCCGTAATCCCCAGACCGTAGGTGAACTGCCAGAGATAGGTGACGGTGCCGACCCCGATGACCCCCAGCAGGACGGCCAGCCACCCGTAGTACCGATTGCTTCCTTTGATCGCTAATTCAAGCATAGCCACCTCATATGATGTAGTAGACCGCCGGGCGGGTGCCCAGGTTCTGTTTCCGACGAATTGCGTAGTTCTCCCGCAACAGCTTCCGGACCTCCGATTCGGGATCATGCAGTGCCCCGAACGCCATGATGCCGTTGGAGGCCTCCACGCAGGCGGGCTTTTTCCCCACCGCCAGGCGCTCCGCGCAGAAGTTGCATTTCTCCACCACCCCCCGCATGCGGGTGGGGAACTTCTTGTTCTGCTCCTCGATATGGGGGCGCGGATCGAAGAAGTTGAAGGACCTGGCCCCGTACGGACAGGCGGCCATGCAGAACCGGCAGCCGATGCACCGGTGGTAGTCCATCATGACGATGCCCTGGGAATTTTTGAAGGTCGCCTTGGTGGGGCAGACCCGGACGCAGGGCGGGTTTTCGCAGTGGTTGCACAGGACCAGGAAGGGGAGGTGCTCGATGTGCTCGCTCACGTTCTCTCCGGCCAGATTGGGGAAAGCGTGCTTGAACTCGGTCTCCCAGATCCACTTGATCTCGTGGCGCCGGTTGTCGATTTCGGGGACGTTGTGGGTCTTGTGGCACGCTTCGATCATCGGCTCCAGGTCCCGGGCCGACGCCACCTTCCGCGTATCGATCACCATGGCCCATTGGGTGGCGACCATCGCCTCTTCCCGCCGGGTGGTGAAGGGGTCGATCTCCGGGGCTTCGGCGCCGTGCCCGCCATGGGCCTCGGCCCCATGCCCGGCCGTGGGCTCGGTTCCATGCTCCGCCTTGGGGGCCGCTCCGTGTTCGGCTCCCGCCGCGGCATCATGCTCGGCCGCCTCCTCGGACGCGGCCAACAGGTTGAGCACCGGAGAGGACCCGACGCCCAGCGCGGCAATTCCGGCGATCTTCAGGAATTTTCTTCTGCCGTTCTCCATCATTTCGCCTCCTCCCTCGGATTGTCGATGTGACAATCGTAGCAGTACGGATCGACCGATGCATAGTTGTGGCACCTGTCGCAGAAATCGGCCTTGTTATAGTGGCATCCCAGGCAGGTGTTGGACAGGCTCATCTCGTACGCCTTCCCCTTCTCATTGACGTAGATGCGCTCGGCATCCCGGACGACGGTATCCCGCCAGACATCGAGAAGCTGCATGTGTTCGTTCCGCATATATTCGGTGGAGCGGACACATTCCTTGGCCTCCTTGGCCTCCTTGGTCAACTCCGGTTCGGGCTCCGGGGCCGCTTTTCCCAGGTTGTACCAGAACGGCAACGCCGCCAGGATGGCAAAGATCACGATACCGGCGATCACCGGCCCCTTGTTGTAGATTCGGCTGTTATTCGGCATCCTCTTCCTCCCTTCCCGGCAGGTCCTCGCCCCGGAGATCGGTGGGCCGGTCGTGCTGACCGGGCACCATCAGCGCGTTGGCCACCAGCTCGGTCATCCCCGTCACGTCCACCTCCGGGACCCAGTACTCGGTCATGGTGGGCAGGGCCGCGCGATCGATGGCGCAGACGCAGGCCAGCATGTTCACGCCGAACTTCTCATGGACATGTTTCACCGCATTGGCCCGGGGCAGGCTCCCCGTGAGCCGAAGCTCCATGTCCTCCCCGGCGTTCAATCCGGACCCGCTGCCGCAGCAGAAGGTCTGTTCCCGGATGGTGTTGGCCGGCATGTCGTAGAAGTTGTTGCAGACGTTCCGGATCACGTACCGCGGCTCCTCGAAGAGCCCCATCCCCCGGGCCGGGTTGCAGGAGTCGTGGAAGGTGACCTTCAGGTGGTCGTTCCTGCCGGGATCGAGTTCCAGCTTGTCGTGCTTGATGAGGTCGGCCAGGAACTCGGCGATGTGGACCATCTTGGTGGACTTGGCGTTTTCGAACTTGGTCCCGGTGATGGGGGAGACCGGCTCCTCCATGAAATCGGTGGGACCGTTCATGGTGTCCATGTACTGGTGGATCACCCGCCACATGTGGCCGCACTCCCCGCCGAGGATCCATTTGACCCCGAGCCGCTTGGCCTCGGCGTACATCTTGGAGTTGAGCCGCTTCATGGTCTCGTGGGAGGTGAAGAAGCCGAAGTTTCCGCCCTCGGACGCGTAGGTGGACCAGGTGATGTCGAAGCCGTACCGCTCCTTCAGATAGTGGAAGAGCAGCATGTACCCCATGCAGGTGTAGGTGCCCGGATCGGCGAAGACATCCCCCGACGGGGTGATGAAGAGGATGTCGGCCCCCTTTCGGTTGAAGCTCGGCTCCACCCGGACCCCCACCATCTCCTCGATGTCGTCCACGAAGAAGTCGAGCATGTCCTTGAAGGCGTGGGGCTGGATCCCCAGATGGTTTCCGGTCATGTAGCAGTTGGCCACCGGGGTGGCGATCCAGTCGATGTTGAGCCCCAGCAGGTTGAGCAGCTCCCGGCCGAAGATGGTGATCTCCGCCGTGTCGATGCCGTAGGGGCAGAAGACCGAGCAGCGGCGGCATTCCGAACACTGGAACAGGTAATACCACCACTCCTTGAGAACGTCCTCGGTCATGGGGCGGGCCCCGCCGATCTTTCCCATGAGCTTGCCCCAGGTGGTGAAGTCGTTCCGGTAGACGGATCGCAGCAGTTCGGCCCGGAGCACCGGCATGTTCTTGGGGTCGCCGGTGCCGATGAAGAAATGGCACTTGTCGGCGCAGGCCCCGCACCGGACGCAGATGTCCATGAAGACCTTGA
>CAYSLC010000380.1:0-3470 GCA_964431545.1 uncultured Desulfobacteraceae bacterium | reverse complement strand
CCGGAGTTCCTTTTGGGAATTCGGCCCACTGCGAGCCAGATGAAAGGCCCCTGGGCCTGCACCGGCGGTCACGATTCCCGTCCCGATGCCTGGCGAAGCAGTAGGCCGACCACGGCGAAAAATCCCAGCGCCACCGCCACCGCCAGCCATTTGCCATGGACGAGGGAGAGCAGCAGGAAGGTGAAGAGGGTCGCCGACAGGACTGCCGTCGGAACCGCAAGAGAAACCCTCCCGGTCGAGAAGAATTTCAGGAACGGTTGGGACAAGAGGGAAAGAACGAACGCGATGGAAAACCACCCCAGGAAGTTCGTCCAGGGCACCCCGTAATAAAAACCACCCTCCTCCCACGTCCAATAGCCGCGAACCAGGGTAGCCGCTGGCTCGATCACCAGATCGGCCCAGACGGCCAGAGCCGCCGTCACCGGCGGGACGAGCACGTACCGCCAACGGCCCCGGACCGCCGACTGCACGAGGCAGTGCAACGGCCAGACCACCACCCACCAGGCCAGCGGAATGGCCACCGGCAACAAGCCGAAAAGAAGCGGCCCGAAATTCCCCGAGTAGGTGTAGGTGCCGAACAATTTTCCCGTCGCCGCCCCATACGCCTCCGCCGCACCGGAAATGATCGCGTAGGCCAGAAAAACCGCGATCAGCCCGCTCCATTTCAGAAATGCGGCGGAATGGAGAAAAAGGACGATGGAAGCAAATCCGATAAACGCCAGATCCGCCCACGGGCCGAAGGGATTGTTCAGCCCGAACCCAACCACGACGAGACCGACCAGAAACCAGATCGCAAAGACGAGAAGCGAGATCTTATAAACCCGTTCAAGCTTTGCGTTCATGGATTCCTCTGGATTCACGGACTCTCCCAAAACCCGAAATGACCCGTGATCGGGCCGCCTTACGTCTATATTTTCTCAAAACCACGCGAATTCGTTGTCAAATTGACCAATTTCTTTCATCTGATTTGCCAATCAGGAGTCCAAGACTGTAATTTATCAAGTTGCCCCGCTTTTTATTCCCTTATGAAACGCCTCCCTTCACAGCCAGAAAGTCGTTCCGGCATGTCACTCGTGGAACTGATGGTGGCGATGACGATTTTTGCGATGCTGGCCCTGTCCATAACGGCGGCCGTCATTCAGTCGCAACGTATCTCCCAAAACAACATTATTGTGAATACCGGTTATACGGCGGCGCAAGGATACCTCGAGCAGATCAAAAGTCTGCCTTACAGCGCAATCGAAGCGGCTTTGGACGATCCGGACGAAGTGCCGCTGCCCACCAAAAGCATCTCCGTTCTGGCCGGTTCGGATACGGAGGTCGAGGATCCCATTTTCCTCGACGGGCCCGATCGCACGCTCTCCGGACAAAGCGACGGAAGCAACAAACGGGACATCATGATCGACCTGAAGGAAAACGACGATGGTTCCGTCCGGGAGATCGTCATGGATGCCTGGTTCGACATCGACATCTCACCGCTCGAAAACCGCTCCCACTCACACGCCATCACCGTCAACTTCGAGGTCCGGCTTCGCGGCGGATCCACCGGAACGGTGAGCGGGATGCTCCGGGGACTCCGGGCCGACATCAACCAGGATTCATGAAGGCGACGGAAGCAGATAGCCGGTCGCCGCGCCGCGGCATGACCCTGCTCGAGATCATGATCGTCGTCTCGCTTCTCGGGATGGTAACGGCCATGGCTCTCGGATTTTTCGTGGAATCGATCAGGGCGACCTTCACCAGCGAGCAAAAGAACCTGATCAACCGGGACATTCGGCAACTGACCGCACAGCTTTCCGAAGCCGCCCGTCAGGCGAACTTCACGCTCCTGTACGAATCTTTCGAGAAATCCGACCGCGATACGGTGTCGGACCGCCTGCTGGATGGAAACTCCGGGGACTTCCTGGTGTTTGGTTTCCAGGATGAACCCGACCTTTCCACCTCCGTGAACGCTCCCCAGCCGATCACCCGCCTGATCGGCTACTACCGCGCGCCGGAAGATTCCGACGACCCGGACAGTATGGGACCGGTCCGCACCTTCGACACTGGTACTCTCGCGACGCCCTCCGACCCCCTGGACCCTCCCAGTCCGGAGGAATTGCTGGAGGATCTATTCACGGACTCACCCTCCGACGAACACGCCGCCGTCGTCGAGCTTTCGGAGGGACTGGCGGACAAACGCCTCTTCTACAACCTGGGAGGCCGGACCATCATGGTGAACGGAAAGATCGTCCACGGCATGGAGGCCAAACGGGTGACCGACACCTACAACTTCACCATCGCAACGAGGAGATGAGAACCATTCAAAACCACAAAATGGAAGGACCGCCAACGGGAACCAAGTCGGGCATGGCCCTGGTCACCGTTATCATACTCACGACCGTCATGGCTGTGATCGTCGGAAGCCTCCTGAACTGGGGGGTCACGGATCAAAGAATCAATACCCGGCATTTCATTCTCCTCGACGCCCGGAACGCCGTCGAGTCGGCTACCGAACTCGCCTGCGGCGTCCTGGCCTACCGCTGGGAATCCAAGGCGAGCGTCCCGGAAGATGACCTGGAGGAGTATCCGGTCGAAGACGAGCCGGCATTTACCGACGCATGGGACGAGGAATTCAACGAAAGCAGGTATGACATTGATGTAAAGGGCGGCTCGGTGGTGCGGGGCCGGTTTTATATCCACCCGGACGACCCGGCCAACCAGGATGATCCGCACAAGGGGAAATTGGTCACCATCCAGAGCGTCGATATCGCGGCGAAGGCTACCGTCCAGAACACCAGCCCCGACGTGGAGATCACCTCTTACGCCAGACAAACCCTCCAGGTCCGCGACGCCCCCCTCTTCTCCCACGCCGTTTTCTACAATATGGATCTGGAATTCCACCCGGGCCCGGAGATGGTCATGAACGGGCCCGTCCACGCCAACGGAGATTTATGGTTACAAGCGGTCAACCGGCTCGAATTCACCTCGAATTTGACCGCCACCGGAGACTTCCGATACGGGCACATGGCCCGCCGCGACAGGAGCAACCCGGTCGACCAAAACGGCAGGGTTTTCATCAACAACAACGAAGGCGGCCTTTCTTCTCCCTACCGGGGTTCGGGGAATCGGGGCAACATCAACAGTTACTGGGACAGCCAGTCCCCGCAGAGCTTTTTCGAACCCGAAGGATATACGAACTGGGGCGATTTCGCGATGAACCGATGGAACGGAAACCTCCAGGACGCCGCGCACGAGGTTCCCACCCTGAACCCGATCGGATACGACGACTACGTCAGGGATGACCCGGACACCGCCACCCCCGACGACGATCTGAATTTCGCGTACGCGCTGATCGAGCCGAACATCACCGAGGCGACCATCGGCCACGGCCTGAAGAATCCCGTCCACAAGGGCGACGGGGAAAAGGAAAAGTTCGCCTACAAGGCCGGCCTGATCATGAAGGTCCATTACTCCGAAGACGGGGGCGA
>CAYSLC010000379.1:0-3487 GCA_964431545.1 uncultured Desulfobacteraceae bacterium | reverse complement strand
CTCCATCCCGATGACGCCGTCAGCTCCCTGGATTCCCTGATGTCCTCCATCCGAATGACCGGACGCCCGGTCTACCTGCTCATCGATGAGTACGACAATTTCGCCAACGAAGTGATGATGGGCGTACGCCGAGACGGCCGGGAAGCCTACGAAGCCCTGGTCTATGAAGAAGGGCCGCTCCGGACCCTTTTCAAGGCCATCAAATCGGCCACCAGCCACTCCCTGATCGACCGGATGTTTATCACCGGTGTGTCTCCGGTGGTCATGAGCGACATCACCAGCGGATACAACATCGCGGAAAACATCTACCTCGACCCGACCTTCAATGAGCTGTGCGGCTTCACCCATGGGGAGGTGGCGGAGACCCTCCAGGCCGTGGCCGAGGTACGCGACGTGGAGACGGAGGGTGTCCCTAATGCCCTCGACATGATGCGCGTCTATTACAACGGATATCGGTTCGCGCCGGAAGCCGAGACCGACATTTACAACCCCACCCTGGCCCTCTATTTTCTGAAAGCGTTTCACGAAACCACGAAGTATCCAAGAAAAATGCTCGACGCCAACCTGGCCCTGGACGCGGCCAAGCTGGAATACATCTCGCGGATTCCCAAAGGCGACCAGCTTCTTTTCAATTTGACGGAGGAAGACCGGCGCGTGGTGGTCTCCGAACTGGCGGACCGGTTCGGGGTTCGGGAGATGTTGACGGATCGGAGCAAGGACCGCCTGTTCATGGTGTCGTTCCTCTATTTTTTCGGTGTCCTTACCATCAGGGGCATGACGCCGGCCGGGGAGATCGAACTGGGCGTCCCCAACCTGGTGATGCGGAAGCTTTATGTGGAACGGCTCCAGACCCTGCTGCTGCCGGATCCCTGGGACCGGGACGAAGGGTCCCTGGCCGCCAAGAAGTTGTACCAGAACGGTGACATGGCGGATCTGTGTGAATTCGTGGAAAACAAATATTTCAAGGTGTTCCAAAGTCCGGATTACCGATGGGCCAATGAACTCACCGTGAAAACCGCTTTCCTGACCTTGCTTTACAACGACATCCTCTACATCATGGATTCCGAAAGAGAACTCGACCGGAGGCGGGCCGATCTGACCATGATCGTCCGGCCGGACATGCGACGGTTCACCATCCTGGATATTCTCATCGAATTCAAGTTCGTCCCGTTGAAAGACGCGGCGTTGTCCGCCGAAGCGGCCCGAGACCTGCCCCACAGTCAGCTAAAATCCCTGCCATCGATGATACGGGCGATGGCATCGGCAAAGCGTCAAGTGGAAGAATACGGAGACATTCTCGGGAAACGCCACAAAAACCTTCGCTTGCGGAAATACGCGGTGATTTCCCTCGGGTTCGAACGGATCTGGTGGACGGAGGTCGAATAGCGGAAAGAACGTAACCGCAGGGATCTATCCGGGGCTGTTGGACGGGACCGCACCAGGCCGGTGGATTTCAATTGATCTGATTCGAGGGAGGGGGGACATGCCCTTTTCGACGGTCGATCCAATCACACGAGAGCCTCGGCCGGTCTGAGCCGGACAACTCCGTTGCGGAACATGGTGAAATGGAAAACCCATGGATTGACGAAGTCTGGCGGATGGTCGACCGCCGACGGATGGCCGCCATGGCCCGCCGGGAAAACGACCTCGTTTTTGCCACCATCAGCGGCGCCCATCTCTACGGGTTCGCCTCGCCGGACAGTGACGTAGACGTAAGGGGCGCCTTTCTTCTGCCCACGGCGGAATTGATCGGGCTGGGGCGGCCCCGGGAGACCCGAACGATCCAGGAGACAACGGAGGACGGCATCGAGGTGGATTTCGTCGCCCATGACCTCCGCAAGTTCGCCCGGATGATGATCCGCCACAACGGGTATGTGCTGGAACAACTCTTTTCTCCGCTGGTGGTGGCGGGTGGACAAGCGTTCGAGGCGCTGCGGGAGATGGGACACCGGTGCCTGACCCGAGGGCTCCACCGCCATTACCGGGGCTTCGCCCACAGCCGGCGCAAGCTGCTCCGGGAGTCCGATCGTCCGACGGTCAAACACCTTCTCTACGCATACCGCGTCTATCTGACCGGGATTCGCGTCCTCCGGGGGGGCGGGATCGAATCCAACATCACGGTGCTCAACGAGGCGTTCAACCTGCCGCAAATTCCGGAGCTGGTGGACCGGAAGCGGCGCGCGGATGAGAAGACCCCGCTCGAAGCCGTCGAGATCGAACGGCACGAGAGGGAACTCGACAAGCTGGAAGGGTGGCTCTCGGACGCCTACGAGAAGAGCGGGCTTCCCGAGGAAGCGCCGGCAAGGGACGAACTGAACGAATTCATCGTGGGGCTCCGCCTTTCCGGGGGCCGGTAACCGATGAAGACCGTCTTTCAGCCCGACGAACACACCATTTTCCTGACCCTTGCCGGAAGCCACGCACACGGCACGGAACGGCCCGATTCGGATGTGGACCTGCGCGGTGTGGGCGTGGCGCCGCTCCCCTCACGGCTCTCCCACCGGAACACTTTCGAGCAGTATGAGGGGCCGCTGACGGAAGGCTTGGCCGTTCGGGCGGCCGGGGGTCTGAAAGGTCGGGGAATCGCCCTGGAGCCGGGGAACACCGAAACGACCATCTTCGATGTCGCCAAGTTCGTCCGACTCTGCGCCGGGGCAAATCCCAACACGCTGGAGATCCTGTTCGCGGATCCACGGGACTGGCTCCTGGAAAGCCGTGCGTGGGGCGCCATCCGGGAGCGGCGGCATGCGTTTCTCTCAAAGAAGGTCCAGCAGACCTATTTGGGATACGCCCTGGCCCAGCTAAAGAGGATCAAGACCCATAGATCCTGGCTGTTGAACCCGCCCAAAGCCCCGCCCACCCGGGAGGACTTCGGTTTGCCGGGCATCGCCACCCTGAGCGCGGATGACCGGAATCGGATCGAGGCGGCCATCGCGGCCAAGCTGCGGAGCTGGTCCATCGACGATCTGGAGATGCCCAAGGCGACCCGCATCGCGCTGGCGGAGCGGATGGAGGCGTTCTGGGCCGATATCCTGGGCGCCTCCGACACGGACGAGGCGCGGGGAAAACGCCGTGGCAAGGCCGCCGAGAGCCTGGGTGTCCCCAGGGAGCTTCTGGCGCTCCTCGACCGGGAACGCGGGTACCGGGCGGCGCGCAAGCACTGGGAGTCGTACCACCGCTGGAAGGCGGAGCGAAATCCCGCCCGTGCCGAACTGGAGTCCCGGTTCGGCTACGACACCAAACATGCCATGCACCTCATCCGCTTGATGCGGACCGGCTTGGAACTCGTCCGGACCGGCGACCTGCGGGTCCGCCGCCCCGATGCCGAGGCGCTGGCGGCCATCCGTGACGGCGCCTTGACCTACGAGGAACTGCTTTCGGAGGCACGGGGTCTGGAGCACCAGATGGTGGAGGCGCTTCCCGCATCCCCGCTGCCCGCCGATGTGGATGAGGAGGGGATCGATAAGCTGTTGTTCCGGGTGATCAA
>CAYSLC010000378.1:0-3621 GCA_964431545.1 uncultured Desulfobacteraceae bacterium | reverse complement strand
TACACGATGGTCTACGGGATCATCGAGCTGATCAACTTCGCCCACGGCGAGATCTACATGATCGGCGCCTTCACGGCCCTCATCGTGGCCAGCACCCTGACCCTGCTCGGGTTCAACGAACTCTCCATTCTGGTGCTCGCCTCCCTGGCGGCGGTGGTCTGGTCCGCCAGCTACGGATATACCATCGAAAAGCTGGCCTACAAGCCGCTGCGCAAGGCCCAGCGGCTCTCGGCGCTCATCAGCGCCATCGGCATGTCGATCTTTCTCCAGAACTACGTGCTTCTCGCCCAGACCTCCGACTTTCTCCCCTTCCCGAGCCTGATTCCGGAGTTCGGGTTCATGGATCCGTATGCCCACATCATCAGCTCCGCGGAGGTGGTCATCGTCATCACCACCGCCCTGGTGATGGTGGTGCTGAGCTTCCTGATCAAGTTCACCCGGCTGGGGAAGGCGATGCGGGCCACGGCCCAGGACAAGGAGATGGCCATGCTCACCGGCGTCAACGTCAACCGGGTCATCTCCTTCACCTTCATCATCGGTTCGGGAACGGCCGCCATCGGCGGGGTCCTCATCGCCTCCCACATCGGGATGATCAACTTCTATATCGGGTTCATCGCCGGGATCAAGGCCTTCACGGCGGCGGTGCTCGGCGGGATCGGAAGCGTCCCCGGCGCCGTGCTGGGGGGGCTCGTCCTCGGCTGGACCGAGAGCTTCGCCACCGGGTATGTCTCCAGCGACTACGAGGACGTCTTCGCCTTCACCCTCCTGGTCTTCATCCTGATCTTCCGGCCCGCCGGGATCCTGGGCCGGGATACGGAGCAGAAGGTCTAATTTTTTTCACCGAATCCGTCCGTTTCGGCGCGGTTCACGGCGCCGGTCGGATCTTAAGAAGGGGATGATCGAATCGCCTATGCTGAGTCTGACGGAAATCAAAAAATCGGTTCTCGTCTCCCTCTGGTTCATGTTCCTGACCTTTCCCATCATGGTCATCCGGGTCAATCCCATCGAGGACGTGGTGGAGTTTCGCTGGAACAATCTCATCCTGGTGGGGGTCGGGAGTTTCGTGATCTCCTTTGTCTGGCGGTACTTGATCGAGCGGAAGGAGGCCGGCCGGAAACGGGAGGAGGCGGGAGAGGCTGGGAAGGTTCCGCTGGTCCAGCGGATCATGGACAACCGGAAACTCTTCTACGCCATCGTTTCGGCGGTCCTCCTCTCCGTGGGGATCTTTCCCTTCCTCTTCTCCACCTACCAGGTCAACATCATGACCACGGCCCTGATCTATGTGATGCTGGGCCTGGGGCTCAACATCGTCATCGGACTCGCCGGACTCCTCGACCTGGGATATGTGGCGTTTTACGCCGTGGGCGCCTACGCCTACGCCCTGCTCAACCACCACTTCGGCCTGGGATTCTGGACCGTTCTCCCGGTGGGCGCCCTGCTGGGCGCGCTCTTCGGGATTCTGCTCGGCTTTCCCGTCCTTCGGCTCCGGGGGGATTATCTGGCCATCGTCACCCTGGGGTTCGGGGAGATCATCCGGCTGATCCTGGAGAACTGGAACGAGTTCTCCTTCGGCCCCAGCGGCATCGCCAACATTCCGCGGCCCGGATTGTTCGGCATCGAACTCTCCCTGAACGGGGCCACCATCTACCTCTACTTCCTGATGCTCGGGCTGGTGGCCGTCACCATCTTCTTCGTCAACCGGCTTCAGAACTCCCGCATCGGCCGGGCCTGGGAGGCCCTTCGGGAGGATGAGATCGCCTGCCAGGCCATGGGCATCGACCGGACCAAGACCAAGCTGACGGCATTCGCCCTGGGGGCCACCTGGGCGGGGATGGCCGGCGTCATCTTCGCCGCCAAGACCACCTTCATCAATCCGGCCAGCTTCACCTTCCTGGAGTCGGCGATCATCCTGTGCATCGTCGTGCTGGGGGGGATGGGCTCCATCGTGGGGGTGATCTGCGGGGCCCTGGTCCTGATCCTGCTGCCGGAATACCTCCGGGCCTTCTCCGACTACCGGATGATCCTCTTCGGCGCCATCCTGGTGATCATGATGGTCTTCCGGCCCCAGGGGCTGATCAGCGGGGGCCGGCGGGCGTATGAGTTCAAGGGCGCCGACGCCGGCGAAGAGGGGTAGGGATGGAACCGATCCTCGACATCACCGGCATGACCATGGATTTCGGAGGCCTGCGGGCCCTCGACCGGCTGGACATGGACGTCCGGGAGGGGGAGATCGCCGCCCTCATCGGGCCCAACGGCGCCGGAAAGACCACCATCTTCAACTGCATCACCGGCATCTACAGCCCCACCCAGGGGGATGTGGTGATCCGGGCCCCCGGAAAGGGGCCGGAGCGGATCAACGGCCTCAAGCCGAACCTGGTCACCGAGCGGGGCATGGCCCGGACCTTCCAGAACATCCGGCTCTTTCCCAACATGACGGTGCTGGAAAACGTCATGATCGGCCGGCACTGCCGCACCCGGACGGGGGTGGCCGGCGCCATGCTCCGGTTCAAGTGGAACCTGCGCGAGGAGCAGCAGGCGGTGGATGACAGCTACGCCATCCTCCGGCGAATGGGCCTTGCCCGGTTCGTCAACGACCTGGCCAAGAATCTGCCCTACGGGGCCCAGCGCCGCCTGGAGATCGCCCGGGCCCTGGCCACCGAGCCGTTTCTTTTGCTGCTGGACGAACCGGCCGCCGGCATGAACCCCCAGGAGACCCAGGATCTCGACCGGCTGATCAACCAGATCCGGGACGAGGAGAAGGTCTCGATCCTGCTGATCGAACACGACATGAAGCTGGTGATGAGCCTCTCCGACCGGATCTTCGTCATGGACTACGGTAAAAAGATCGCCCAGGGAACGCCGGCGGAGATCCGGAACGACCCGGCGGTGATCAAGGCCTACCTCGGAGAGGACCCCGATGCTTAGACTCGTCGACGTCAACACCTACTACGGGAACATCCAGGCGCTCAAGGGGGTCGATATCGAGATCGGGGAAGGGGAGATCATCTGCCTGATCGGGGCCAACGGCGCCGGCAAGAGCACCACCCTCATGTCCATCAGCGGCATCGCGCCCCCCCGCTCCGGAGAGATCTGGTTCAAGGATCACCCCATCCACGAAATGAACCCGGACGAGATCGTCGCCCTGGGCATCAGCCAGGTCCCGGAGGGACGGCGGATCTTCCCCTTTCTCACCGTCATGGAGAACCTCGACATGGGGGCGTTTCTCCGAAACGACCGGGAAGGGATCAAGACCGATCTGGAGTACATCTTCGAACTCTTCCCCATCCTGGCCCAGCGGCGCCACCAGCCCGGCGGGACCCTGAGCGGCGGGGAACAGCAGATGCTCGCCATCTCCAGGGCCCTCATGGCCCGGCCCAAGCTCCTGCTCATGGACGAACCCTCCCTCGGCCTCGCCCCCCTGGTGGTCCGCCAGATCTTCGAGATCATCGAGAAGATCAACACCGAAAACCAGACCACCATCTTCCTGGTGGAGCAGAACGCCAACCTGGCCCTCAAGATCGCCCACCGCGGCTACGTCATGGAGAACGGCCGCATCACCCTGGCCGACGCCGCCGCAAGCCTTCTGGCCAACGAGGAGGTGAAGCGGGCGTATCTGGGGCT
>CAYSLC010000377.1:0-3649 GCA_964431545.1 uncultured Desulfobacteraceae bacterium | reverse complement strand
ACAGAACAGCGAGGATACGGTCCAGACATGGAACCCCAAGACAGAATCGTCCGGCTCTCCATCCTGCTCTTCATCGTCTCCATGATCTTCGCCTTCTGGCTGATCAGCTTCGACGAGTTCTACAAGGCGATGGCGGGCATCATCATCATCAATGGATGGTTTTTGGCCATCGTCCTGCTCAACCTGAGCGGGAAGATCAAGTTCCTCGACGAGGTGGAGGAGGAGGAACGGCTGGCGCGGGAGGCCGGGGAGGCCGAAGAGGGGAGTGCCCCGTGACGGAGATGGCGATCCACGCCGGCGAGGTGGAGGTCCCCATGGAGACGGGGATGGATATCCGGGACATCACCGGACCCCTCCGGAAGATCATCGAACAATCCGGCGTCATTGATGGCCAAGCCAGCGTCTCCGTGGTCGGCTCCACAGGATCGGTGACCACCATCGAGTACGAGCCGGGAGTGGTGGCGGACCTCAAGGCGGCCATCGACTGTCTGGCGCCCCCGGACGCCTATTATGCCCACGAGCAGGCCTGGCACGACGGCAACGGCCACAGCCACGTCCAGGCGGCCCTGCTCGGCCCCTCCGTCGTGGTGGCCGTCCGGAACGGAAAGCCGGCCCTGGGCACCTGGCAGCAGGTGGTCCTGATCAACCACGACAATCGATCCAGGCGCCGCCGGGCCGCCGTCACCGTGATCGGCACCCGGAGCGGGTGAGGAAGGGAATCGGCTGAGCCGGCCTCGGCCTCCCCGGATGAAACCATTGATCCGATCGGAGTTCCGCCTTCTGTTCGGAGTTCCGCCTTCAGGCGGCTTCGTCACACGCCGGTCAGCAGCCGCCTGAAGGCGGAACTCCGAACGGAATACAATCGCCGGCCGGCAACCGCGGTCCGACGGAAAAAGGCCGATGCCCTCGCATGGGAGCATCGGCCTTTTTTGGTTTCGGGCCGGGCGGCGTCCCCGAAGCGCTCGAAGCCGCCGCCCGCGTCCATATGGATTTTGCCGAATCTACCAGTTGAACACGGTGTCCAGCTGTTCGTCCGGAATGTCGAAGGTGACATTGTGGGGGGTGACGGGCTCCCGCTTCATGTACCGGGGCAGCCGGTCGTCGGCCTCGGTGAAGCCGGCCTTTTTGTTGAACTCCCGTTCCATGGAGAGGATCTTCTTGCCCAGCGCCGTCACGTCGTCCGCCGTCATGCTCATGCCGTACATGCCGTTGATGCTCTCCACCATGGCGTTGAAGGTCTCGGGCTGGTCGAGGATGGCAAAGGCGATGAAGAGGCAGTACCCCGTGGAATCGAGGGCCGCCGTGGCGATCTGGAGGTTCCGGGAGAGTTCCACCTGCCCTTCCGTTCCCAGGGGATCCACGTCGCCGCCCACCTTGAGGATGTTGGTGGCGATGGCGTACCCGGCGGTGTGATCCGCGCCCATGGGGGTGGTGGCGTAGGTGACGCCGATCCCCTTGACCGCCCTCGGATCATAGGCGGGCATGGCCTGGCCCTTGACCACCGGGGCATGCTCCAGGCCGAAGGTCCGGGCCGTGACGGCGGCGCCGTTGCCCAGGATCCGGCCCAGCGGGGTCCCCTGTCCCACCTCCTCCAGCAGCCTGATGGCGGCCTCGGCGTCGCCGAACTTGGCCAGGCCCGCCTGCATGGCCACGCCGATGGTGACCCCCATCTCGATGGTGTCGAGCCCGATGTTGTCGTCCATGAAGTCGAGCTTGGCGATGGCGTCGGGGTCGCAGATGCCGCAGTTGCCGCCGTGGGCCCAGACGGTCTCGTACTCCGGCTGTTTGGTGATGTAATGGCCGTCTTTGTCCATGTAGATGCCGGAGCAGCGGATCACGCAGCCCCGGTGGCAGCCGTGGGTGGGATTCCCGCCCCGTTTCGTCTCCAGCTCCGCGAAGGTCTCCCCGCTGATCTTGGCGGCATCGTCGTACTGGCCCTGCTTGAAGTTGTAGGTGGGATAGGCACCGGCCTCGTTGATGACGTTGGTCAGCACGTTGGTGCCGTAGGCCGGAAGCCCCTGTCCGGTGACGGCATGCCCCCGCAGACCCTCCACGAACTTCTTGTTGGCCTCCTTGAACTTGTCCGGGTCGGCGGCCCGGCGCATGCCCATGCCGGCGTCGTCCAGCACGATGGCCTTGATCCCCTTGGCCCCCATGACGGCGCCCACACCCCCCCGGCCGGCGTGGCGGGTGGGCCGGAACTCCGGATCGGTCACCGCAACGGTGGCTGCCCCCATCTTCATCTCGCCGGCCGGTCCGATGGAGATCATGGCCACCTTCTCTCCGTGGTCGGCCTTGATCTTCTCCGCCAAATCGTAGTTGGTCAGCATCTTGAAGCCGTCGGCCTTTTCGATCCGGACCCCGTCCTTGTTGACGAAGACCTTGTAGAGGGCGTCATCCTTCGGCTCCCCCTCCAGGACGATGGCGGCGTACCCGAGCCGGGCCATCACCTGGCCGGCCTGGCCCCCGGCGTTGGCCTCCTTGATGCCGCCGGTCAAGGGGCTTTTGCACCCCACGGAGATTCGGCCCGAGGTGGAGGCGGCGGAGCCGGTCATCAGGCCCGGCGCGATGACGAGTTTGTTCTCCGGTCCCAGGGGGTGGCAGTCCGGCGGGACCTCCTTGAAGACCACCATGGAGGTCATGGCGCGGCCTCCCATGCCGGCGTATTCGCCGAGGTCCGTGACCGTGGCCTTGGGGCCTCCGTCGGCCCCCACATCGATTCTCAGAATCTTATCCATAATTTTCCTGCCTCCTTTCCGTCGTCCCGTCCTTAAATCCAGCCATTGATTATTGCGCGTTTTGGTTATCCTGTGTCCTTTCATGGGGTCCTTTTTCGACCGATGTATTCCCAGGGAAAAAGGCGCCCGAGAGTACCCGGAACCGACATCGGTCGTCGAGGTATCCCATTGAATTTATTATACATAGATTACAGAAAGACGCATGTCAAATAGAATTTCTGGGTCCGGCCGGAACCGGAGAGGCGAAAATCGAAAACCGGCTCCGGGAGATCGGCCACCCCGAAGCCCGGCCAAGAGAAAAGTACGTCAGCTAGCTTCTTGACATCCGCGGTTTTCTGTTTCATAAATTCGGATCTGATGAAACATCCAGACAGGAGGGCGGATTGACGACGGAGGACCTGAAACGGCGGATCGAGGAAAAACATCTTCTGGTGAACCGGATCAAGGCGGAGATCGGCCGGGTCCTGGTGGGGCAGCGGGCCCTGGTGGACGGGCTGCTGATCGGACTCTTTACCAAGGGGCACATCCTCATCGAGGGGGTGCCGGGGCTGGCCAAGACCAGCGCCGTCAAGGCCCTGGCCCGGACCATCCGAGCCGAGTTCCGGCGGATCCAGTTCACCCCGGACCTGCTCCCGGCCGACCTCATCGGCACCGAGATCTACCGGCCCAAGACCGGGGATTTCACCACCAAGAAGGGGCCCATTTTCCACAACGTGATCCTGGCCGACGAGATCAACCGGGCCCCCTCCAAGGTCCAGTCGGCCCTGCTGGAGGCGATGCAGGAGCGGCAGGTGACCATCGGGGAGACCACCTTCCTTTTGGGAGATCCCTTTCTGGTGCTCGCCACCCAGAACCCCATCGACCAGGAGGGGACCTACCCCCTGCCCGAGGCCCAGGTGGACCGGTTCATG
>CAYSLC010000376.1:0-3662 GCA_964431545.1 uncultured Desulfobacteraceae bacterium | reverse complement strand
TTGCCCCCCTGGCTGGTGATCATCTGGGGATTGTCGCCGGCCGCCAGCATGGCCAGCCCCAGCTCCGTATGGAGAAACCAGATAATCGCGCCTGTCACCGCCAGGGAGATGACGGCAAAAAGAATGGGCGCCGCCAGATATCCCGGGACCCCCCACGCCATGACCGGGTCCAGCACCGTATAGGACCCCAGCAGGGACACATTGGGACCGCCCATGATCCGGATGTTGACGGAATAGAGCCCGATCATGGTCAGAATCGACGCCAGGAGGTGGAGGATCTTCAGCTTGGTGTTGAGCAGGGCGGTCACGGCCCCGGCCAGGCATCCGGCCCCCAGGGCCAGCAGGAGGGAGAGGAACGGGTCCACCCCCCGGCCGATGGCCACCGCGGACACCGCGGCCCCCAGGGGCAGGCTGCCGTCCACGGTCAGGTCCGGAAAATTGAGCACCCGGAAGGTGAGATACACCCCCAGGACCATGATCCCGTAGACGGCCCCCTGCTCCAGGGCCCCGATGAAAGCGTAGGCGGTCATTCAGGTATCACTGTCCTCTGCCCTCTGCCCTCTGCCCCCGTCTGATCACTCGTAAATCTTATCCGCCCGCTCAAGAACCGCCGGCGGCACGTTCACACCCATCTGTTTTGCCGACCCGAGGTTGATGTGAAGGGACAATTCCTCCTGGAATTCCACCGGCGTTTCGGCCGGGTCGGCCCCCGCCAGGATCCGCCGGGCCATGGCGCCGGTCTGGCGGCCGTGTTTGTAGTAGTCGAACCCCATGGCCGCCGCGGCGCCCCGGGCCACGGAATCCACATCGGCGCAAAACAGGGGGGTCCGGGTCTGGATACAGACCTTGACGGCCGACTCCAGGCCCGAGACCACGGTGTTGTCCGTGGGGACGAAGATGGCGTCCACCCGGCCCACCAGGCTCTTGGCGGCCTGATAGACTTCGCTGGATTTGGCCGCCGTGGCTTCGACCACCGAGAACCCCATCCGTTTCCCCGCCTCCCGGATGCGGACCACGGTGGCCTTGGAATTGGCTTCGCCGGCGTTGTAGAGCACCCCCAACGTCTTGAGATCCGGGAAAAAGGATGTTACCATTTTCATGTGCTCATTTACCGGCAGCAGGTCGGAAACGCCGGTGATATTGGCCCCGGGCCGCTCCAGGTCCGACACCAGGCCGGCGCTGACCGGATCGGTGACCGCGGTAAAGAGCATCGGTGTCGTTTTCATGTGGTCGGCTTTTTTCATGGCCTGAGCGCAGGCCTGGGAGGTGGGGGTGGCGATGGACAGGATCAGGTCCGGCCGCTCGCCCATGATCTGGCTGGCGATCTGGTTGGCGGTGGCCATGTTGGCCTGGGCGTTATGGATGTTGTAGTCCACGGGGATTTTCGCCTCCGCCATATCATCCCGGAACCCCTGGAGGACAGCGTCCAGGGCCGGATGCTCCACAAACTGACTGACGGAAATCGCCACCGTATCCGTATCCGCCAGGGCGGGGGCGGCCAGGAAACACAACAGGGACAGCAAGGTGAGGGTCTTCTTCATGGGATTTCTCCTTATGGCTAAAAAATTGCCTTTTTTCAATGACGTTTGTGTATAACAAAAGCCGGCCGAGGGCGTCAACCCACGGGTAAGGCGCTGAAGCCTCTGCACTGGAACCGAAACCACCGGGATCGGGACATCTATGGGAATCGCTGCGGACATCGCCGTCATCGTACTGGCCGGCCTCATCGGCGGCCTTATTGCCCAACAACTCAAACAACCCCTGGTGCTGGGCTACATCCTGGCCGGCATCCTGGTGGGTCCCCACACCGGGGCCGTGACCGTGTCGGACATCCACACCATCGAACTCCTGGCCGAGATCGGCGTGGCCCTGCTCCTTTTCGCGCTGGGGTTGGAATTCTCCTTCAACGAACTCAGGCCGGTCCGGTCCGTGGCCCTCATCGGAACCCCCATCCAGATCCTGCTGACCATGGCCTACGGATTCGGCATCGGCCAATTGTTCGGATGGGACTGGCACACCTCGGTCTGGCTGGGGGCCCTGATTTCGCTGTCCTCCACCATGGTGCTGCTCAAGACCCTCATGTCCACCGGCCGGCTGGGGACCCTCTCCAGCCGGGTGATGATCGGCATGCTCATCGTCCAGGACCTGGCCGTGGTGCCCATGATGATCATCCTGCCCCAGCTCGGCGATCCGGCCTCGGGCCTGCCTACACTGGGGCTGGCGGGGCTGAAGGCCGCGGCATTCCTTGCGGTCATGATCCTTTTGGGCACGCGGCTCCTCCCCTTGCTGATCCGGTACATCGCCCGCTGGAACTCCCGGGAACTGTTCCTGCTGGCCATTACCGCCATCGGTCTCGGCGTGGGGTACGGCACCTACCTGGTGGGCCTCTCCTTCGCCTTCGGGGCTTTTGTGGCCGGTATGGTGCTGGGGGAATCCGATTACGGACATCAGGCCCTGAGCGACATCATTCCGTTGCGGGATCTGTTCGGCCTCCTCTTTTTCGCCTCGGTGGGGATGCTGCTGGATCCGGCTTATCTCCTTGCCCACATCTGGCAAGTGTTGCTCCTGGTGGCACTGGTCTCTTTGGGAAAAGGCGCGATCTTCGCGGGGTTGGCCCGTCTCTTCGGTTACTACAACGTGGTGCCTCTGGCCGTGGGCTTGGGGCTCTTCCAGGTGGGGGAGTTTTCCTTCGTGCTGGCCCGGGTGGGGGAAGCCACGGATTCCATCTCCAACGAGCTGTATATGCTGGTGCTCAATACCACCATCATCACCATGATCCTCACCCCTTTTCTCGCCCGTTTGACCGCCCCCATTTACGCCCTGCGCAAGCGGATGTTCAAACACGAACCGGTGCAGACCGTCAACCTGCCGGCTTCCGGGCTCAACGACCACGTGGTCATCGCCGGCGGCGGGAATCTCGGGTCTTTTCTGGCGCAGATTCTGCGGAAGCTCCACATGAGTTTTGTCGTGGTGGAGATGGATTACCGCCGGGTGGAAGAGATGAAACGCGATGCGATGCCGGTCATCTACGGCGACATCAGTCAGCCCGTGGTGCTGGAGGCCTGCCATGTCGACAACGCAAGGCTGCTGCTCATCACCACGCCGTCCATCTTTATCGCCCAGTCCATCGTCGATGGGGCCCGACTGATTCAGCCCGGACTGCCCATCATCGCCCAGGCCGAAGGCATGGACCAAATGAAAACGCTTTACGATCGAGGCGTCTTCGAGGTGGTGCAGCCGGAACTGGAAGCGGGGCTGGAGATCACCCGGGTGATGCTCTTCCACCTCAACATCCCGGCCGGGGAGATCGTCAAATTCACGGATGCCGTCCGCAGGGAGCAGTATGCCGCCCTTCACCACGAACGGGGCGGCTACAACGCCATCGATCTTCTCCAGAACGCAGGATTGATGATGGATGTGAGTTGGATCCAGTTGCCCGACGGCAGCCCCATGGTGGGCGAAAGCATCCGGCAGCTGGAAATTCGCAAAAAAACCGGTGCCTCGGTGGTGGGGATCATCCAGGAAGGACGGGTCCACCCCAACCCCGACGCCGACCACCGGTTTTTTCCGCGGGATTTTGTGGCGGTATTGGGAAACAAGGATCAGATCGAGGCGTTTCGGGAGTTTGCCTTTCCGGCGCCGAAGTGAGAGAGGGACAGAGG
>CAYSLC010000375.1:0-3663 GCA_964431545.1 uncultured Desulfobacteraceae bacterium | reverse complement strand
TAGAGGAGGATGATCGGCACCGCCATCATGGCGTCGAGCAGGCGCATGGTGATCTCGTCGATCCATCCGCCGTAGTAGCCGCTGATCAGGCCCAGGGCGGTCCCCACCAGCAGGGCCACGATGACCCCCCAGATCGCCGTCCCCCCGGGGATCCAGACATCCTCGGAGATGGGCAGGATCACGAGCACCACACGGGCCCCGTAGATGAGCCGGGACCACAGATCCCGTCCCAGCTCGTCGGTGCCGAGGATGTGCTCGGCGCTCGGCCCGCTGTTGGGCGATTTCCAGTCCTGCTCCAGGGGCGTGTACGGGGTCAGAAAGGGGGCGAAGATCGCCACGAAGACCCAGAACAGCACCAGGATCAGCCCCACCGTGGCGGTCTTGGAGGCGAAGATGATGGAAAACCCCTCCCACCACCGCTGGAAAAAGCTGCGTTGCTGTAAGTCGGGAAGGGGATCGATGGCGTCGCCCCGCCCGGTCGTGTTCGCGGTTGTGCTTTCAGCGTCGCTCATAGGGACTTCCTTTGGTTACGTGTATCGGATCCGCGGGTTGAGGAAGGTGTAGATCACGTCGGCCACCAACTGTGTGCCGACGGCCAACAGCACCAGGATCATGGCGCCGGCCTCCAGCCCGTTGATGTCCTTGAACATGGCCGAATCGAGGAGGTACTTGCCCAGCCCCGGATAGCCGAAGACCACCTCCACGATCACGATCCCGCCCATGAGCCAGTTGACGTGGAGCATGATGACCGTGATGGGCGCCATCAGGGCGTTTCGCACGGCGTGCTTGTAGATGATCCGCCAATACGGCAGCCCCTTGAGCTGGGCCGTCCGGATGTAGGGCGACTTCATCACCTCCACCATGGAGGCCCGGGTGATCCGCAGGATGTACCCCAGTTCGATCAGGGTGAGGGTGAGCACCGGCAGGACCAGCATGTCGGGGCGCTCCCACGGCGCGGACTCGCCGAAGACCGTGGCCCCGGGCACGATCTGGAGCCAGACGGCCATGATCAGGATCAGGAAGATACCGGTGGCGAACTCCGGGATTACCGAAAACATCATGCCGCCGATGGAGAGGATCCGGTCCTGGATCGACCCCTCCTTGAGGCCGGCGATCATTCCCAGCAGCAGGGCCACGGGCATCACCAGCACGAAGGCGATGCCGGCCAGCACCACGGAGTTGCGCAGCCGGGTGAAGATGGTCTTGGAGACCGGGCGGCCGGTGCGCAGCGAGACCCCCGGGTCCCCCCGGACGAACCCTTTTTTCAGGGGGATGTACTCCACGGGGCCGCCGGAGGCCTTCATCCACCCGGTTCCGATGACAAAGGACCAGACCTCGGTGTCGGCCCCCTTCTCCCACCGCACCACGTGGTTCGCCATATCGACGCCCCAGAAGTAGCTGGTGCCGTCGTCCTGGGTTTTCCACCGTTCGTTGTTGGTGTATTCCGTGGTGATCCCGGCGTTGGGGAGCTTGGCCACCGCGATGAGGTTGTCCCCCTCCAGCTTCCAGCGGACCAGGGCGCCGTCCTCGCGCACGGCCCACCACTCCACGAACCCCTCCTCGTTGGTGAGCCGCCGCAGCTCCATCCCCACCTTGTCGTCCGCCAGCCAGTCGCTTCCGATCAGCCAGTAGATGTAACGGACGTAGGCCGGCTTGTCGAGCCCCATCTGGGCCAGGAACGACTCTTCCTGTTCCGGGGTGATGAAGGCGCCCAGGACGTTCTTGGCGACGTTGCCGGGGGAGGCCTCGGTGATCATGAAGACCGCGATCGACACCAGGATCATGGTGATCAGCATCAGGATAAAGCGCCTGAGGATAAACTTGGCCATCTGTCGTTCCTAACGGTTGGCGGGGTCGATGGGGGCGGTCACCGGTCGCGCCGGCGTCCGCCCCCATTTTCATGGGCTTCTATCCGGATTTACCCTTTGGAGAGCCAGACCTCGTTGAAGAGCATGTACCCCGTGGGGTGCGGCTCGGAATCCCTCACCCGCTTGGTGACGATCTGCCAGTTGTTCTGCCACCAGGCGATGCCGATGGAACCCCGCTCCCACTGGATCTGTTCCAGCTTGCAGAAGATCTTGCGCCGTTCGTCCACGTTCAGGGTGCCGTTGGCTTCGGTGAGAAGGCGTGAGAACTCCGGATCCGCCCAGTTGGTCTCGTTCCAGGCGACCGGTTTGCCGTTCTCGTCGTTGACGTAGGCCAGGTTGAGCACCATGGTCCCCAGGGGCCGGTGGGTCCAGGGGGTGACGCCGAGGTCGACCTCGGTCCACTTCTCCCAGTACTGGCTGGTGGGCATGGTCTGGAGCACGACGTTGAAGCCGGCCGGGGCCGCGTCCTGCTTGAGGATCTCCGCGTACCGGACCACATCGGTCCATTCGCTCCCCACCGCCAGGTTGACCCGGAGGCCGTCCGGATAGCCGGCCTCCTTGAGGAGTTCCTTGGCCTTCTTCGGGTCGTATCCGGGGACCTTCTTATCGCAATATTCCGGATGGACCGGCGCCACGTGGAAGTCGTGGGCCAGCAGGCCCTGGCCGAAGTAGGCCAGGCCGAGGATCTTCTCCCGGTGCTGGCAGAGCTTCAGCGCCATGCGGACCCGGTTGTCGTCCCAGGGCTTGAGATCCACGCGCATGCGCATGACCCGGGCCTGGGCGGTCCCGATGGGCTTGACCTGGACGCCCTTGTAATCCTTGAGGGCCTGGTAGACGGCGGTGCCGCCGGTGGTGGCCAGGTCGATCATGTCGATCTCCCCGGCCCGGAGCGCGGCGATCCTCGGCGCCATCTCGTCCCCCATGTCCACGAACTCCATCGCGTCCATGTAGGGCAGGGGCTTTCCGTCGGCCCCCTTCTGCCAGTAGTCCTCCCGGCGTTTGAAAACGGCCCGCTCGCTCTCCTTGTAGACATCGAGGGTGTACGGACCGGTGCCGTGGGGCGCCTTGATGAAGTCGCCCTCGAAGGTCCGGTGGTTGAGGATCATGGCCGGGTAGTGGAACAGGTGCTCCGGCACCGCGATCTCCGGCTTCTTCAGGTGGAGTTTGATCTGATAGGTGCCCGCTTTTTCGATGCCGTTGGGATCGAGGTAGGCGCCCATCATCCCGAGGATCGAGGAGCCCACATCCTTGTTGAGCCACTGGTTCATGGAGAAGAAGACGTCGTCCGCGGTCAACTCGTCGCCGTTGTTGAACTTGATCCCCTCGCGCAGATTGAGGGTCCAGGTCTTCAGGTCATCGCTGACCTCCCAGTCTTTCAAAAGGTACGGGTGGGTGATGTTGTCCTTGTCCGTATAGGTGAGGTATTCGGCCACCTGGCGCAGCATGTTGGTCGGCTCCACCCAGGAGAACTGGGCCGGGTGGGTGACTTTCTGGACGCTGGATGCGACGCGGATCGTCCCGCCGCGGCGGATGTCCGCGGCCGCGGCCCGTCTCGGCCATGGAATCCCCAGCATCTGTCCGGCCGCCGCAGCCGACACGCCGAGCAGGGCGGCATAACGAATGAATTCCCGTCGCGACAGCTTCCCCTGCTGGAGCTGTTCGACCAGATCGGCGATTCCCGGATGGATTTTTTTGGACCCCTTCATGCCTTACCTCCTTTTGCTGGAAAGTGAATGAATCGTTTATTTGGATCAATCAAATCCGGTCCATCGGATAAGTCCGTGCCGTTGATTCG
>CAYSLC010000374.1:0-3711 GCA_964431545.1 uncultured Desulfobacteraceae bacterium | reverse complement strand
CTACTTGATCTTCCCGATCAGGGCGCTCGCGATGGTGTTCTTCTGGATCTCCTTGGTGCCTTCGTAGATCTCGGTGATCTTGGCGTCCCGGTAGCACCGCTCCACGTCGTACTCGGCCATGTACCCGTAGCCGCCCAGAAGCTGGATCGCCTCGTCGGAGACCTCCACCGCCGTGCGGGCGGCGGCCATCTTGGCCATGGAGGTGAGCTTGGGGTCGATGCGGCCCTGGTCGAAGTTCCAGGCCGCCTTGTAGGTGAGGAGCCGGGCCATCTCGATCTTGGTGGCCATGTCGGCCAGCTTGTGCTGGGTCGCCTGGAACTGGGCGATCTTCTTGCCGAACTGCTCCCGCTGTTTGACGTAGGCCAGGGCGCGGTCAAAGGCCCCCTGGGCCGTGCCCAGGGCCTGGGCCGCCACCAGGATCCGGCTCTCGTCGAAGAACTCCAGCACATGGTAGAACCCGCGGTTCTCCTGTCCCACCAGGTTCTCCAGGGGCACCCGGACATCCTTGAAGGTGACCTCGGCGGTGTAGGTGAGGGTGATCCCCATCTTGTGGCCCACGTCGGTGCTGCCCACGCCGGGGCGGTCCGCCTCCACCAGGATGACGCTCATCCCCCGGTGGCCCGGCCGGGCATCCGGGTCGGTCTGGCAGAGCACCAGGTAATAGCCGGCCAGGGGGCCGCTGTTGGTGATGAAGATCTTCGATCCGTTGACCACCCACTCATCCCCGTCCTTGACGGCCGTGGTGTTCATGACGGTGATGTCCGACCCGTGGTCCGGCTCCGTGAAGGCGCCGCAGGAGAGGATCTCCGCCTCGGCCACCTTGGGGAGCCATTTCTCCTTCTGGGCGTCGGAGCCCACGTGGAGGATCAGCTCCGAGGCGAAGTCGGCGATGAGCAGGCACGTGCCCACGGTGCTGTCGCCCCTGGCCAGCTCCTCGGCCACCAGGATGTTCTCCATGACCCCAAGGCCCTGTCCGCTGTACTGTTCCGGGAAGTGGATCCCGATGAATCCCAGCTCCCCGGCCTTCTTCCAGAGTTTGACGGGGTACTCGTGCTTCTCCAGAAGCTCGTGGATCACGTCCTTTTTGAACTCCCCCTTGACGAAATCCCGCACCGCCTTCTGGATCTCCTTCTGCTCCCGTGTCGGTTCGAACTCCATTTCGGTTGTTCCTCCTTTTTCTGTCCCGCTATCCATGGTTCGGCGGCCGGAGCCGCCGGGGGTTTCGGTGGAATCGGCTTGTGGCCAAGCCGCCGATTCTACATCATCTCCAGGGCGCAGGCCATGGAAATGCCGCCCCCGCCGCAGAGGGTGGCCAGTCCCAGGCTCTTTCCCCGTTTCTTCATGGCGTAAAGCAACGAGACCATGATCCGGCACCCGGTCGCCCCCACCGGATGGCCCAGGCCGATGCCCGATCCGTTGACGTTGGTGATCTCCCGGTCGAGGCCCAGCTCCCGCTCACAGGCGATGTACTGAGCGGCGAAGGCTTCGTTGACCTCGATCAGCTCGAAGTCGGAGACGGCGAGTCCGCTGTTCTTCATCAGGTGGTGGACCGCCGGCACCGGAGAGAGCCCCATGACGGAGGGGTGGCAGGCGCCGCGCCCCACCGCCTTGATCCGGGCCAGGGGCGTGATCCCCAGCTCCTTCGCCTTTTCCGCGGAGAGGATCACCATCCCGGCGGAGCCGTCGTTGATGCCGCTGGCGTTTCCGGCGGTGACCGTGCCGGTCTTGGGGATGAAGGCGGGGGGCAGGCTCCGGAGCTTCTCCAGGGTCATGCCGGGGCGGAAGTGCTCATCCTTATCGAAATCGATGGGATCTTTCTTCCGCTGGGGGACGGAGACCGGGACGATCTCCTCGGCAAAGGAGCCGTCGGCGTTGGCCCGCTCCGCATTGTTGTGGCTTCGCAGGGCCACCTCGTCCATCTCCTCCCGTTCGATCTTGAGATGCTGGGCCAGGAACTCCGCCGTGTGGCCCATGATATACGGCTTGCCCAGGAAGTCTTTGGCCGGGGATTGGCCGGTGTCCACCGGTGTGCTCTCGTCCAGGGGCATGATGTGGGAGCCGCAGTGGAGGGCGTGGATCATGGCGTCCACGAAGGCCCCGTCCTGGAGCCGGAGCCCCCACCGGGCACCTGGTACGGCAAAGGGGACCCCGGACATGTGCTCCATGCCGCCGGCCAGGATCACGTCGGCCATCCCCGCCTGGATCATGGCCATGCCGGAGATCACCGCCTCCATGCCGGAGATGCAGACCCGGTTGATGGTGACGGCGGTGACGGCATCGGGGATCCCCGCCATGAGGGCGGAGATCCGGGTGACATTAAGGGTGTCGTGGTGCTCCATGCAACACCCGTATCGGACATCGTCGATCATGCCCGGATCGATGCCGGCCCGCTCGATGGCCGCCTTCATGGTGACGCCGCCCAGCAGCGCGCCGTTCATATCCCGCAGGGTCCCGCCGAACGCACCGATGGCGGTCCGGCAGGCCGATGCAATGACAACGTCCTTCATATCTTCCTCCTTACTGGAAACGCTTTATGGGATCCCGGATTTCGATTTGTAAAATCGACCCGCGGACTCGACCGGGCCGCTCTACCTCACCGGGGACGGGATGAACGGGAACCCCATTTTACCGGTAGTTCTTCCGCATCATCTTTTTGTCCAATTTCCCCACGCTGGTCTTGGGGATCTCTTCCACCAGTTCGTACCGGTCCGGTACGCCGTACTTGGGGAGCTTCCCTTCGGCCGCAGCCTTCTGCATATGTGCCTGAAGATCGGCCTCCGTGATCTTTTTCTTGTACTCGGGCTTCAGGACAACCAGGATCAGGGGGCGCTCCCCCCACTTCTCGTCGGCCACCCCGATGGCCGCAGACTCCAGCACCGCTTCGTGCTGGCTCATGAGGTTCTCCAGGTCGAGGGAGGAGACCCACTCGCCGCCGGTCTTGATCACGTCCTTGATCCGGTCGGTGACCTGTAGGTATCCTTCGGGATCGATGTGTCCCACGTCGCCGCTGTGGAGCCAGCCGTTGCGCCACAGCTCCCGGGTCTTTTCAGGGGCCTTGAAGTAGGTCTTGGTGAGCCAGGGGGCCCGGAAGACCACCTCGCCCGTCGATTCGCCGTCGTGGGACACGGGGTTGTCCTCGGGGTCCACGACCTCGAACTCCACCAGAGGGACCGGCAGGCCGGTCTTGCAGATGACGTCCAGGAACCGGTCCTCCTCCCATGCCATCATCTGGGGCTTGGGCATGGCCAGGCTGATGATGGGGCACGTCTCCGACATGCCGTAGCCGGTGTAGACGGTGATCCCCAGGTTCCGGGCCGCACGGGCCAGTCCTTTGGAGAGCTTGGCCCCGCCGATGATCACCTTCCAGTTGGAGAGGTCGACCTTCTGCGCGGCCGGGCTGTTGACGAGCATCTGGAGAATGGTGGGCACGCAGTGGGAGAAGGTGACCTTCTCGTGGATGATCAGCTTCAGGAGCATCTCCGGCTCGTATTTGCCGGGGTAGACCTGTTTGGCCCCCAGGAGGGTGGCCACATAGGGGACCCCCCAGGCGTGGACGTGGAACATGGGGGTGATGGGCATGTAGACGTCCCCGGAACGGAACCGGCCGATGGTGTCGTAACAGCCCACGGCCATGGCCACCGACAGGGTGTGGAGCACCAGTTGCCGGTGGGTGAAATGGACCCCCTTCGGATCGCCGGTGGTGCCGGTGGT
>CAYSLC010000373.1:0-3713 GCA_964431545.1 uncultured Desulfobacteraceae bacterium | reverse complement strand
TGGCACTTGTCGGCGCAGGCCCCGCACCGGACGCAGATGTCCATGAAGACCTTGATGGACCGGTATTTCTCGAGCCGCTCCTTGAATCCCTCGTGGATGATCTCCTGCCAGTTGTCCGGAAGCTTCCAGTCGTCATCCAGGGGGTTCCACTCCCTGGCGTTGGGAAACCCCAGGGTCTTCAGGCTCTTCGGATTGGCGGCGTAGCAGTACATCCCCTTCCGGATGTTGACGGGCGTATCCATCCAGCCCGTCTCCTTGGGGGGCTCGTGGTCCAGGGACGCCAGTACCTCTTCGGGTTTCAGTTCCTCTACCATCTATCGCACTCCTTTTTCAACTGGGAGCCCAGCCTCGATCATTTTGTCTCGGAAGTCATCCTCATACTCTTCGTAGGTATGGACCTTGACCGGGTGGTTCCAGGGGTTGACGTGACGCGCCACGCGGGTGTCGTTGGGCAGGTTCCGCGTGGGGCTCAAAAAGACGCCGCCCATGTGCATCAGCTTGCTGAAGGGAAAATAGATCAGCAGAACACAGACGAAGAACAGATGCGCATAGAAAAGCGCCCCCACCCCCTCCGGGATGGTCGGCCGGAAGGTGACCAGACCCATGGTCAGCTCCTTGATCCCGACCACGTCCACCTTGGTGAGATACCGCATCATCAGCCCGGAAACGGCGATGCCGATGATCAGAAAGAGGGGAAAAAAGTCGGAGGGCAGCGATATGTACCGGATCTGGGGCAGATACATCCGCCGCAACAGCAGGAAGACGGCCCCCACCAGCAGCGCGAACCCGGACAGAAAGATCACCGGTAAGCCCAGCTGGAAGAAACTGTCCAGCTTCTCCAGCCAGGTGACGAAGAAGGGGACGGGCTCCATGAAGAACCGGAGATGCCGGATCACCACCGTCAGAAAAGCGTAGTGGAACAACAGGGCGAAGATCCAGAGCCATTTCTCCCACCGGTAGGTGAACCGGTCCCCCACCTGTTCAAACCGGGTGTTTCGGAAGAGCGACCGGAACAGAAGGACTTCCAGGATCATTCGTCCGATCACCCCCGATGTGCCGGCGGGATTGTCGGTGTAGTTGTACTGGATCCAGGGGAGCGTTTTCTGCTGGCCGCAGGTGGAAGGAATCCTAAACGGCACCGGAGACCGGGCCCACCCCATCACTCGCCAGATGAACCCGACCACGAAGATCAGGATGGCCAGGTAGGGGATGACGACACCGAAGAGCGTCTTCAGGCCGGCCACCTCCACCCCGGCGTAGACCAGCAGCAGGAGCAGCAGGACCGCCACGAGGGAAAACATGTACTTTACATTCATTGAACCTCACCTCACGCTATGGTTTACATTGATTCCGGTTCGTCTTCATCCGGATTGTCCTTCACGAGTCCCGCCCGTTTGAAGGCGCGGTACGTCCGGTTCCGCATCTCGTTGGCCTTGAGATCGAGCACCTTCTCCCGGCAGTTCATAAAGATGTCGAACCCCATCAGACCGAGGTCGTCGATCCTCGATTCCAGGGCCCGAAGCGCTTGGGCCGGCTCCTTCCGAAAGGCCTCCTCCCCGAACTCCCGATGGATGATCTCCTTGAGGTAGAAGATGAAGCCGGCCGCCCGGGAGGGGGTGAAATCCTGGATGGCGCGGATGCGGATGATGGGGTCGAGGAGGGAGAGAATCTCCTTTTTGTCCATCGCCCCGAGGAGCTGGTCGAAGATCCCCTCCAACCCCTTGAGCGTCGTCCGGCCCACCGGGTTGGCGAAGGGGTCCTTCTGACGTTTGAGGAAGCGGGAGGTGTCCGCCGGATACGTATCGACGACCCGTTCGAACCACTTGTCGACGATGGCGCGTTTTCGTTTCTCCAGCAGCTGTTCCAACCCCATGATCCGTTCCGTTCCAAAACGTCGTTCACTCCCCATCCAGGTGTCGGTCCGAACCGGGTCGATCTGGAAAAAAACCGGATGCGGGAGAGCCGGTATGTATGCCAAAAGACGACTAAATCGAGAAAACCACGAAAAATCTCACAAGACAGGTGCTATAAACAACTTGCCCATTTCTGTCAAGTGATAATGCAAAAAGGGCCGGGGGCCGGGGCCGCGCTAAAGCCTTACCGGTACAGCTTTTTCCAGGCGGCCCGCCGGGTCTCCCGGCAGTCGGCCAGGGCCAGGTAGAGGGCCCCCACAGCAAGCTCGGCGCAGTGGAAATGGTCCTCGGGAAGGGTTTCCAGGAACGCGGCCACCTTCTCGGGGGAGATCTCCCATGCCTCGGTTAGCGTCTTGCCCTCCACCAGCTCAGCCGCCGCGTTGGCGCAGGCGTTGGTGTGCATGCACCCCTCTGGCATGAAGGAGACCCGGTGGATACGGTCGTCTTTCACGGTCAGGTAAAAGGTCACGGTGTCCCCGCAATCTCCGGTCCGCCCGCCGCGCCCGTCCGCCGCCTCGATGGTTTCATGGCGGTCCGTCCGGAACGCCATCTCCAGAAACTTCAGGGAATGTTCCTGCCAGAAATCGATCTCTTCGGCCATCTCGTCGCCACCCCATCCCACCGGAGGAACCCGTTTGGCGCCGGCGGCGGTGGGATGTCTCCGCTGGGTTGCCGCCGGCTCCCGCTGGTTACCCAAAAAGAGGGTACCTAAAAAAGGGTACTTTAGCGCAATTTCCGGGGGATGCAATGGAAAAATGGGCGACGGGGGGAACGAAGATCGGAACGGGGGGCCGAAAAGTTCAGCGGCCGACCGGAGGCTATTTCCGGTCGGCCGCTAAGAAGGAAAGAAGATGAAGAATGATTTGGGTTGACCTGAGCTATTGCAACCCCCTTGCCAAACCCATCCACCCCCGGTGGGGCGGGGGCGCAAATCCAAACTATCTTTCTGTTTTTTTTAGAATAAAAAAATTTTCTCACCGTGAACCGGGGAGGGACCAAAAGGTCCTCCCGCCGCCGGAAGGAGGGCGGATCGTTCGTTTTTTTTAACGCCTCTCCGGGGAAACCTTTCGAATCTGTTGGATTCACAATCCTTTACCCGGAAATCCGGTGAATTCAAAATTTTGAACCGGCAGTGGCAAAAAAACGACGGGTGGAGATAACCGATAGATAAGATTGTAAATTACCGGGTTTCCAATCTTGAACCGCCCACCGAACCGCCCGGCCCGGAACTCATCGAACGGCCCAGAAATGGAATTCGGGTTTCTCCTTGTACCCGACGCCCACGGGGCCGTCGACCATGTAGAGGACCCACGCATAGGCGGGATCGTAGACGCTGGTGGTGGCGGACCAGTACCCCTCCCGGACATCCGCGAAGGGATGCTCTTTGGGCAGGGCGGGGGAATGGTGTCCCAGGTGGAGGAGGGATTCGAGTTCACGGATGTTGGGCAGGCGCCAGTCGTCGAACCCGTGGGCACGGTCCGAGCGCATCCCCTTGACCCGCTCCAGGGCTTCGGCCCACGCCACGGCATGTCCGGCGAGATCCGCCGAGCGGGTCCAGGTGAGCCCCGTGGCCCGATCCACGACCAGGTTCGTCCCCATAACCTCGAACCGGGGGCGGGCCGGCGCGACCCCGACGCGGGACTCGCCGTCCTGTCCGGTCCCCGGGCAGGGGGATTCCCGTCCGTCCCCGCCGTAACACCGGCGCTGCCCCGTCCCCAGGAGATCCGCGGCCCCCGGTCCTTGGCCCCGGACGGGCCAGACCATGTAGGAGCCGTGCTTCATCCCCTTGAAGACCCGGGC
>CAYSLC010000372.1:0-3719 GCA_964431545.1 uncultured Desulfobacteraceae bacterium | reverse complement strand
CCGGAGCGTTTCAGAAGGATGAAGAATCCGGCCAGGGCGATGAAAAATCCGGCGATGAGCCAGGAGGCCCTGGGATCCGGGTTGAGGGGCTGGGACGGTTCGGGCGCCCGGCGCGCAAAGGCGACATTTTCTCCCGGCAGCACCGGATCGATCGCCTCCTCGGCCTCCAGGGCCTCGGCCAGCTTGATCTTGACGCTGTCGGGCAGGGACCCGCGCTCAATCCGGATGCCCGCCGCCGGGTCACCGGCGCCGAATCCCTTCTTCACGCCCCGGGGGCCGGCCACCACCAGTTGCGATCCCACGGTTTCGACCATCCGGTCCTGACCGGGATAGACGCCGGCGGAGAGGCGGCTCAGGCGGAAGAAGGGATACCGGTAATGGCGGTCCGATTCGCCCCAGTCCCCGATGGACCTGAAGGACAACCGTTGGTTGTCCCGGAGCAGCATGGTCACGCCGGCATCCCCTTCAGGCGCCATTACCAACAATCCGTCGAGTTTCCCGGCCGCCGCCCGGGCCGCCAGGGATTCGGGATCCCCTGTCACCAATTCGACATCCGCACCGTAGGCATCCACCAGAAATCGCGCCGCCCGCTGGGAACTGCCGTTTTCCGGGCCGACCCCCAGCCGTTTGACACCCCGGAAGGGCTTTCCCTCCGGGGCGCGCGGATTGCGCGTCATGAGATGGGCGACCCGAAACCCCACCGGTACAATCGCCTCAATGCCCCCGACGGGCCGGGGACCCGTCCCGTCGGTCTGCCGGAAAAAATGTTCGCCGCCCAGCACCGCCACAAAGGAGAACCCCTGTCGCAGACTCTGGGCGGGGAGCGAAACATTGTTGAGCTTCACCGGCCGGTCGGGAAAGACTTTCCGCAACGCCTGCAGCACCCGTGAGGTGGAAGGGGGATTGTCGTCCATGGGCGGGGCGGCCACCCCCAGCGCTTCCTGATAGGGCCGCATGGGCCGGCTTTTCAAAAGACCCTGCTCCACCAGCCATGCCTCGGCCACCTCCTCGGGATCGAGCCCCATCTGGTCGACCTGAAGGTTGAGTCCCCTCATGGTCTCCACATCGAGCATACCGGCCAACGGTTCCAGCGCATCCGCCAGTTGCGGCCGCTTCCGCAACACCTCCGACCGGACCAGGGGGGCGGCTTCATAGACCGGGAAAAAATCGAGGTCATCTTCCAGCGTCGTGAGCTGGTATTCGGCGATCTGATGATCGGTAAGATGGCCCACCACCACGTCCACGTCCCCCGACATCAGCTCCAGATAGAGTTTGTCCCGGTTCTCCACCGCCACGGTTTCAGGCGCCGGGGAAAAACCGTAACGCCGGGTCAGGGAGGCCATGCCGTCCACGGCCCGCTGCAGAAATTCCGGATCCGCCGCGATTCGGAGAGGCTCATCCCGTTCCGCCAGATCGCTGATGGCGTCGGCTTCCCACAGCGTGGCGGTGTCGGTCCGCAACACCAGCACGTAGCTGTTGTTGAAGCCCAGCGGTTTGAGCCAGTCGAGGCCGAGGGGTCTGTAGAGCCGTCGCACCGCGTCCAGGGTCCCCTGTTCATCCGGCGGGACGGCGGCCCCGACCAGAAGGGCGCCGGTGCCGGTGTATTCGGGGTATAGATCCAGCTCTTTTCCCCTCACCGCCTCCTGAAGCGCGTAGGTGTTGCCGAAGGGGACCGATGTGGTGACCCGCATCCCCTGCTCGTCCGCCAGCGCGGCCATCATTTCCGCCAGGATCTGGTTTTCCGCGAAGAATTTGGAGCCGATGCGGACCGGTTCATTCCGTGTGCAGCCGGTCATGGCGACGGCAGCCGCCAGCAGCAGGATCGTCAGCTTTTTCATTGAACCCTCCCTTCCGTTGAGGCGTTGTCCGATGGAAGGCGTTCCCGGCCCAGGGTATGGAACAGGCAGGCCACCTGCGCGATCATGATCACCGTAAAGGGCAGGGCGCCGCTGACGGCGATGGCGCGCAGGGTATGAACCCCGCCGCCGGCCAGCAGAATGGCCGCGGTCAGCACCGCCACAACCGCACCCCAGAAAAGCTTTCGGAATCTGGAAGGATTGAGCGATCCGTTGGTCGTCATCATGCCGAGAACGAAGGATCCGCTCTGGGCGCTGGTCACCAGGAACATGAAGATCAGAAACAGAGAGAGTCCCACCAGTACGGCCGTAAACGGAAAATAGCCGAGAAAAGCGAAAAGGGCCTGGCTGGAGTTTTCCAGAACCACCGACCCCAGTCCGCCGTCGCCGAAGAGTTCCAGGTGGAGACCGGTACCGCCGAAAACGGAAAACCAGAGGATCGAAAAGAGGGTCGGCAGGAACATGACGATCAGGACGAATTCCCGGATGGTCCGGCCGCGGCTGATCCGGGCGATGAAGATGCCGACAAAGGGCGCCCAGGCGATCCACCAGATGAGGTAGGTCAACGTCCAGATCCGGGCCCACTCCCGCTGACCGCTGAAGGGGTGGAGCCGGAAAGAGAGGGTGATCAGGTTGCCGACGTAATCCCCGATACTGGTGGCGAAGGTGCTGAGGATGAAGGTGGTCGGTCCGACAAACAGCACGAAGAGCATCAGCACCACCACCAGCCCGGTGTTGATGTTCGACAGCAGCTTGATGCCCTTGTCGATGGCGGTGGCCGCCGATACGAGATAGCAGGCGGCCAGGACCGCCACCACCCCCATGGTCAGCGCCATGGATTCGGCATCGAGGCCGAAGGCCTCGCTCAGGCCGTAGTTGATCTGAATCACCCCCATTCCCAGGGAGCCGGCCAGGCCGAAGACGACGGCCAAAACCGCCACGACATCCGCCAGACCGCCCAGGATCTGGCCGAACCTTCCCCGGAACACATGCCGGATCGGCGCCCCGGCGAGCATGGGGAGCCCCTTGCGGAACCCGTAGTAACCGAGCACCAGGGCGCCCATGGCATAGATGCCCCAGGCATGGATGCCCCAGTGGAGATTGGCCATGATCATGGCCCAGCGCGCGGCCTGGGGCGTCATGGCCTCCTGGCCGGGGGGCGGGTTCATGAAGTGACTCAGGGGTTCGGCCACCCCCCAGAAAAGCAGCCCCGCCCCCATGCCGGCGGCAAAGAGCATGGCCAGCCAGGAGATGGTGTCGAACTCCGGTTTCTCGTCGGGGCCGCCCAGCTTGAGGTCGCCGTACCGGCTCAACGCCAGAAACAGGCTGAGGACGATGAAGAGGGTGACCGAGAGCAGAAAGATCCAGTCGAACCATTCCAGCCCCATCCGCGTCCCCAGACTGATGCCGTCGGCCAGCCCTTCGGGGTCCACAACCCCCCATACGGCCGCCGCGCAGCAGATGACCAGCGATACGCTGAACACCGAGAGCCATACGGGACCGGGAAGGCCGTGGCCGTCATCTGATCGGTTTTCCGTTCCAATTGAATCCATAGCACTCCCTTTTCCAGAATCGTCATTCGCAGGATAGGATGAAAAACTTGACTATCCGGCGAACCACCGGCTTGTGAAGAGAGCGGTCCGCCTGGCGGGCGCCGGTTCATCGATCCGGCCTGGCCGTGGCCACCGCATATCATCGATATCCTACGATTATGGGAATGTACGGCTCAATACATTGAAACCCGGAAATCGGCTTAAAAGGGACGGTAATGTCCGGGAAGATCGATGGCATGACGCCGGAGGGGATGGAACGGAAAGCGGTATGGAGGCTAAATGACCGTCACCCCCTCCGCCTCCAGCATGG
>CAYSLC010000371.1:0-3743 GCA_964431545.1 uncultured Desulfobacteraceae bacterium | reverse complement strand
GTTTGAAATCCTCCGGAAGTACCTTCTTCTTCCAGATAGATTAGAATATCCAATTCCTCAATCCCAATGCCCGCCAACCGTCCATCCCAAAAACCGGCGCGCTTCCGGATTCCCCGCCGGCCCGCCCCCGATGGCTCGCCCCTGGGCGGCGAGGCTCAGACCGCGAAGGACGGGGCGGAAGCGGTGTCGGAAACCGGCCGGCTGGTCCTCGAGGTTGACTTGGGCCCATTGGAGGAAGTCGGCGACCCCGCCCTCGGGGAGAAGGGACAAAAAAAAGACCATCTGCCGCCAGGCGTAGGCGGCCTTCTTGACCATGATCAGCCGGGCGTGGCGGCGGTCGGTCCTCATCTGGAGGCGGCGGCAGATCCATTGGAAGCAGGTCTCGGCCATCTCCCCAAGCCGATCCCCCAGGGAGCCGGTCAGGTCGAGGCCGGCGACCAGGGCCGCCAGGTTCTGGGTGGTGAGGATCTGCTGCTGCTCGATGATCATCCCGTTGGTGGCGGGGTCCCACGTCCCCAGGCGAACCCCGGCCCGGTCGGCGCATAGAAGGGCGAACCGGTCCGCCACCGGGGTCGTCCGCCGCTGGAACCAGGACCGACGGGCCGACTGCCGTGTTTGGGGGATCTCCCGGACCGACCGGTAATCGATGGCGTAGTAGGCGGCGTAGAGGGTGCCCTCCAGGAGATCCGCCGCCAGCCTGGCGGATTCGAGGAACTTTCCGGAGAACTCCCCCATGAAGATGTCCGCCGCCAGCTCGTCCACCAGGGGGATGGAGAGGCCGGCCCCGTCGGCGAGGGCCCGGAGTTCCTGGAGGAGCTTGTTGGGCAGGATGGTCTGGGGGAAGGCGGCGAGGGCCAGGACGGCCACCTCCTCCAGGGTCTGCCGGGCCAGGTCCTGGTGGGAGAGGCCTCCGCTCCGGAACCGGTCGACGGCCGCGACCCAGGGCAGCTCCTCCATCCGGACCTGGGATTCGAGGTTGAAGAGGAGCAGGGACCGGCGGCGGCGGAAGGCCCGATAGACGGCGGCGTAGAGCCGGCGGAGCAGGGGGTCGGCGATGGAGGCGGCCCGGATCCCGGAGGTCATCTGGGGCAGGACCCTGGCCAGGGTCTCCCCGGAGGTGATCAGGCCCCGCTCCACCAGGATCTCGACGGTCTCGTTGAGACACCGGTCGAGCTTCCGGCGGATGGAAGGGGGAACGGCGGTCCCCTCGGGGACGGGGGTGCCGTCCGCCTCGGTCCGGGTGACCGGCGCCTTCAGGGGGTCCACGTCGTCGAGGCCCTCGTCGGCAGGGTGCTTCTCCAGGCGGGGGATCACCACCTTCGCGATCTCATGGAATGTGGGGGCGGCCACGTGGGCCGCCTGCTCCCGGCGGGCCGCCCCGCAGGACGGCGATCCGGGGGCGCCCCGCTTGGCGATGTAGCCATCGAGGATCAGGCGGATCTGTCCCACCTCCCGGCCCGTGAGGGCGGCCGGATTCCGGGCGCACTTGCCGAGGAGGCCGCGAAGCCGGGCCTGGTGTCCCTTGGGCTTGTTCGGTTTCCCGCAAAGTGTGTGCTCCAACCGCAGTTCGGCGTACTCCCCGAGCAGGGCCAAGGCCCGCTCCGGCCAGCCCTCAGGGTAGGTTTGGCAGGGCCATCCGTCCGCGACGGTTTCGAGGAAGAGGGAGACCACCCGGTCGTGGAAGGGCGCCCAGACGCCCACCGCCTCCTTCTGAGCGAGGATCCGCCGGTTGGGGCGGATCTTTCGGAGGTTCTCGATGGTCTCGGCCACGTTCTGGAGGTGGACCTGGGCGCCGAACCGGCGGGGGCGGTCGAGGGGGACGGGGTAGAACCGGAGCTTCGGGAAGTAGGGGGAGATCTCGTCCAGGAGGGCCCGGGCGTCGGCCGCATGTCCGTTTTCGGCGAGCCAGGCCACGACCAGGAGGGCCCCCTCCTCGGGGACGGTCACGTCGTACCGGCCGGTCCGGAGGCGGTCCCGGAGGTCCGCGAGGCCCGCCTCGCTGAGAAAGTAGGCGTTGAGCAGGCGGCGTTCCTCGGTTTTCGGGATCTCGGGAAAGTTCCCGAGAAGCTTCCGTTCGTGGTCCCGGAGGGGGCCGCCGGCCAGGGGCGCGCCGGTGGCGAATCCGCCGGTGACCACCTCGGGGGTCGCCCAGACCGGAAGGTCCCGGACGGGCTTCCGGGACCCGTATTCGATGTCGCCGGTGAGGATGTTCCGGAGGATCCCCTCCCAGGTGTCAATTTTCCTCCGGGCGCGCTCCCGGACGGCGGGGTCGTCGTGGGCCTCGCTGGTGGTCAGGGCCCTGGCGATCTGGAAGAGGGCGTATTTGGGATTGACACCCGTCCGCTTTTCTTCGGAATCCTTACGGTGTTCGGTCATTGTGTTCCCCCACGCAAAAAGGGTGGGTCCGGGGGCTGGATTCGAACCAGCGCCCTCTCGGGTAGAAGCCGAGTGTTCCGCCGCTGAACTACCCCGGAATGTACATGGTTTGCGCTGATTTCTTTCTTTGCAACCGCGGAGTCTCGATCTGAAATAACGGATTATTCATAGGTTTTCAACTCGCCCTTTTCAATGAGTTCCCGATAGCTGGCCTCGATCGTCTTCAGCAGCTGCCGGGCTTGGGGGGTATCTTCGTGGATATTGAAATAACAGTACCACCGGTAGAGCGTTTTGACCGCTAGGTCGGGGATGTCGACGCGTTCCAGAACCTCCGAATCGATGTATTTATAATTGAGCAAATAGTCCGCGCGGCCCCGTTTAAGCATCCGGAAGGCCAATTCATGAGTGTCTACATCGTAATAGTCGATATTCTGTTTGCCTTCCCGGATCCAGGCGCCCCAGTCTTTGTAGGTGAAGCCCCTGACCAGGATCACCGAGTGGCCGATAAGGTCCTCCTTGGTATTTATGGGTGCTTTTTCCCCCCGCCAATAGATCCGCATCTCCAAAGGAAAGAGCTTGATATCGCTGGAGATGCAGTTTTCGTTCACCACGGGAATGGAGCTGAGACCGTTGAAAAAGTGAATATCGCCTTCGGCCAGTTCTTTAAAGAACCGGGCCGCCGAGTAGTCCTGGAGGGTGTAGGGGATACCGGCGTGGTCCAGGGATTTCATGGTGATCTCATTGACGAATCCGGCGGGCCGGCCGTTATCGTCGGTGTAGGTGAGGCCGGAAAACTCAAAATAGCCGGCGTTGAGTACAAATCCGGGGGGCAGATCAAGCGCCCGGGCGATGGAGGGCCCACTGAATCCATATCCCACGTTCAACGCAAGAAAAGCGATCACCATCCACTGTCCAGTACGAATCATGTCTACAGATCTCCTTCGTCAGATGTAAAGAGCAGCACCGTCGGGAGATCGAGCGAATGTACCGACCCCCTCCTTCTTACACGGTATTCTTTTTTCCCTGTGATTCCGGGAACGCTTTGAGGACGCCGCCGTATCCCCCCAATTGTAGGCATTCGGATACACGACCTTTTTCAGCCTCAACACCTGATCGAAATCGATGTGTTTGTCAACAGATTTTTTTTACTGCCGAGCAACCCGGAAATGCTTTTACCGATTCAGGTGACCAGGTTTTTTACCTGAGCGTCTCTTGCAGGAACTTGGTGAAGCGTTCCCAGGATTTCCGATCCGCATCCTCCCGGTACCGGTCGGAACCGAAGACGGTAAAGGCGTGGGGCGCGCCGCCGTAGGTGATCATTTCATGCGGCACGTTGTTGGCCTCCAACTCCTTGGCGAGGCCGGCGA
>CAYSLC010000370.1:0-3762 GCA_964431545.1 uncultured Desulfobacteraceae bacterium | reverse complement strand
TGGTATTGTTAGGGGAATATTATGGCGTTTATGTGTTCTGCGAAAATCGGTGTTTAAAATCTCCGTGTTGGTAACGAAAAGATCGTCGCCCACTATCTGAACCTTCGACCCAAGGCGGTCGGTCATCAGCTTCCAGCCCTCCCAGTCGCCTTCGGCCATGCCGTCCTCGATGGAGATGATGGGGTATTTTTCCACCCATTGTTCCCAGAAATCGACCATCTCCTCGGGGCTCTTTTCCGAACAGTCCGATTTCCTGAAGACGTACTTCCGTTTCTTTTCATCGTAGAACTCGCTGGCGGCCGGGTCAAGGGCGATGTAGATATGTTCTCCGGCCCGGTAGCCCGCCTTTTCGATCCCCTCCAGGATCACCTCGACGGCCTCCTCGTTGGATTTCAGATTGGGCGCAAATCCGCCGTCGTCGCCCACGGCGGTGCTGTAGCCTTTGCTTTTCAGCACCGTTTTCAAATTGTGGAAAATCTCGGCCGACCACCGCAGGGCCTCCCGGAAGCTGGACGCTCCCACCGGCATGATCATGAACTCCTGGGGATCGACGTTGTTGTCCGCGTGGGCCCCGCCGTTGACGATGTTGAGCATGGGGATCGGCAGCACCTTGGCGTTGACCCCGCCGATGTACTGATACAAAGGGATGTCGAAGGAGGCCGCAGCGGCCTTGACCGTCGCGAGGGAGACCCCCAGGATGGCGTTGGCGCCCAGCTTTTCCTTGTTCTTTGTGCCGTCCAATGCGATCATGGCGGCGTCGATTTCGGCCTGGCGGGCGGCGTCCATGCCGACGACCGCGTCCCGGATCGCCCCATTGACGTTCTCCACCGCCTTCAGCACCCCCTTTCCGAGAAACCGGCCCTTGTCGCCGTCCCGCATTTCCAGGGCTTCACGGATCCCGGTGGACGCGCCGGAAGGGACCTGTGCCCGGCCCAACGCGCCGTCCTGGAGCAGCACCTCGACTTCCACGGTGGGGTTGCCCCGGCTGTCCAGGATCTCCCGTGCGGCGATATCCTCGATTTCCAGATATGGCGTCATATCGGTTGTCCTTTCTTTAAAATTGTTGACTGCCCCGTTGGTCAATTGATGGATTCGCACTTATTCCATTAATTTTCCCAAATGGTCCAATGTTCTGATTAATTGACTGACATAGCTCATTTCATTGTCGTACCAGGATACGACCCTAACCTCATAAATATTGGTCCCACACCGTTGCGCGAGGGTTTGGGTGGAATCGAAAAGCGACCCATAGCTCATGCCGATGGTATCGCTTGACACCAGCTCCTCGTCGGAATACCCAAAGGATTCATCCGAGGCCTTTTTCATTGCTTCATTGATCCCCTCAACCGATACAGAGTCGGTCATATCTTTTAACGTCGCATCGAGAATCGTGATGGAACCGGAAGGAACCGGAACGCGTTGCGCCGATCCGATCAGCTTTCCGTCCAGTTCGGGAATGACCAGACCAATCGCTTTCGCGGCGCCGGTTGAATTGGGGACAATGTTAACGGCGCCGGCTCTTGCACGGCGAAAATCACCTTTACGGTGCGGCCCGTCAATGATCATCTGGTCGCCCGTATAGGCATGAATCGTTGTCATGAAGCCCGTTCTGAGTTCCCGATAATCATTCAACGCCTTTGCCATGGGCGCGAGGCAATTGGTTGTGCAGGAGGCGCCGGAGACAATGAGATCATCTTTTTTCAGCGTATGATGGTTTACCCCATAAACAATGGTCGGCAGGTCGTTGCCGGCGGGCGCTGAAATCAGAACCCGCTTTGCGCCTGCATCAATATGCGCCTGGCTTTTGGTTTTTGAGCAGAAAAATCCGGTACATTCCAATACAATGTCCACCCCAAGCTTGCCCCAGGGAAGATTTTTCGGATCCGGGTCTTTGTAAACGCTGATTTTTTTTCCATCAATGATCAGAGACCCCTCATCCGAATCGACCGTATGCCCTGAATAACGGCCCTGAACACTGTCATATTTCAGAAGATGCGCCAGCATCTTTGGATCCGTTAAATCGTTGATTGCCGCAACTTCAAAACGATCATCTCCAAAAATTTTTCGAAATGAAAGTCTTCCGATTCTACCGAAACCATTGATCGCGATTTTAATCATAATCCTTCCTCCAATTCTATTTATCCGGTGATTCTTAAAGCGTTTTCACCTTCAGCATGTTCGTCGTCCCCTCCACCCATATCGGATGGCCGGCGGTGAGCACCACCAGGTCGCCTTCCGAAACGTAACCCGAGGCCAGGGCCGCCTTGGCCGCTTTTTCGAACATGTCGTCGGTGTCCCGGACATGTTCGACCAGGATGGGCGTGCAGCCCCAAAACAGGGCCAGGCGCATGACCGTGTTCCGGTCCGGCGAAAGGGCCAGGAGTTTGGCCTTGGGCCGGAACCGGGCGACCTCCATGGCGGTGGAACCGGACCGGGTCGTGGCCACCAGGGCCCTGGCCCCCAGGTTCTCCGTCATGATGCAGGCGCCGTGGGCCACCGTGGCGGACACGTCCGGATTCGGGGCCAGATCCAGATACCGCTCGTGATCGAAATCCGCCAGGGCGCTGGCGATGATCCGGCCCATGAACTGGACCGCCTGGGCCGGATAGCCGCCGCTGGCGGTCTCTTCCGACAGCATGACCGCGTCGGCGCCGTCCAGCACCGCGTTGGCCACGTCGGTGGCCTCGGCCCGCGTGGGCCGGGGGGCGTCCACCATGGACCGGAGCATCTGGGTGGCGATGATCACCGGTTTTCCGGCGCCGTTGGCCTTCCGGACCAGCATCTTCTGGATCCCCGGCACGGTTTCCAGGGGGATCTCCACCCCCAGGTCGCCCCGGGCCACCATGATGCCGTCGCAGGCCCCGATGATGGCGTCGATGTGGTGGACCGCCTCGTGTTTCTCGATCTTAGCGATGACCGGCGTGTCCTTTCCGGCGCCCGTGATCAGCGCCTTGACCCGCCGGACATCTTCAGCCGTGCGGACGAACGACAAGGCCACGTAATCGACGCCGTGTTCCAGGCCGAACTTCAGGTCCGCTTCGTCCTTTTCCGTGAGGGACGGCGCCTTGAGGGTGCCCGAGGGCAGGTTGATCCCCTTGTGAGAGGTCAGCACGCCGCCGGTGACCACGTCGCAGTGGATGTCCTCGCCTGCGATCTCGCACACCGTCAGTTCCATGAGGCCGTCGGCCAGCAGGATCCGGTCGCCTGTTTTGACCTCCTTGGGCAGCGTCGGATAGGAGACCGAGACCCGGTCGTCGGCGCCGTCGGCTTCACCGGTGGTGAGTATCACCCGGTGGCCCGGATCGAGCCGCAGGCCCGGCGACCGGACGGCCCCCACCCGGATCTTGGGCCCGCACAGGTCCTGGAGAATGGCCACCGGCCGGTTCATTTCCTCTGAAAGCCGGCGGATCAGTTTGATCTTCTCCAGGTGCTCCGCGTGGGCCCCATGGGAAAAATTGAGCCGGGCCACGTTCATCCCGTTTTCGATGAGCGACCGCAGCACCGGTTCCGACTCGCTGGCCGGTCCGATGGTGCAGATGATCTTGGTTTTGTACATGCTTGCCTCCCTGATGTTGTCTTACAGAATCCCCACCTCTCCGTCGCGCCAGGCCCGGAGCAGGGTGTCGTAATCGACGGTCCGGCCCCGGCCCTCCTCGTCGTCCAGCTTCGGTTTTGGGGAACCGGGTCGGGCCAGCCACAAGTCGGGGTCCTCGGGCTCGGCGATGCGGGGTTCGCACCGTTTCATGACGCCGGCCCCCTGGA
>CAYSLC010000369.1:0-3804 GCA_964431545.1 uncultured Desulfobacteraceae bacterium | reverse complement strand
GTGTTTTCACAGAGGATGGTGATGCGGGTGGTCATGGGGATGGCTCCTTTTTTTCCCTGTATTGGGTCCGGGCGTTCGCGTCGAAACGAAAGCGCGCCAAACAGTCTCGGCTCAGTCGTTCTTCGTGGGAGGCGCCAGGGGATAAGGCCCATCCCTGTTCGACCAAGCCGGAAGCGTGCGTGACGATCCATTGCCGAAAATACGCCCAAGGATGGGACGGTTCAAGGGATATTTTTCATCGCTCCGCCGGGGAAGGCGTCCGAAAAAGCGTTTGTCTGCCGACGCAAATGATAATAGGATGTGTCGAACGGATTCCTCTACGAAAAGGAGAAAATGAGACAACAGGAACTCGCCATTTATGAAGAAAAAGGAGGAGGGAATGAAGGGGAAAATTGTTATCCGTGTGGTTGTGATGCTGACCGTTTTTCTGATCGCGGTTATCCCCGCTCCGGCCGAGGAGATCAACCTGGTGGGGACGGAAAACGGCGAATCGGTCTTCGAGGCCGTGGCCGAAGCCTTTGAAAAGTAGAACCCCGGCGTCACCGTGCATATCCCGGAGAGTATCGATTCCGGCGGAGGCATCAAGGCCGTGGCCGAGGACAAGGCGCTGATTGCCCGGGTGGCCCGGGATTTCGAGGCGCATGAGAGGGAGTATGGGCTGACCTTTGTGCCCTTGGGAAACGTTCGGATTGCCATTTTTGTGAACAAAGGGGTCGGCGTTGGGGAACTGACGTCAAAGCAACTGGCCGATATCTACAGCGGAAAGGTGCAAGACTGGGAAGCGGTCGGCGGCCCGGCGGGCAAGATCAGGGTGGTGACCCGGGAGCAAGGGGACAGTGCCCTGGAAACCCTTGAGGAGAAGTTGCCCGATTTCGAGGATATCGACATCACCTCACGGTCAAAGACCGTGTTCACGGAAATGGACGCGCTGAGTACGGTTGAAACAAAGGCCGGCGCCATCGGCTTCGGGAGCTACGGTTATGCAAAGAATGCGGATGTCAATATTCTGAGTATAAACGGGAAAAGTCCCCTCGATGCCGACTACCCCATCGCCCATCCCGTGGGCCTGGTATTCAGGGAAAAGAACCGGCGGGGAATCATCAAGCGGTTCATCGAGTTTGCCACTTCGCCGGATGCCGATAGTGCCATAAAGGGCGCGGGGGCTGATCCGTTATAAATGGAGGTTCCGGGCCCAGGAGGGCGACATGAAAACCATTCAGGGGAGAATTTTAAGCGGATTCATCACTGCCGTTATCCTGATCATCGGGGGTATCGGTCTGCTGGTTTCGTGGAAACTGAACCGGAGCATCGTCCGACAGGAGCAATTCGTCAATGAGGATATCATCGCCCAGAAACAGGAGGTGCTGAGGGGCCATAACCACATCCTCTACTCTCTGCTCGATGATACAAAAGACCTTCTGGAACTTCATGTGAGGGAATTTTCCCGCTCTCCGTTGATCATCCACAATATCGAAAGTCAGTTGCTCAACGCGATCGACCACCAGCTTCGGGAGTCCAGCGACCATTCGGGCACGGATTTCAGCATGGTGTTCGATCTGAACGGAAACGTTCTGGCAAGTTATCCCCCCAAGATGGATCGAGCTGGCATAACCTCCTGGTTTGAAACGTGGGAGACGGGGGTAAAGGTCCGAAAATATTTGGATGGGGCAGTGGATGAATCGCCCGTGGCGGAATCCGTGACATGGCATGATCCCGAAAATCTTCAAGTTCTCGGATTGGAAGATCGAGCCGCCGGGGAGATAGGCGGTGTCAGCCTGGCCGCGGCAGCCGTCATTCTGGATGATTTCGGAGATCCCCTCGGGATCTATGCGGCGGGCATGTTGTTGAACGGCTTCCATCACCCGTTTGAGCGACTGTATCAAGCCACGGATTCCGCCGCCATCCTGTACCTGTTGGATACGCCCTTGGCTTACGGGGGGATCCATCGAAACGAAAAAGAGAGCGTCCCGCCCGACGCCTTTCGCATAGATCCAACCTATCTTACCCAGGTGTGCAAAACCGCGAAATTCCAAAAGGCCATTATCCCCTTCGGAGGTCGCCGGTGGGCCGCCAGTTTCTCTCCGCTTTTGTGCGCCGGAGAGAAAAATATCGCCGTCCTCTGCGCGGCCTTTCCCCTGGATGAGATCCACGTTCGGGACACATTGCTGGCTTCGAGCCTCGAGATGCGGCATGTGCTGTATAAATGGATCATCGGATGCGGCATTGTGTCGGTGATTGTTTTCAGTATTTGGGGCCTGATGATCTCGACCAAGACCGTCCGTCCGATTTTGCGGGCCATTGAAGGAATGACAAATTCCACGAGGAATATGAAGTCCGTGTCCACCGAACTGGGGACGATCTCCAACCAGGTTGATCGGGGAATGAGAAAGCAGACCGCGACGGTGGATGAAACCAGAGGTTTTTTGGAACACATGCTTGAAAACCGGGATGAGAATATTTCCAATACAAAACGGATAGAGGTCATCAGCCAGCAATCCCTGGACATGCAGGTGGAGGCCGGAGGGGCCATGGGGAAGACCCTGGAAGCCATGACGGCCATTCGGGCGACCGGCGAGGAGACCGGCAGGATCGTTCAAACCATCGATGAAATTGCGTTCCAGACCAATCTTCTGGCCCTGAACGCGGCCGTGGAGGCCGCCCGCGCTGGAGAGAGCGGAGCGGGCTTTGCCGTGGTGGCCGAAGAGGTCCGCAACCTTGCCCTCCGCAGCGCGGAAGCCGCCAGAAGCAGTTCAGGCCGAATTGAGGAAACCCTTGTTCAGATTCAAACCGGCGCGGAATTGCTGGAAAAAACCCATCAATCCTTTGAGGAGGCCATCCGGCGGAATCAGGAAGAGAAAGATCTTATCGGTAAAATTACCAAGGATTTCCAGATTCAGATCGAGCAGATCGGGCGAATCCGAGAGATGATAGACAATATCAATCAAATCAGTTACGAGACGGCATCCGGAGCGGAAAAAACGGCGACCACATCCGAGCGGTTGATCACCGAGTCCGAAGAGTTGCGGAAATTTATCCAAGAGCTTTCGGAATTGACGGGGACATCCGAAAAATAGACAGATGACCGTATCTTTCCGGTTCGGTCAGCCCCCGAAAGGTCCGTATCGTATTGGGTACCGAATCAAACAGGGGTTCCTCCATATCCACAATAAAAATCGGCTTGTCGATTCTTCCGGAGGGCGAAATAAGACCTCATTTTCATTTTTGGTCCTGTAACGGGTAGATTAAACGAATGATTTCCCCGTAATGCATCTCATTCTGACTGATTTCCCGCAGTATATCCGGATATTCTTTCCGTTTCACCGTCGCGAGGGTTGGGGAGAGGCGGAGCAGGGGCACGGTTTCCGACACGCCGCGTTAATTGTGATTCCCGATGAATTGAACCAGCATTTTGGTTTGAGTCCAGGATCTTGGGCGAGAGTTCCCGCATCGGGAGTGAAATATCCAGTCGTTATCAAGATACTTTTGTCCACGTCGCTTGGTATGCTTCCCCGAAACGTTGCAATAGCGCTTGACACCACAGCTTGATCATACCTTTTACACTGATCCAATTGAATTTTTTCAGAATCGATTCACGGAAAAAGGGTGTCTAAAAAATATGCAAAGTATAAACTTACAAAATACGATGAAAAATAAACGGATTCAAGGAAAAATTGTTCACAGTCGGAAGCGGTTTAAAATCCTTGCATGAGACTGCATTGACGAGGGGATCGAAATGGGCGGCGGCCCCGCCACCGTATCGGCCCGGTTTGCCTTGCAGGTCATGGAATCGGTTTTCGGTGGGTG
>CAYSLC010000368.1:869-3822 GCA_964431545.1 uncultured Desulfobacteraceae bacterium | reverse complement strand
ATCGCCCTGGCCAACCCGGAAGACCGGTTCTCGGACGAAGATCTCACCATCGTCCAGCGCATCGCAACGCTTTATGCCCTGGCCATTCAGCGCCAAAGGTACGAAACCGGCCTGGTGGCCGCGGAGGCCGAAAAAACGGCGGAACTGGAACGGCTGGTCGAAAAGCGAACCCGGGACCTGTCCCATTCCAGGGAGATGCTTCAGAAGGTGTTTTCCAGTCAACTGGACGCCATCTTCGTGATGGACAACGCCTCTCCCCCCGTGATTCTGGACTGCAATCCCGCCGCCGAAGCCCTGTTCGGCCATGGACGGGACGAAATGATCGGCCGGACCACGGCTTTTTTGCACTTGGACGCCGACCATTTGAGCGCGTTTCAGGGGAAGCTGTACCGGCAAATCGAAGAAACCGGAGGATCCCGCCTCGACGAATTCCAGATGAAACACAAAAGCGGCGCGCTCCTCCATGTGGAAATCACCGTGGCCCAGCTCCTGGATGAACAAGGCGCGCGGATGGGCTGGATCAGCGCCATCCACGACGTCGGCGACCGGAAAAAGCTGGAGACCGCCGTCCGGGAGAGCGAAGAAAAATTCCGGACCGTGGCCGAGTTCAACTACGACTGGGAGGTCTGGACCGCTCCCGGCGGCGAATTCCTCTATGTGTCGCCGTCCTGCGAACGCATCACGGGCTATCCCCGGGAAGCCTTTTTCGAAGACGGCGCCCTGATGCCGCGGATCCTCCATCCGGACGACCGGGATTGGGCGGCCCGTCATTTTGAAAACGAATCCGAGGATGAAAACGTCCACAAGCTCGACTTCCGCATCGTCACCCGTAAAGGCGATGTCCGCTGGATCAGCCACTACTGCCAACCGGTCTACAATGAACACGGCGAATACCTGGGCCGGCGGGGCAGCAACCGGGACATCACGGACCGAAAAGGCCATGAGGAAAAGCTGATCGAAAACGAGGCCCGGTTCCGGGAACTGTTCGACAACATGAGTTCCGGCGTCGCCATCTACCACAGCCCGGATGGCGGTGAACGCTTTTTCTTCAAGGATTTGAACAGATCCGGACTGGAATACAGCCGCCGGAAGAAGTCCGAGGTCCTCGGCCGCGAGGTCAGGGAGGTTTTTCCCGGGGTCGAAGAAATGAAACTGTACGATGTTTTCAAGCGGGTCTGGCGGACCGGCGTTCCGGAACACCACCCGGTCAGCATCTACCAGGATCAAAGGGTCGAGCAATGGGTCGAAAATTATGTCTGCAAGCTGCCGACCGGCGAGCTGGTGGCCATCTACGAGGACACGACGGCCCGGAAAAGGGCGGAAATCGCCCTGGAAAAGAGCGAGGAACGGTTGAAACTCGCCCTGGATTCCGTCAGCGACGCCGTCTGGGACTGGCGGATCGATACGGGAGAGATCCATTTCAGCTCCCGCTGGTTCACGATGCTCGGCTATGAGCCCGACGAATTCCCCCACATCTACGAGACCTGGCGGAACCTGCTCCATCCCGACGACAGGGTCCGGGCGGAAAAGACCGTCCTGCGGCATCTCGACCTGGCGGAAACCTTTGAGATGGAATTCCGCATGCGGACGAAGGACAACGGGTGGAAATGGATCCTGGGACGGGGGAAAACCGTCGAGAAAGACGACCAGGGCCATGCCGCGAGAATGCTCGGCACCCATATGGACATCACCGAACGCAAGCGGGTCGAAGCCCAGTTGCAGCAATCCCAGAAAATGGAGGCCATCGGGACGCTGGCGGGGGGCATCGCCCATGATTTCAACAATATTTTGAATCCGATCATCGGTTTCACGGAGTTTATCCTGGAAGACGATGATCCGGGATCGCCGCAGACAATGGAATTTGTCCAGATCATTCACGACGCCGGATTGCGGGCCCGGGACCTGGTCAAACAGATCCTGGTTTTCAGCCGGAAAAAGGATGTGGAAGTGGCGCCATGCGATCTGTCGGCCATCACCCGGTCGGCGGTCAAGTTTTTGCGGTCCTCCATGCCGGTCACCATCGATTTCGACGTCGAAATCACCGACAGCCTGATCGCCATGGCCGACGGGACGAAGTTTCATCAGGTGGTGATGAACCTTTTCACCAACGCGGGCCACGCCATGGGGCCAACCGGCGGCTTTTTATCCGTTCGATTAGAGGAGGCCCAATTGCCGGAAAGGGGCGTCGGACCTCATCCCGCCCTGCCCCCCGGCGCCTATGCGAGGTTGACGGTCGCGGATACCGGCGGCGGGATCCCGGAGGACCACATCACCCGCATCTTCGACCCTTTTTTCACGACCAAATCCGAAAACGAAGGCACCGGTCTCGGGCTTTCCGTGGCCCATGCCATCATCAAGGAACTGAAGGGCGATATCCTGGTGGAGAGCCAGGTCGGGAAAGGGACCGCGTTCCACGTCTACCTCCCGCTCTTCAAGACCTCCCGAAAAAACGAGGAATGGCGCAAAACCGACGTGCCCACGGGCACGGAACGCATCCTCTTCGTGGACGATGAAATCATGACGCGCACCCTCGTCCAGAGGGTGCTCGGATCCCTCGGTTACCGCGTGACCACCGCGGCCAACGGCCGGGAAGGCCTCGACCGCTTCAGGGAAGACCCCGACGCTTTCGATCTCGTTGTATCGGATATGACCATGCCCAAAATGACCGGCGACGAGATGATTCAACAGATCAAAACACTGCGCCCCGATATTCCGGCCATCATCTGCACGGGGTACAGCGAGAAGACGGCCGAGGAATCGGTCCGGAAAATCGGGATCAACGCCATCGTGGCCAAACCCATCGAACGGACCCCCTTCGCCAACGCCGTCCGGCGGGTGCTCGATGGGCGCGGTCACGCCTGAACGGCCGGGCCATCTCAAGCCGCCCCACCCTGTCAACTTTCCTTGACCGTCAACAAATCTTGACGCCAAGGATCGTACCATTGCCTTACGC
>CAYSLC010000368.1:0-859 GCA_964431545.1 uncultured Desulfobacteraceae bacterium | reverse complement strand
CCCATCGAACGGGCGACCTTTGCAAACGCCATCCGGCGGGTTTTAGACGAGCGCGGCGCCGCCTGAACGGCCGGGCCTTCGATCCCCTGAAACCCGCCCCGACCAAACGGCGCCTTTACATCCCGTCAACTTTCCTTGACCGTCAACAAATCTTGACGCCAAGGATCGTACCATTGTCTTACGCACCCCGACCGGCCGTCAACTTTAATTGACGGCCTAAAGGGAACCCGCCCCGTCCGCATCTCAAGAAAAGCAATATTACAATAAGTTACAATCTGTTAAGCGAAATATTCCGAATGGCACGATTCTTTCAATGTTCGAACCGGAGACGAACGCGAAGAACCGGATCGACCCGGTCCGCTCCATGTCATGGCGGCGGTCTGGGTTGAATCCGGAGAGGCAAAAGGCGAAGTTTGAGCGCGACGGGGTTTCAACAGTGAAAGGAAGGAATGCATGGAACAAGAGATCGATAAAAGATCAGGCCAGTTTCTGACCTTCAAGCTGGACAATGAGATGTTTTCCCTGGATGTCGCTTTTGTCCGGGAAGTTCTGGAATTTTACCCCATCACCCGGCTTCCGGACGCGCCCGATTTCATGAAGGGCATCATCAACGTCCGGGGAAACATGATCCCGGTGATGGACCTTCGGAAAAAATTCGGATTGGGCGCCGTCGATGCCGATGAGAACACCCGGATCATTGTCTTTGAGGTCCGTCAAAACGAAGACGCCATCACCCTGGGCGCGGTGGCGGACGCCGTTCACGATGTCTCGGACTTTGATCTCGGTCAGATCGAACCGCCCCCGAAGATCGCCCAACGATGGCGGTCCGGCTTCATCCAGGGCGTCGCCAAGAAAGACG
>CAYSLC010000367.1:0-3834 GCA_964431545.1 uncultured Desulfobacteraceae bacterium | reverse complement strand
CCAGCTCCCGCAGCCGCATCAGGGTGGGGTTGTTCTCCAGGATCTTGGCGGTGTTGGCCTGGCTCCGCATGGAAGCGGTCTCCTCCCGCCGGGTGATCAGGTCCGCGTCGGCCTTCTTCTTGGCCTCGATGACCCGGTTCATCAGCTCCTTCATCTCGCCGGGCAGGATCACGTCCCGGATCCCCAGTGCGATCACCTCCAGGCCGAAGGCGTCGGCCCGCTTTCGCACGGCCGTCTCCAGGGCCTCGGCCACCTTCTCCTTGTCCGACAGCAGGATGTCCAGGTCATGGCCGCCCACCACCGCCCGGATGGCGAGCTGGGCCTCCCGGTAGACGGCCTGCCGGCCGTCGTCCACCGCCTCGATGGACTTCCGGGGGTCGGTCACCCGGCAGGTCACCACCGCGTTCATCCGCAGGGTCACCTTGTCAGCGGTCATGATCTCCTGGCCGGAGACATCCAGGACGGTCTCCCGCATATCGACCTGGTAGAGCTTCACCTTGCCGACCTCCTTCCAGAAGAGGTACTGCCCCGGCCCTAAGGTATCCACATAGGCGCCGTCCTTGTAGAGCACGCCCACGAACCCCTCCGCCACAAAGGCCGGAGTCAGGTGGGCGAAGGCGCCCTCGGACGCCTGGATCACGTTGAGATCCCGGTGGTCGAACCGCACCCGCCGGGCGTCCACGATCTCGTACCGGATCTCCCGGACCGTCTTCCAGGCCGCGTACTGCCCCGGTCCCAGGACCCGGTCGAACCGGTTGTCCACCCAGACCAGGGCCCGCTCGTAATCCTTCAGGTCCAGCACCACGGCCTCGTCCCCCAGCACGCCGGACCGGACGATGACGTCCAGGTCCTCGTGGACCATCCAGGGGGACCGCATGGAGACGACGTCCACCCGCAGCTTGTTGAAGGGATCGAAGAACCAATGGCGTCCGGTTTCCAGAACCTTCTTGAATTCCCGATCCCGAAACAGCAGACCCTTCTCGTAGGAACGTACATTGACCTTTCCGATGACGAACATGGTGTTGTTCCTCCTTTCCAATGGTTTCGGGATGGCAAAAGCCTTTGGGAAACGGATCCGCCGGGGCCATCCGCCCGGACGCGGGGCATCGCTTGAGCCGCCGCCCCGGCCGGGAGTCTCCCCCTTGGAAGGCGCCCCCCCGTCCGGCATTCGCCGGGCCGGGGAGGCCCCCCGGGAGAGGCCCGTCCGTCCGAGGGCGTCGGCGGTATCCGCGTGCCGCAAGGCGTCCGGCCGTCATGTGTCCCGCCGGCGCCGGCGGCCGGCCGCTCTCCCATCGCCTTCGCCCTGGGGCGTTTGGACCCGGGAAAGATGGCCGGCCGTCGATCGCCGTGGGGACCCGCCCGGAAGATCCGCTTCCCTCCGGCCGACTACCGAGTACCGTTTTTCACGGTCAGAGGGGTTTTCGGCCCCTTGGGTTTTGGTGCGGGAGTCGAACCCGCTACACCTGTGTCCTCGCACAGTGCTCTATCCATTGAGCTAACCAAACGACGCGGATCCATGTCTTCGTCAGAATCCATGTCCGGAACGCACCCGCCGGACCGCCGGGCCCGAATCGTCCTTCGGGCCGCCGGCGGCGGCGGGGGCGCCGCTGGCCCCGACAAGATCCGCCGAAATCGGCCTGTAGACTTACACGGATCGTGCCAAAGAGGAGGAAACCGGGAACGAAGAGAGGTATGACGCTGAATTCAATGGAATTATTTGGAAAGACAGGGGGATGCCCTTGCGTCGGCTCGGCGCCGGTTCTTTATCGATTTGGATAAAAACGTATCCGGGAAGATAGACCCGACGCGCCAAAGGCGAAAAGGGAGGGGCGCCCGGCGGAGGCGCCCCCATCTTATGATGTTCACGGTCCGGGGCCCGGCGATGGGAGGGGCCGAGCCCCGGCTGGTCCGTGGTTCGTCCTGCGGGGCGGTTTATCCCGCCTTCTTGGTCCGGATGGCCGCATGGGCCGCGGCCAGCCGGGCCACCGGCACCCGGAAGGGGGAACAGGAGACGTAGTCGAGGCCCAGCTCGTGGCACAGGGCGATGGATTGGGGCTCGCCGCCGTGCTCGCCGCAGATGCCGCACTCCAGGCCCGGCTTGGCTTCCCGCCCCTTTTCGACGGCGATGCGCATGAGTTCGCCCACCCCGTCGGGATCGATGGTGCCGAAGGGGTTGTTGGGCAGGATCCCCGATTCCATGTACTCGATGAGAAACGCCGACTCGGCGTCGTCCCGGGAGATGCCGAAGGTGGTCTGGGTCAGGTCGTTGGTCCCGAAGGAGAAGAACCCGGCATACTCGGCCACCGCGTCGGCGGTGAGGGCCGCCCGGGGGATCTCGATCATGGTGCCGAACTTGTAGTCGACCTCCATCTTCTGGTCCTCCATCACCGCCATCGCCTCGGACTCCAGGATCTCCCGCTGCAGCTTGAGTTCGTTGGCGTGGCTGGTGAGGGGGATCATCACCTCCGGCTGGACCTCGACCCCCTCCTTGGCCACCTTGCAGGCCGCCTCGAAGATGGCCCGGACCTGCATCTTGGTCAGCTCCGGAATGTGGTTGCCCAGCCGGACCCCCCGGAGGCCGAGCATTGGGTTCGACTCCCGGAGCTTCTCCACCTGCTTGAGAAGGGTCTCTTTCTTCCGTACCTCCTCCAGGAGTTCGTCGATCTCCTTGAGGTTGGGGGCGTGCTGGAGGCGGATCTTCAGATCGGCCAGGTCGTGCATCAGCTCCACATGGTCGGGGAGGAACTCATGGAGGGGCGGATCGATGAGGCGTACGATCACCGGCAGGCCGTCCATGGCCCGGAAAAGGCCGGCGAAATCCTCCCGCTGGAAGGGAAGAAGGGCGTCGATGGCCTCCCGGCGCTCAATGGGCAGGTCGGCCATGATCATCCGCTGGACAAAGGGGAGCCGCTCCGTCTCCATGAACATATGTTCGGTGCGGCACAGGCCGATCCCTTCGGCCCCGTACTCCCGGGCCCGCTCGGCGTCCCGGGGATAGTCGGCGTTGGCCCGGACCCCCAGCCGCCGGAATTCGTCGGCCCAGGAGAGGAGCTTGATCAGGTGGGGATCGTTGATGTCCGGAACCGTGGTGGTCAGCTCCCCCTTGTAGACCTTGCCCAGGGTGCCGTCGATGGAGATGGGATCCCCCTCCTGGATGACCTCGTCGCCCACCTTGATCTGCCGGCGGCCCATGTCGATCTTCATGGCCGAGACCCCCACCACAGCCGGCTTGCCGAACTGCCGGGCCACCAGGGCGGCGTGGCTGGTGCGCCCCCCCCGGCTGGTGAGGATCCCCTTGGCGGCCAGCATGCCGTGGACGTCGTCGGGCTTGGTTTCGGGCCGGACCATGATGACGGCCTTGCCGTCCTTGCCCCAGGTCTCGGCCAGGTCGGCGGTGAGGGCCACGACCCCCACCGCGGCGCCGGGGGAGACGTTGAGACCTTCGCCGAGGAACTGCCCCATATCGTCGGCCACGTCCATGGATTCCATGGAGAACTGGGGATGGAGGAAGAAGTCGATGTGCTCCGGCTTGACCCGCAACACCGCCTCCTCCTTGGAGATCAGCCCCTCCTCCACCAGGTCGACGGCGATCCGGACCGCGGCCTGGGCGGTCCGCTTGCCGTCCCGGGTCTGGAGCATCCAGAGCTTTCCCCGTTCCACGGTGAACTCCACGTCCTGCATCTCCCGGTAGTGGGTCTCCAGCCGCTTGGCGATCTCCACGAACTCCGCATACGCCTCGGGCATCTCCGATTCGAGCTGGGAGATGTCCTTGGTCATCCGGGTGCCGGCCACCACGTCCTCGCCCTGGGCGTTGATCAGGTAGTCCCCCTCGAT
>CAYSLC010000366.1:0-3843 GCA_964431545.1 uncultured Desulfobacteraceae bacterium | reverse complement strand
GGTGATTTACATCCCGCTCTTGCCTCCAGGCGGTGTGATCCCATTACCTGCCCTCACATTTTCATCGGTATCATAGTAACCGTTTTATGCCGAATAGACAACTCCTTGCCCCGGCCTTACAAGGGCCGCGCCGGCGGATAGGTTGTCTTTTTGCTTCATCGAGAGTAAGATCTGCCGGGTCGGCGAGGGCGTACGGGGTCCGGGTAAGGTTGAACGACCGGCCCCGTCTTCTTTCCACGTATTTTCGGATGGACCATGCTTCGAAAACCGACCTATCAAGAGCTGGAGGCGCGCGTCAGGAAGCTGACCGGCGAGCTTCGCCAGGTCCGCGAGAGCCGGAACGCGGATGATGCGTCCCGCCGGCTCGTGGAGAGCGAGCGGCGCCTCAACGAGGCCCAACGGGTGGCGCGTATCGGCAGCTTCGACCGGGATCTGGTCACCGGAGAAGTCCAAGTGTCGGAAGAGATGTACCGCATCTGGGGGTATGATCCCCCGGAAAACAGACCCCTCGAGGTGCTGATCCGGGAGCACCTCCATCCCGGGGACAAGGAGAAGTTCGACCGGGCCCGCCGGGATGCCTTGGCGGGCCGGGGCCCCACCGACCTCATCTACCGCATCATCACCGTAGAGGGGGAGGTGCGGACGCTCCACACCATCTCCCACATCGAACGGGATCCGGCGGGGATCCCCAAGCGTTTTTACGGCACCACCCAGGACATCACGGAACTGAGGCAGATCCAGTACCTCCTCGCCCGCAACGAATACCGGTTCAACCAGATCATGAACCGTGCCCCGGCGGTGGTCTACATCAAGGACCTGGACGGCCGGTTCACCTTTGTCAACGAGCGGTTTGCCGAGCTTTTCGGCAAGAACCCGGCCTGGTACGTGGGAAAGAGCGACTTCGACCTCTTCCCCTGGGAGACGGCCGAATCCCTGGTCCGCCACGACCGCCGGGTTCTGCGAGTCCGCGCGCCCATGGAGGTGGAGGAGGTCGTCCCGGTGGACGGTCGGACCCGCACCTACATCTCGGTCAAGTTTCCCGTTTTCGAAGAGACGGGCGAGGTCCGTGAGCTGTGCGGCATCTCCACCGAAATCACCGCTCGCAAACGGTCCGAGGAAGTCCTCAGGGAGAGCGAGGCCTATTACCGCAGCCTGTTCGATGAATCCCCCACAGCCCTCTGCCTCCAGGATTTCTCAAAGGCCGAGGCCCGGGTCCAGGCGCTGGAGGCGGATGGGGTGACCGATCTGGCCCGGTATCTCGGGGACCATCCCGAAGAGGTGGATCGCCTGGCGCGATCCGTCGTCATCACCCATGCCAATCAGGCCCTGCTCGACCTCTACGGCGCCCAGGCATCCGATGATCTCCGCCTGCGGATCGACCGGTTTCTCCTGAAGGAGGAGCGGCAGCACTTCATCGACCAGATGGTGGCCCTGACCTCCGGGCAGCCCTGGTACGAAGGAGAGGCGAAAAACCGCGATCTCGCCGGCAACGTGCTCCACATCATTCTGCGCAAGACCCTGATCCACCGCCACAAAAGAGATTTCTCCGAGGTTCTGGTCTCCATCACCGACGTGACCGCTCTGTACAACGCCCACCGGGAGCGGGAACGGCTGGAGTCTCACCTGGTCCAGGTCCAGAAGATGGAGGCGATCGGTACCCTCGCCGGCGGCATCGCCCACGACTTCAACAACATCCTGGGCATCATCATGGGAAACACGGAACTGGCCACCCTGTCTGCCCCCCGGGACGGCCGCCTCCGAAGCCATCTGAACACCATTCAGGTCGCCTGTCTCCGCGCCCGGGATGTGGTCCAGCAGCTCCTCAGCTTCAGCCGGAAGACGGCTGTCGAAAAGAGGCCGGTCAAGATCCTGCCCATCATCCGGGAGTCGGCCAGCCTGCTCCGGGCTTCCATCCCCAGCAGTATCCGGCTGCGGCTGGATCTGCCACCGGACATCGATCCGATCCTGGCCGACCCGACCCAGATCCACCAGATCCTCATCAACCTGTGCACCAATGCGGCCCATGCCATGGAGGATCAGGGCGGGGTTCTGGAGGTGAGCCTCAAGGCCGTTTTCCTGGACGAATACGATGTGACGCGGCACGCCGGGCTCTCTCCGGGTCCCTATGTCCGCCTGTCGGTGAGCGACACCGGCCACGGGATCCCCGAGGCCATCCGGAACCGGATCTTCGATCCTTACTTCAGCACCAAGGCGATTGGGAAGGGGGCGGGAATGGGATTGTCCGTGGTCCACGGCATCGTGACCGCCCACGGCGGGTCGATCTCGCTCTACAGCGAGCCCGGAAAAGGATCCCGGTTCCATATCCTCTTCCCCTCGGTGGCCGTATCGCGCGATGACGCGCCGGTCCGCGCGAACGAGCAGCCGACCGGTTCGGAGCATATCCTGTTCGTGGATGACGAGCGGGAGCTGGCGGTGATGACGGGGACGATGCTGGGTCGGCTGGGGTACCGGGCCACGGTGAAGACCGATCCGCTGGAAGCGCTGGATGCTTTTCGATCGGCACCCGAATCCTTCGATCTGGTGATCACCGACATGACCATGCCCCACATGACCGGCGACGGGTTGGCGAAAGAACTCCTGCGAATCCGGGCGGAGATCCCGGTGATCCTCTGCACCGGCTTCAGCGAGAAGATCGCCCGCCGGGACCTGGAGGCCATCGGCATCCGGAAGTATTTGGAAAAGCCGATCGATATGGGGACGCTGGCGCGGGGGATTCGGGAGGCGTTGGAAAAGGAATGAGCCGGTCACCGTTCACCCGCCTTTCTTAAGATGGCTTCGTAAACGCTCTTCGAATACCACCTTCCGTTTGCGATCATTTGATCCAGCAATGGCTTGATTTCATAGGGGCAGTTTGGCGGCATCTTCAATGATTTCATCGATCTCTTCTTCGGAGTAATCGAAAATATGTTCCTTTTCTCGTTGAAGCTTCTCGATAAATTCTATCTTTCGATATCCGGCCAGCTCAGCCGCCTTGCCAAGGGATAGACGCCGTTTTCGATAGAAATATAAAGCAGATAAAAAGAGGAGTTCTCTTGTGAATTCGTCCTTCGATTCTTTTACCGAGAGCAAAATATCTTCCCTGATTGGAAACGAGATCGTTACTGTCCTTTCCTGCATCGTTTGTTCTCCATTCAAAGGTGACTGGAACAAAACCGTCCCAAAAAGCCTTTCTCTATGGTTGGCGGATAAACACAATTTTACCGGCTAAAGCTTCGCCTTCAAGACCTCCACCCCCTCCTGCCGGGCCTGGAGGACGGTCTTCATGTCCGCGTGGCGAAGTTCCGGACGCGGGAGGATCTTCTCCTTCAGGGCGGTTCGGTAGCGCAGGTACTCGTCCTTGGCGGGGATGTCCGGGATGACCCGCTCGGTGTGGAGGAATTCTTCGATGGAGCGGTTCTTGCCGTTATGGTTCCCCTCGGTCAGATCGACCCGGACGCCGTCGCCCGCCAGGAAGCAGTGGATCATGGGGATGTAGGGGAGGTCGTACCGTTTCAAAATGGAATCGGTGCCGGTGACGAGATCCTCGGTCATGGCGTAGACGCCGATCTCCTTTTCCACGGGCAGGCCCAGCTCCCGGGCCAGGGTGGCGATGACCGCGTGCTTGGTGGTGCAGCTCCCCTTTCCCTCCTTGAAGAGCATCATGGGATCGTCGCGATCCGAGTTGTACCCGTAGGGCATCCCGTGGACGTGGCGGCAGGCGTCGTGGAACGTCCGCTGGCCGAGTTCCAGGAATTTTTCGGAGACGGGGCCGGCGGGGTCGATGGGTGCGTTTGGGAGGGCGGTGATGGGGTCCATGGTTGTTCTCCTTTCGGTTCAATCGGT
>CAYSLC010000365.1:0-3856 GCA_964431545.1 uncultured Desulfobacteraceae bacterium | reverse complement strand
CCCCCGGCGGCTAGCCGCCGGCGTCCCGCTGGAGGCGATAGCGCACCTCCATCCGCTCCACGGGGTGGTAGAGGATGGTGAAAAAGCGTCGCCCCGGCGTCACGGGCTCCCGGGAGCGGTCGATCACGTTGAGCACGGAGATCCGGTCCAGGCGGAGGGGGGTCTCCCCCTCCTTTCCCGATAGCGCCCGGTTCCCGCCGCCGTCCCGATCATAGAGTTCGATCAGCGTGTAGACCGCCCGTTCCCCGCCCGGATACGCCACGGCCAGGAATCGATCGTCCAGGAGGATGACCCGGCGGACCAGGCCGTAGGAGAGAAGATATCCGGCAAACGCCACGCCCAGGAAGAGGATCAGTACGCGTCGGGTCCTGGGGGTCACCGGGCTGGTCCTGGGAAAGAGGCATACCGGATCGTCGGCGGACCGGAAATCGGATGGGGATCGGTCGGAGGGGACATGGGGCGGAGGGAACGGTCCGGGGCCGAGGGCCCCGGACCGTTCCGGCCATTGGCGGGAGTGGTCTTCCGTGCGACGACGGCTAGTACATCATGCCGGGGACGTAGACGCCGGCGCCGACGAAGACGTCCTGACCGGGCACCCGATAGATGTAGCTGACCTTGTTGGAGGGGGTCGATTTGCCGGGCTTGGGCCACATGTACTCCACCCAGCCGTGCCCCACCTGCCGGGCGAGATTGACGAAGTGGACGAAGAGGGCCTTGTCCGTGGGATCCGTCATCAGCAAGACGTGCTCCTTTTCGGTGAGTTCCGGCTGAATGGGATGGGCCAGCATCTTGCCGTCCAGATTCATGAGAAAGACGTAGGAATCCTTCCAGACGAAAGGTCCGTTGATGTCGCCGATCATCTTGATCGCCTCGTCGAGGCCTTTGGAGTTGATCAGGGCCGCCGCCTCGTGGCACTTGACGACACACTCCTCCTTGGTCGCCGAACCGGGGCCCGCGGCCGCAAAAACCGGCACCGCGAGCATAAGAATCATGAGTCCAGCCAGAATGGAATGAACGCGTTTCATATCTCCTCCTTGTCGTTGGGTCGTGTAAGAAGTTGTTGTGTAAGAGCCGGAGTTCGGGGCGCCGCTACTTGATCCAGGGCTTTCCCACCGGCAGCACGTCCCGGCCGAAGACCTGGGCGTAGATCACATGGGCCATCATGTACCAGGCCGAGGCGGCGCAGAGCATCAGCTCATAGCCGGCGATCTTGGTGAACTCAGGATAGCCGAAATGGGCGATGTCGAGCAAGATAAAACCGATGAGCAGCAGGGTGAAGGTGACGGCCATGGCGCCGTGGATCTTCATGGCGGGGATCCACATGATGGCGGTGTACAGGGTCCAGACCACCAAAAACCACCCCACGTCGGTGGTGGTGGAGTGGTAGATCTTGAAGTAGTTCAGAATGAAGATGACGCCGAGGGCGATCCAGAACGCGCCGTAGGAGACGAAGGCGCTGTACCCGAAGTTGTTGCCGCACTTGAACTCCTGGAAGCCGGCGATCATCTGGGCGAGCCCGCCGAAGACGAAGGCGAGCGAGACGATGGGGCCCACGCCGCACCACCCGACGTTGTGGAACTGCAAGATCATGGTGGTCAGACCGAAGCCCGCCAGGCCGACGACCGCCGGATTTCCATTCGATACACCCGAGTTCGACATACCAAAACCTCCTGTTGCAAATATTAAGTTGATAAAAGAAAATTGTCGGCGCCAAACGGTTGGCGCCCGGTTCCACTTTATGGAAACACGCGATCTCCTGTAGGAGATTCGGCGGAATAATGCAAGTCGAAAACTTAACGGGGGCAACAAAATGAACCGGATTCATTTTGCAATTAAACCAACGATGTATAGCATCAACCATGCCAGGCGGGGCGGGGGCCGGAAAACCAGCGAAAAAACGGCGGGTTGTCCCAATTCCGGCTCGTTTTGAAGTCCGGCCGTCCTCACAAATTCGGTTGTGGTCTTTTCCCGGATGCGCGACGCCGGCTCGGCGTTTTCCGGATCTCATCGGTCCACAACAAAGGTTGTGAACTCAACCGAAATTGTGGGGGTCCGCCTTCGTGAGAAATCCTCCTATGTGTCTGATTCATCAACTGGATTCGATTCAGTGATTGTGCTTGACACACCCTTGGATTCTTGATTATGTACCCGGTCATTCGGTTTTCGAATCCGGTGAATCCGGTGACCCCGTCACCCCGACTGATCACCTACAACAAAAGGAGAGTTGAAACATGACCAATCGGTACGAGGAGGCATTTGAACGATCCATCAAGGACCCTGAAGGATTCTGGGGGGAGGCGGCCGAGGACTGCCACTGGTACAAGAAGTGGGACAAGGTGCTCGACGATTCCAAGAAGCCCTTTTACCGATGGTTCGTGGGCGGCGAGATCAACACCTGCTACAACGCCCTCGACCACCACATCGAAAACGGCCGGGGGGATCAGCTCGCCCTCATCTACGACAGTCCGGTCACGGAGACCATCAAGAAATATACCTACACCCAGCTCCGGGACGAGGTGGCCAAGTTCGCCGGCGCCCTGGCCGCTCAGGGGGTGACCAAGGGGGACCGGGTGATCATCTACATGCCCATGATCCCCGAGGCGGCCATCTCCATGCTGGCCTGCGCCCGCATCGGCGCCATCCACTCGGTGGTCTTCGGCGGGTTCGCGGCCAAGGAGCTGGCCACCCGCATCGACGACGCCAAACCGAAGCTGATCGTCTCGGCCTCCTGCGGCATCGAAGTCCAGCGGATCATCAAATACAAGCCCCTGCTGGACCAGGCCATCGAGTTCTCCACGGCAAAGCCGGAGAAGTGCATCATCTACCAGCGGCCCATGGAACGGGCCGACCTGATCGAAGGGCGGGATCTGGACTGGAACGACGCCGTGGCCGCCGCCGAACCGGCCGACTGTGTGCCGGTGGCCGCCACCGATCCCCTCTATATCCTCTACACCTCCGGTACCACCGGTCAGCCCAAGGGCGTGGTCCGGGACAACGGCGGCCACGTGGTGGCCCTGAAGTGGACCATGAAGGCCGTCTACGACTGCGATCCCGGGGACGTCTTCTGGGCCGCCTCGGACGTGGGCTGGGTGGTGGGCCATTCCTACATCGTCTATGCCCCCCTCTTCAAGGGGTGCACCACCATCCTCTTCGAGGGCAAGCCGGTGGGGACCCCCGACGCCGGCGTCTTCTGGCGGGTGATCTCGGAACACGGGGTCCGGAGCCTCTTCACCGCCCCCACCGCCTTCCGGGCCATCAAGCGGGAGGATCCCAAGGGGGAGCTGATCAAAAACTACGACCTGTCCAACTTCAAGTACCTCTTCCTGGCCGGAGAGCGGTCCGATCCGGATACCATCCAGTGGTCCGAGAACAACCTCAAGGTTCCGGTGATCGATCACTGGTGGCAGACCGAGACCGGCTGGGCCATCTGCGCCAACTGCATGGGCCTCCACCAGTTCCCGGTCAAGTACGGCTCCCCCACCAAGCCGGTTCCCGGCTGGGACGTACGGGTGGTGGACGAGGGGGCCAAGGAAGTTGCGCCCGGCCAGATCGGCGCGCTGGTGGTCAAACTCCCCCTGCCCCCGGGGACCCTGCCCACCCTCTGGCAGAACGACGAGCGGTTCGTGGAGTCCTACCTCACGGAGTTCCCTGGATACTACAAGACCGCCGACGCCGGGTACATCGACGAGGACCGGTATGTCTACGTCATGTCCCGGACCGACGACATCATCAACGTGGCCGGCCACCGGCTCTCCACCGGGGCCATGGAGGAGGTCCTCTCCGACCATCCGGATGTCGCCGAGTGCGCCGTGCTCGGCGTCGAGGACAGCCTCAAGGGGCAGGTGCCCGTCGGCTT
>CAYSLC010000364.1:0-3862 GCA_964431545.1 uncultured Desulfobacteraceae bacterium | reverse complement strand
CCCAGTTGCGCCGTGGACAGGTTGTTCATGGCCAGTTCCGGCGCGCCCACCCGCAATGATCCGGTTCGCATGTCCATGGCCGACGACCCGCTGGCGTAGACCACCGGGGTCCCCTCCCGGATGAGCTGGCACAGCACGATGCCCGCCAGGATTTCCGCGTTCTGGACCACCAGGGTCCCCGCCAGGGTGATGGGGGACGTGGATCCGGCGATGGCCAGGGAATTGATCATCTGGGGCTGGCCGGCCTCGGCGTAAACCATCATGGCCTCCAGCATCCGTTCGTCGAAGGCCAGCGGCGTCAGGGAACAGGGGATGCTGATGATGCGGGCTTTGGGCTCGGCGCCGCCCAGATCGCCGAAGACCATGTCCAGCAGGTCGAGCACCTGGCGGGCCGCGTCTCCGCCCAGGGAACTGCCCATGAAGCATTTGTCGGTGTGCCTGAGACAGGAGACGGTCATCAGGGCCGGCCGCAGATGAAGATCGATGTCGGACGGCTCCACCGGGACGTTGCTGCACATGTCCAGGTGGACGCTCCCGTGGGTCAGCTTGACCAGATTGTCGAAATCTTCCATGGTCCCGTACCGCCGGCCGTTCTCTTCGTCGTCCACGAACGCGGGGCAGTTGGCGGGGGCGAAGATGGCGTTGTCGCCGCCGAACACCAGGTCATGGACGGGATTCCGGGCGTGCAGCGTGAAGGTTTCCGGCGCCATGGCGACCCGTTCTTCCACCAGCTTGGGCGGAAAAAAGACCCGTTGGCCGTCGACCCTGGCGCCGCCCTTGGCCAGCACCTCCAGGGCCGGTTCATGGAAAAAGTCGAGCCCCACGGTCTCCAGGATGTCCAGGGTCCCGGCGTGAATCCGTTCGATCTGCTCCTGGGTCAGCAGTTCCATGTAGGCGTTCATTGGGCGGTGTAGCCTCCGTCCACCGGCAGGGAGGCCCCGGTGATGTACCCGGCGTCGGCGGACGCCAGAAAGAGGATGGCGTTGACCACCTCGTCGGGCGTCCCCATCCGCTGCATGGGGACGGTCTGCACCTGGATCCGTTCCATTTCGGACCGCGAGGGCGTTTTCGCGTGGGCGGAAAAGAGCATGGGCGTATCGGTGGCGCCGGGGCAGACGGCGTTGATGCGGATGCCGTCGGTGGCGCAGTCCAGCGCCATGGCCTGGGTCATCTGGACCAGGGCGCCCTTGGTGGCGCAATAGGCAGCAAGCCCCTTGGACCCGACCAGACCGCAGGTGGAGGAGACGTTGACGATGGTCCCCGACCCGTGGGGCCGCATCCGTCGGATCGCTTCCCGGCTCATGAAGAAAACCGCGTTGACGTTGACGTTGAGCTGATCGAACCATTGTTTGTCCGTGGTCTCGGTCACGTCCCCCCGGACGATCATCCCGGCGCCGTTGACCAGCACGTCGATTTTCCCGCCGCCGATCTCCTGGACTTCGTCCAGGAACACGGCGCAGTAGGCCGGGTCCGTGATGTCGCCCAGGCCGAAGTGGACGGCCCCGCATGCCCCGGCCACGCCCTTTGTCCGTTCGGCATCGCGGCCGGTGATGGCGACTTTGGCCCCTTCATCCGAAAATCCCTTTGCAGCGGCGGCCCCGATGCCCGAGGACCCGCCGGTGATCACCACCACCTTGTCTTTAAACCGCATTTTTCTTCTCCATGGCGTTGAAATCCGGCAACGACGGCCGGCAGGTGCGCCCGCCGTCCACCACGATCTCCTGTCCGGTGATAAAGCCGGCCTCGTCGCTGGCCAACCAACTCGCCGTATTGGCGACGTCCTCCGGCAGGCCCAAGCGACAGATCGGGTGGAGGGTCGTCACCGCGCGCAATCCCTGGTCCCGGTCCTTCAGAATGTCGAAATAGGCGTCGTTGAAGGCCGTGTTGATCCAGCCGGGGCAGATGGCGTTGCAGCGGATGTTGTCGACGCCCAGATCCACCGCCATGGCCCGGGTCAAAGCATGGACCCCGCCCTTGGACGCCGCGTAGGCCGTATGGAGCGGATTGCAGGCCAGCCCCTCCAGGGACCCGATGTTGACGATGGCCCCGCCGCCGCCCGCGCGCATCCGGCCCACGGCCGCTTTCGAGCAGAGAAACACGCCTTTCAGGTTGACGGCCATCATGCGATCCCAGTCCGCCTCGGTCATCTCCTCCAGCGACTTCTCGAACATGATGCCCGCGTTGTTCACGAGGACGTCCAGGCGGCCGTGTTGATCGAAAACCTGGCCGAAGACCTGTTCGATACTTTCAGCGGATGTAACGTCCATCTTCTGAAATTCAATTTCTGGTTCACCCGCTTCCGCACTGGCCGGCGGCGCCAGGTCGACGCCGGCCACTTTCGCGCCCTCCCGGTTGAATTTTTCCGAGATGGCCCGTCCAATTCCCTGGGAAGCCCCGGTGACGACGACCACCCGTCCCTCATGTCTCCGCATATAATTCCACTTTCCTCTAAATGGGGTTGAATCCTGTAAATCCCTTAATCCCGGCCATCCCGGTTCAGACCGTTATCCACCAATCTGAACCGTCAATCCAAATTTCTCAACAACCTTCGCCAGGGCCTTCACATCCCCGGCCGCCGGCGACTGCAAATCCCGCAACCCATATTCCCGACCCAACAATTCATAACTATGAACGCCGTATCGATGGTACGGCAGCAATTCCACCCGCTCCGCCCCGCCCGATTCCGCCACAAACCGGGCCGTCGCTTCAATGTTGTCGCGGCTGTCGTTTACGCCGGGCACGATGGGAATCCGAACGATAAGCGGCATCGACCCGAAAGAAGTTCTGGTCCGTATGAAATTGTCGAGAATCCGATCATTATGAACGCCCGTCAGTTTGAGATGGGTTTCGTTGTCCAAGTGTTTGATGTCGTAATAGAGCAGATCCAGAAGCGGCAGCAACGATTGCAGCGTTTCCCAGGACGTGAAACCCGATGTTTCCATGGCGGTATGGATGCCGGAGCGGGCGCAGGATTTCAGGATCGCCCTGGCGAACTCCGGCTTGGTCGCGGGCTCCCCGCCGCTGAGCGTAACACCGCCGCCCGAGCGGTAGTAGAAAACCTCGTCCTTACGAATTTCCGACATGATTTCGCCCAGAGTTGCGGTCCGGCCGATCAGGGTCTGGACGCCGTTCCGGCGGCCAAACAATACTTCCGGCGCCGGCGACTGGGATTCGGGTGTCGAGCACCAGACGCACCGGAGCGGACATCCTTTCAGGAAAACGACCGTCCGGATGCCGGGGCCGTCGTGGACGGCGAGGCGTTCGATTCTGAAAACGGTTCCTTCAACCGCTACCCTTGCCGGGGGCTGAACCCCCCGGCAAAATGGGGAACCGCCCTGAAGGGCGCTCGAGGCGTTCGGGCTATCGGTGTGCCCCCGGCTTCGGACGCTCTGGTTTTGATCAAGTCCTTCGATAGTTCTATCCTCCCGAGCCCCCTTCAGGGGGCTTCCCTTGCTTGCCGGGGGCTTAAGCCCCCGGCCTTGAACTGCGACGTCCGCCCAATAATCTCATCCTGCACATCCTTCCCCAGTTCCACGAAATAGGCCGTATACCCCGCTACCCGGACCAGCAGATCGCGATATTTTTCCGGTTCCCGCTGGGCGGCGAGCAGGGTTTCGGTGGTCGTGACGTTGAACTGGATGTGATAGATGGAGAGATCGCACATCCCCTTGAGAAACCCCATCATGTTCCGGACGCCCCGTTCATCCCGCAGCAGTTCCGGGTCGAGTTTCATGTTGAGCAGGGTGCCGGAAGTGTACATTTCATGGGGGATCCGGGAGACGGAATGGAGCACCGCCGTGGGACCCTCCAGGTCGGTGCCGCCGGTGGGGGAGATGCCGTCGGTCAGGGTGGTCCAGGCGTT
>CAYSLC010000363.1:0-3875 GCA_964431545.1 uncultured Desulfobacteraceae bacterium | reverse complement strand
TTCAGGCACCGGTAGTAGCTCTCGGCGTTGTAGATCGCCGCCAGGGGATTGTGGCCGAGAAGGCGATCCTTGACCGCCAGGACCGTGCAGGGGGCGTCGGCGTGTTTCAGGAACAGGGAGTCGTGCCCCACGCAGAGCCCCAGCATCACGTTCAACTCGGTCTTCTGTTCGTTGAGGATCATCGCCTGGAGGATGGGGTTGCACATGGCCTCGAATTGGCCCACGGCGATCTTCTGGTCGTCCCGGACCCCGATCCGCTCCTTGGGGACCCGTCCCGTCTTGCATACGGCGGAGGCCACCTCGAATCGACGGTTGGTGAAGATCGACGCCACCACGGCCGCTTCCTTGCGAAGGCCGAGGCAAAACGCCATGCCGAGGCGTCTGTACCCCATGCGCCCGGCAAAGGCCATGATCTCCTCGATCCGGGTTTTGGCCGGCCGGACGCGGTCATACCCCTTCTCCCGATCGGCGTATCCTTCGGCCTCCTGTATGGATGCGTTCCGGGCGAAGGTCGCCGTGTCCGGCCTGTCGTAGGCCGCCAGGGCGCTTTCGGACAATTCGGCGTAATCGGCCGTCGGGCACCCTTCCGGCGCCTTCCCGTCCTCGGTCCGACAGAGGCGATCGGTGAGTTTATAGGGGCATCTCGCGCAATTCGATACTGTAGGATTCATCATGTTTTCCTTTTGGGAAGAAAAAGGGAGTCGATGCATGGCGCCCTCGATGTTCCGTTCTCGTTCTCTTTACAGGAGATATCCAGATTGCGCAAGCCGCGTTTCCCCCTTCTCCTCCCTCTGTTGATGCTGCGAGAGAGGAACGGCGCATGGCATGAACTGAAAATTTTCTGTCGGATAGACGGTTGAGAAATCCGCCGCAACAATGTAAGCATGGGCAAGACATATATCGTTTACCCGATTCACCCCGGGAGGCATCATGCGCGTCAACGGCTTCTTTTTGTGGATGATGGTGTGGACGGCCCTCGCCGGCACGGCCCTTGGGACCGAAATCTCCGGAACCCCGGCACCTGCGCCGGCGTCGGCCACACTTCCCTGGGAACAATTCATGGACCTCCGGGAGCGGGCCCGGCCCCCGGAGCGGGAGCGCCGGGACCCCCTCGCCCACCGGGGCGCGTCCTATGCCGGATATGCGTCGGTGGACCGGAACGAGTACCGCCTCCGGTTTGAAGCCGAGATCCGGCTGACCGCGTTTCATGACCGCAAGATCCTCGTCCCGGCGCTCTCGGCCGAATTGAGTCCGGAGGCGATGACGGTGGACGGCGAGCCCGCGGGATGGATCGAGAAGGACGGCTATTTCCAGGTGATGATCACAGGGGCCGGGGATCGCACCATCCGGGCCGAGTTTACCTTATCGATAGACGCGCGGCGATGGCCCCGGACCCTCCGCTTGCCCCTGGTCCCGATCCCCAGGACCGAAATCGATCTCTCCACCGCCGATGCGGGCATCGATGCCCGGTTCGAGCCGGGCGTGGTGGTGGAGACCGAGCGGGACGCGGCCGGCGGCGGCGACCGGATCTCGGGGATTGTGCCGGCGGTCTCGGCGGTGGAGATCCGCTGGCTCAAGCGGGGGGAAAAACAGGAACAGATTCCGCTGAAGATGGGGGCCGTGGTCCACGCTTACGCCTCCTTGGGGGAGAACGGCGCGGACCTGGCCAGCGAGATTACGTTCCGGATTCTCCAGGGCGAGACCCATTCTTTCCGCATCCAAGTCCCCGACACCATCGACATCCTGGACGTGGCCGCCGTGGATGGCGGCCGGGACGGCGTCGATCCCATCTCCCAGTGGTACACCGAGGACCTGCCGGAGGGCCGGATCATCCACATCTACGCCGCCTACCGGCACAAGGACTCTTTTTCCGTGCGGCTGGACGGCGAGCGGACCGAGGCCCGGTCCGACTATGAATTTGCCCTCCCCGCCATCGTTCCCCAGGGCGTGGAGCGTTATGAAAGCCTGGCGGCGGTGGGGTCCCAGGCCAACGTGGAGATCGCGGAAACGGCGGCGGAAGGCGCCGAGGCCCGGGACGTCCGGTTCCTGCCGGAAGCGCTTCAGGCCTTTGCCGGCGGCCGGGCTCTGTTCCATTACAAGATCCTGGCGGATGACTTCAGGCTTCGGTTCCAGGTGACCAGCCACGACAAGGCGGCCGTGGTCGAGACCCGCATCGAGCGGATGGACGCCGACAGCGTCGTCACGGAGGCGGGCACGGTGATGACCAAGGCCGCCTTTCGGGTGAAGAACAGCCAGGCCCAGTTCCTGCGGCTCCGCCTGCCCAACGGGGCGAAGCTTTTGAGCGCCTTCACCAGCGGCCGGGAAATCCGGCCGGCCAGGGACGGCGAGGTTTTCCTGCTGCCCATCGACAAATCGGCCGCGGAGCCGTTTCCGGTGGAGGTCGCCTGGCTGTCGGAGACCGGACGGTTTGAACTCGCGGGGAAAAATATGGTGATTCTGCCCCGAAGCGACCTGTCCATCGACGAGCTGAGCTGGCGGATTTACGCGCCGGAGGGATTCCAGGTGGTCCACCTGGGCGGCAACATCGATCACGTCTCCCCCGGATGGCTGGGCGATCTTGGCGCCGTGATCGGGGCGGCGGCGTCCCGACACGGCCGCCCGGCCCATGCGGGCGCGGAGAGCTTCAAGCGGTACGACTACAACGCGACGGGCCTGAAAAAGCGGTTCAAGAGCGGACGCACCCTCGAAGAAGACGCGGCCGACAAATGGGGAAAGCCGGGTCAGGTGCGGGTACGGATCCCCGTGGCCGGCCATCCGTACCGGTTCGCCGCCTACCTGGTCAAGGGGTTCGCGCCCGCCGTGGACCTCTACTACATCAGCGGGCCCATCCATCGGGTCATTGTCGCTGGATACGGGCTTGCGGGATTTGCGTTTCTGTTTTGGGTTCTGGGGCTCATCTTCACCAACGGCGGACTGCCCGACCGCCTGAAATCCATGCCCGACGGCCTTGCCATCGGGATCGGTGCCGCCATCCTCATCGGGCTGTCCCTGATCTTCAAACTCGGCGTCTTCGCCGGCGTCCTGGAGGGGATTGCGGCGGCCGTGATCGCGTTCGCCTTCTGGCAGAACCGGTGGGAGGCGGCGCGCTTCCACGCCCGGGTCTCCGGGTGGCCGTCATGGCTGCCCGAGGTCGTCTTCGCCGGGCTGCTCTTCCTCGTGGCGGGCGCGTTGGTCAACGAGGTTCCGGCCGTCGCCGTTTTTTTCTGCGCCGTCTCCCTTCCATTCCAGCCAATCGTTTTCCGGGGCCTGGCCCGGGCGTCCGAGAACCGGAAAAGACGGGCCGCCGAGACCGCCGCGGCCATCGGCCTGATCGTCGCCGCAACGCTGCTGCCGTTCGATCTCCAGGCCGGATCGCCCCCCGCGCCCATCCGGGCGGCGGCGGCCCCGCCGGGGCCCTCCGAAGAAGGCAGCGTTCAACTCCCCTGGAAGGCCGTCGAAACCCTGCTGAACGCCGTGGAAGAACGGGAAAAGCGAGACCGGGAGACGGTGGACGCCGACTATCTGTTCGGCGCGGCAAAGATCGACGGCGACATCACCGAGCGGTACGCCGCTCTTCGCATCGACGTTCCCCTGACCCTGGCCTCGGATGATCCGGTCAGAATCCCGGTGGCATCCACGGATACGCCGGTGGTGGAGGCGCTCTACAACGGCGTTCCCCTGGCCCTTGGACGAGACGAAGACACCGTCCATTTCGAGACCGGGCCGGAGACGGCCCGGAAGGGGAATCTGCGGCTGCGATTGGTGGCGTCGGTGCGGGAGAAAGGGGGCGTGAAGACGTTCTCGGTGGCTTCGCCGCTGCTGCAGGGCGGGAGCGTGATCCTCCGGTTCGGGACGGATGTGAAATCGGTGCGCCT
>CAYSLC010000362.1:0-3942 GCA_964431545.1 uncultured Desulfobacteraceae bacterium | reverse complement strand
GGTTTTCGAAGCCAGTGACGGGAATCGGGGGGATGGTGAAGGGAAGAACGGGGGGCGTCTTCGATTTCGGGTCAACAGGGCTTCATAGGGAGACCGAAAAAAACCCATTGAAGTATAGCTTGATCAGGACACTCGTATCCAGATAGACCATTTCAGAAACGGTCCGCTCTCTCTTCCAGGAGAATTTCGCTCATCGGCTTGCCCCTAACGGCGATCGCTTCGCTGTAAAAATCGGGCCAATCGATTTCCGTCTTCGGCCCCATGGCCGTAAGCCTGGCAACAGGTTTGCCCCGGCGGGTGATGATCACCTCTTCGCCGGCTTTGATCTCTTTGAGGATCTTGCTGAAATTTTTTTGGACCTCTCCAACGCTTGCCGTCTGCATGGGTTCCCCCTTGTGTGTTTACGCCCATTTTGTGCGTGAAATATGGAGGTGTCAAGGGGAGATTCGATCCATTCTGCTTGTAACGGGATTTGGGCACAGCTCTGAAAGGGCGGCACTCACCACCACTTGACAAACCTTGCCCCAAGGAACCTCCGATGTGCCGCTTCTCCCCCCTTCCCTCCCAGGGAAGGGGGACTGGGGGGGTTAGGTTTGCGCGGGCAACTCCTCCGGCACCACCACCTCCGGCGGATCGAACAACACCGCCGCCCCGACCAGGTCCCCGGGCCGTCCGATGAGGTAGACCCGGTCCTCCTCACGGAGGTCGGCGGTCCCCTCGAGTCCGGTGATGATTTCGCCCCCTCTCCGGATGGCCAGAACCGTCACGCCGTGGCGCCGGCGGATCTCCAGGTCGATCAGGGTGCGGCCCGCCGCCTCGGAGCGGGGGAAGACGCGGTAGGTGCGGACCTCCATGTCCGGGAGCTGGACCGTGAAGCCGCAGGCCCCGGCCGGGTCCGGGGGGAGGCTCCGGAGCATCTCATAGCCATCGGAGCGGACCCGGGCCACCATCCGCTCGATTTCGTCCCGGGCCACGGCGTACCGGCGCATCACCCGGACGAAGATCTCCACCGAGGTCTCGAACTCCTCGGGGATCACCTCGTCGGCGCCCAGATCGTAGAGGGGCTTCATCTCGGGGAGGAACCGGGTCCGGGCGATGAGGTGGATCTGGGGGTTGATCCGCTTGATGGTCTCCACCACCGACCGGGTGGCGGCCGGGTCGTTGATGGCCACAACCGCGGCCCGGGCCGATCCCACGTGGATGTGCTCCAGCACCGGGTCGTAGGCGGCGTCCCCGAAGACGATGGGCTCCCCCTTGGCCCGCTCCCGGCGCACCGTCTCCGGGTTCATCTCCACGATGAGGTAGGGGATGCCGGCCATCTTTGCGGCAAAGGTGAGGTTCTGGCCGTTGAGGCCGTAGCCGATGATGATCAGGTGGTCCGACAGGGCCTCGTGGACCGGCGCTTCCGCGGTCTCTCCGAAGCCGGTGACCAGCCGCCGGGGCAGGGGGAGCCGCCGCAACAGGCGGGTGACCGGGTCGGCGGCGGCCAAAACAAAGGGGGAGGCCGCCATGGTGACCACCGACGCGGCCAGAAAGAGCGGGTACCGGTCCCCCATGAGGCCGGCGGCCAGGCCGGTCTTGGAGAGGATGAAGGAGAACTCCCCCACCTGACAGAGGGCGAACCCCACCAGAACGGCCGTGCGGAGCGGCAGGCCCATCAGGAGGGTGACCAGGGCGGCGATGGCCATCTTGACCACGAGGACGCCGGACCCCAGGGCCGCGATGGGACCGGGATGTTCGGCCAGGTACCGGACGTCCAGGAGCATCCCCACCGAAATGAAGAAGAAACTGGTGAAGACGTCCCGGAAGGGGAGGATGTTTCCGATGGCCTGGTGGTTGTACTCCGACTCCGAGATGATCAGGCCGGCGATGAAAGCCCCCAGGGCCAGGGAGAGGCCGGCCGCGGCGGTGAGCCAGGCGGCGGCCAGACAGATCACCACCACGCTCAGAAGGAACAGCTCGCGGCTCCGGGTCCGGGCCACCTGGAACAGGACCGTCGGCACCACCCACTTGGCGCTCACCACCACCACGGCGATGATCCCCAGCCCCTTGGCCCCCAGGACCAGGAGGAAGTCGGCCAGATCGTACGCCTCCCCGGCCAGCAGGGGGGTCACCAGGATCATGGGGACGATGATGATGTCCTGGAAGATCAGGATCCCCAGGTCGGTGCGGCCGTGGGGGGTATCGATCTGGCCCCGCTCCTGGAGGAGCTTGAGCACGATGGCGGTGCTGCTCAGGGAGATGAGGAACCCGAAGAAGACCGCATGGGGGAAGGGTAGGCCCAGCCCCGCGGCGGCGGCGCAGACCACCGCGATGGTCAGGAACACCTGGAGGGAGCCCCCCAGGAGCACCGACCGCTTGATCTGGAGGAGGTTTTTCAGGGAGAACTCGATGCCGATGGTAAAGAGCAGCAGCACCACCCCGATCTCGGCCAGAATCTCCACTTCGTGGACGGAGACGATGAGGCCCAGGGCGTGGGGACCGGCCACGATCCCGGTGAGGAGGAACCCCACGATGGCCGGAATTTTGACGCGGTGGCAGAGGAAGATGACGCCCACCGAAAGGGCGAAGACGATGACGATTTCCGAAAGGATCTTTTCAGGCATGGCGGGGAAGGTCTCCCTGGTCGGCGAAGAGGGCCTGCTAAAAGGCGTTTTTGACGGCCCGGTCGGTGTCGGGTCCCCGGCGCCGCTCCCGTTCGAGCTTCCGTTCCAGGGCCTCGGAGAGATTCCGGACGTAGTAGATGGCGAGCCGGTACGCGGGGTTTCCGTACCGGTCGGGGGTGACGGAGAGGATCAGGATGTCGCCCTCCAGGGTCCAGTAGTGGCTCCGGCCCTGCTTGCCGTCCCAGGTGATCCGGTCGTCCCAGTCGACGCTCCGCGGCGGACCGTACTTTTCCCGGAGGGTTTCGAGGATCTCCGGCCCCTCCCGCTTGGGCCGGATCCGAAACATGAGCGGCTTCCGGTTGTCGGCGGCGAAGGTCAGCTCCACGTAGGAAAACGGGGTCTCCTTGGTCCGGGTGTGGCGGAAGGTGAGGCGGATGGGGTGTTCGCCCACGTCGATGTTCCACTCGTCCTTGAGACGGCGGTTGAGTTCGTCCAGGACCGGAAAGTGATCCGCCAAAAACCCTTTGTAGTTGATGGTGAGATCGATGTCGCTCCACTGCTCGTCCACCGCGTTTCCGAGCCGTTGCTGGAGATCGGCGCGCACCGCCTCCGTCAACCGGGTGTCGGGCCCGATGCCGAAGAAGGTGAATCCCGTGGACGGCTCCGGCGTCCCTGGGGCGGGGACGGGCGCCTCCCGGCCGAGCCAGAGGTAGGCGGCGGCCAAGAGGAGCAGGATTATGGCCGAGACCTGGAGGGCCCGGTTGCGGCTCAGTTGTCGGAATCGGGTGACGGGATACATGGGCGCTCGGCTCAGGGGGTTTCCATAAGGGTGATCTTCATCCCCGGGGATCGATGATCCGGCCCATGAAGAGCACGGCCCCGGTGGGGATGTCCCGGATCAGGAAGAGAAAGGGGCGGTCCACGGTCACCACGGCCAGGGGGTTCCCCGGATTGGTGGGGCCGACGATCACGCCGGAGCCGGCCGAGGCCTCGGTCCCCTCCTCGTCCACGGAGACCGATGCCTGATGGGTCACCGCGGAGATGCGCAGGTCGGTGGACCCGTCCATGCCGGAGAAGTTGGCCGAATCGGTGAAGGCCACCGGCATCCCCATGGCCGACAGGGTCTCGGCCAGGGAAATGGAGGCCGATTGGAAGCTGAACCGGGGCAGGTGGATCCGGATCACCTCGGGTGTCAGCCCCGGAAGGGCGTCGGCCAGCCACTCCGGGGTGAGGCGCCCCTCCAGGGCGGCGGGGTCGTCTCCGTCCGGAAGGAGGATCACCATGGAGAGCATCTCCCCGAGGTAGGGCAGCGCCACCGCCTGGAACCCCTCGCCTT
>CAYSLC010000361.1:0-3988 GCA_964431545.1 uncultured Desulfobacteraceae bacterium | reverse complement strand
GATGATGCCGAGGATGTTGTTGAAATCGTGGGCGATGCCGCCGGCCAGCGTGCCGATGGCCTCCATCTTGTGGGTCTGCCGGAGCTGCTCCTCCATCCGCTTGCGCTCGGTGATGTCCTGGCCGATGCCGTAGAGGATCCGGCCCTTGGGAAGCTCCATGGGAACGACGTTCAGGGTGAGGGTCTTGATCTTCCCGTGGATCAGGTACTCGGTCTCCACCGTCCGGCGGCCGAAGAAGGGCGCATGCTCCCGCCGCTGGCGGTCGACCTGCTCCGAAGGCGCGAAATCCCAGACCGTCCGCTTTCGAAGCGTCGGCAGGTCGCACTCCAGAAACTGGAGGGCGGCCCGGTTGGCGTCGAGGTACCGCCCCTTTTCGTCCACCACCAGGATCGGATTGAGGGCCTCCTCGAAAAGGGTCTTCAACTCCCGCTCGCTCTCCCGAAGGGCCTCCACCTTGGCCTGGATCTCGGCGGTCATGTCGTTGAAGGTGCCGGCCAGCTGTCCCAGCTCATCTCCGCTGTCGACGCGGGCCCGGGCCCCCAGGTCCCCCTCCTGAAATCGCCGGGCCGTGTCGGACAGCCGCATGACGTTGCGGGTCAGGGTCATGTTGAGGGCCACAAAGAGGAGCACCGCCAGGGCGAGGCCCGCCAGGATCACGATGACGGTGATCAGCGCGGCGGACCGCCCCGTCCTTCGGATCCGGGTCCAGCCGTTCTCCACCTCCCGCTCGGCCAGGGCGATCAGCTCCTGGGAGACGGGATCGACGTAGCCGGCCTGGAGATCGAAGTCCTCCAGCTTTTTCAGGATCTCGGTGGTGAGAAAGACGGCGCGGCCGGCGGTCCCCAGGTAGGCGTCGAGGCATTCCAGGATGGGTTTTCGGCCACCCGCGGAGATCAGGGGGTCGGCGGTGATCTCCATGCGCAGCCGGGTGCCGACATTGAAGGCCGACTGCATGAGGCTGCGGCGGTGGGTGATGAAAAAGTCCTTCTCCAGCAGGCGCATCTGCCGGTAATGTCCGATCAGATCGCCCCTTCCGAGTTCCTCCAGCCGGGACCCGAGACACCGGGCTTCCCGGTCGAGCCGGGCCAGCACCCCCTTGTCCCGGGCCGCGAGTTCCGTCACCAGTTCCACCGCGGCCATGAAGGTTTCGCCGTATCGCCGGGAGGCCAGCCCGAGGATGTTGAGCTGGACCTCGATCTCTTTTTGGTCGATCCCCACCCCCTCATCCTCCATCGACCCCTTGAGTTCGTGGGCGCGCCTCACCACCCGCGCGATCTCCTCCGCCGTCCGCCTTGCGTACCGGTCCCGGGCCTTTTCGAAGCCGATCTCCGGATACCGCATGAAGAAATCGCGCTGGAGGCGCCTGGCCCTTTCCAGGGAGAGGTTCGCCTCCAGCACCCGCTCCATGAACCGGACGCCGGGCAGGATGGTGTCCCGGGTCTGCCGCTGGACGATGAACAGGGCCCCGTATCCGGTCAGGCCGATCACCCCCATCATGGCGACAACCAATCCGAAGATCACCCCGTATTTGGTGGTGATGCTCCGGTCGACCCAGTAGTTCCGGAGGCGTTTCCAGGGGGTCACGGGGCCTCTCCGTCGGGACCGGGGTCCGGGGACCTCGGCGGAACGGCGCAAACTTCACTGTCCAGCAGTCCCCGGATCCCCGCATGGGGATTGGTCAGCCGGAGGACGCACAGCCGGACCGTTCCGCAATCGCCGAACCGGTCACAGGTCAACGCTCCAGTGACCCCCTGACGGTTTCGGGTGGCGTATAGGGCGTCCCGCAGGGCTTTCCGGCCCAGGTGGAGGGTGCCGTCCCCCTCCCGGACCGAGGCGTCGGCCACGGCATCCATCAGCAGGTTGGCGGCGTCGAAAGCGAAGGCATAGTAGGTGGAGGGCGGGGGTTCCCCGTATTCCTCGGCGTACCGGCGGCGAAGATCGGCGGCGGCGTCGCCCTTGACCGCCGCCGGACCGATCATGTAGACCCCCACCCCGGCCGGGCCGACCGCATCGATGAAGATCTCCGAAATGATCGCCTCGGCCCCCAGGAAGATGAGCGGCTCCCGCCCCTCCATGGTTCGGGCCTGTCGGACCAGGGCGGCGCAGGCGAGCGGCTGGCCCAGGGGAAAAAAGACCATCTGGGCCTCCGCGTAGACCACCGTCCGCAGCGTCGGCCGATGGTCCGTCTCCTCCGGGTCCACCGGGATCTCGGCCACGATGCGGCCGCCCAGCCTCCGGAAATGGTCCCCGAACACCTCGGCCAGCCCCAGGGAGTAGGCATCCCCCGAGTGGACCAGGGCGACCCGTTCCACCTCCACCTGGCGGAAGGCGAAGTCGGCGGCCGCCTTCCCCAGCACCGCGTCGCTCCAGGAGGTCCGGAAGTAGCCGGGATGCCAGTCGCCGCCGGGTCGCCCGTCCACGGCGGTCAAGGAAGGGGCGGTGTTGCTGCCCGAGACCATGACCAACCCGGCCTGGGACATGATCCTGGCGGCGGTCAGGGCCGCGCCGGAGCAGTTGGTCCCGACGATCCCCAGAACAAAGGGATCGGCCACCAGCCGCAGGGCCCCGTTGGCGCCTCCCTCCGCCGAACAGTGGTCGTCCACCAGGATCAGTTCCACCGGATGGCCCAAAAGACGCCCGCCCCGCTCGGCCACCGCCAGTCGGACGGCCCGGTACTGTTCGATCCCGCCGGGCCCGGATCCGCCGCTCAAGGTCTCCAGAACGCCGATCTTCACCGGGGCCCCGGGCCGGAGGGTCACACAGCCGATACCGTCGGAACAGACGAAGGCGGGCGGGTCGGAGCCGCAACACGACAAAAGCAGACAGAGCCCCGCAAGGAGAGACATCCCAGCCCGGGCCCTCGACCCCTCCCTCGAAACGCTCTTGACGGCCTGTAGAAATCCGTGGTCCCGTTCCATAGCCATGGCCCCACCGCGTCGATTCATGGATCAAAAGAAGGTCAACTCTATCAGGAAATCGATGAGGCTTCAATCATCTCCAAGGCAATGGATGCGGTTTCGGCCGGATCGGCCCGAAAATTCACCGGTTCCGGTTCAGGAAACTTGCACCGGGACCCGGTTTTCGGATAGGGTGGCGGCCGGTGGAATCGATGGGAATCGGATACTGGACGGACATCGAGGGGAAAGAAAGGGGGGAAGACCGTGGACGGCGCTTCGACGTTTCTGATTCCGGGACTGGTCTTCGGCCTCAGCGCCGGCCTCTCGCCAGGTCCCCTGACCATGCTGGTGATCTCCGAGACCCTCAAGTACGACGCCCGTGAAGGGATCAAGGTGGCGGCGGCCCCCCTGCTGACCGACGCGCCCATCATCCTGGCCATCCTCTGGATCCTCTCGGCCCTGTCGGACCTGGCCCCGGTGGTGGGCGCCATCTCCCTGGCCGGGGCCGGCTTCCTCTCCTATCTCGGGTACCAGAGCATCCGGTTCAAGGGGACCGACGTGGACCTGGCCGAGAGCCCGCCCCGCTCCATCCGCAAGGGGATCCTGGTCAACTTCCTCAACCCCAATCCTTACCTCTTCTGGTCGACCATCGGCGCGCCCCTGCTCGCCAAGGCCATGAACATCGGGGTCCCGTCGGTCCTCTCCTTCGTGATCCCCTTCTACCTCCTCCTGGTGGGGATGAAGATGGCCCTGGCCCTGGCCGTGGGCATGTCCCGGACCTTCCTGAAATCGACCGCCTACATCGTGATCATCCGGGGGCTCGGGGTCGGACTGTTCATCTTCGCCGTCCTGTTCCTGAAGAACGGGCTGGCCGATCTCGGCCTCCTGTAACGCCTTGCTCCGCCTCTCCTGAAGATCGCCGACCATCGGAGCCGCGTCACCCCTTTGCGGTTTCCAGCTTCTCGAAGAAATCCCGAAAGATCCCGTTCCGGTCGATACGCCAGGCGGACCGGATGAGGTGTCGGCCGGGGTCGGCGCTCCAGGTGAGGTTGTCGGTGATCATTGGGCTGTGGACCAGGTGGGTCCGGACC
>CAYSLC010000360.1:0-3990 GCA_964431545.1 uncultured Desulfobacteraceae bacterium | reverse complement strand
TACCGGGGAGTAATTTTATTAAGAAATTTACCGATTTTCCTCTGGCGTAGATACCTGCCTTCATAATAATTTACGGCTGTACTATTCGCTCAGAACTGTCTGATGAGGGATGATGAACTTCGTTTTCCGCTCTCATTTGCGTCCCCTATCCATTCTCTCGGTTCAACAGAGTCATCCCGCGATCGGCTGGCGAATACGGCATCCCGCAGCAGTTTATGATGCCCAAAACTTCTGAAAATTTGTAATCCATTGTTCCAATGAGAGGAGAGCCATATGAGAACATCGCTGAAAGGCACCTATGGGTTGACAGTTTTTTGCCTTGTTGCCTTGATCTTCGCGGGTGCACCGATCGGCTGTGACCAGGGGGTCTGTGCATGGGCGGCAACGGACACTCCGTTACAAAACGAATTGGTTCGAAATAACAAAAGTCTTGCCGCCGCCAAAAATGCGCGTGCCGCTCCAGAAAAGCGTAGAGCCAAGGTCGCCGGCTCGGGCGACCCTAGGACATTGTTCGGCGAGGTTTCTCAAAGTATCCGTCGTGTCATAACCGATCCGGCCCGGACGTCACGCCGCGGCTCCCGAATCTCCGACAACCAATACGAGAACCTGAAATCCCTGAGAAGGGCGGCCCCCAACGAGAACAGAGTCCGGGTTCAATTCAATGAGTCAAACGGAACCCCTGTTTTCATCAGGACCGGCCATTCTAACCGAAGGGATTCCCGCCGTGTTCCACGTTTGACGGACTGCCGGAGGTCCGCCAGAAGGTTCATGTCGGACAATCAAAAGCTCCTCAAGCTGGCCGACCCGGAGGAGGAGATGGTATTGAAAAAAGAATGGACAGACGATCTGGGCTTGACCCATTTCCGGTTTCAACAGACGTACCAAGGGGTTCCGATATGGGCCAGGGAGAGTCTGGTCCATGTAAACGCCGATGAATCCGTATATCTCTTTCATGGGCGGTATGAGCCCAGTCCCGAGCTGGAGATCCCGGTGATCCCGGATATCTCCGAAGGCGAAGCCATTGAGTCTGCGGCGGCGGATGCGGGGCTCCATGCGGGGTACGAGGGGAAGGCCGAGTTGGTCATCCATACAGCGTCCGACGGCGAGCTGGCCCTAGAGTTCAAGGTGGACATCTCCGCCGGCATGGACGTCCGGTGGATCTATTTTATCGATGCCTCGGATGGCTCGGTCCGGCACCGGATCAATAATCTGAAGCGCAATATCGTGACCGATTCGGGAATCGATCTCAATGGAATCAATCGGGAATTCAACGCCTGGTCCGAGGCCGGAGAAACCTATCTCGTTGATCCCGGCATGCCCCTGGCCGACCCGCCCTATGCCCCGATTCCCCAGATGAAAAGCAAAGGAAACACCTACATCCTTACCGCCAATAACAGCGACGGAAGTTTTATGGATTTCATCAGCAAGGGGGAAAGCTGGGATCCCACTGCTGTCAGCACGGCCTATCACCTCAAGACGATCCATGATTATTACAAAAACACCTTCGGACGAAACGGCATCGATGACGGGTACATGAACTATCTTGCGGTGATCCATTTCAAGGAAAACTATGCAGACGCCTTCTGGAACGGACAGTTCGTCGTGTTTGGAGACGGGGACGGACAGCGTCATTCGAACCTGGCCGCATCCCTCGATATCACCGCTCACGAAATCCAGCACGGGATCACTCAGCATACCGCCGGTCTGATCTATGAGAACCAGAGCGGCGCGCTGAATGAAGCCTATTCGGACATCTTCGCCTGCATGGTGGATCGGGACGACTGGTCGACCGGAGAGGGCGTGGCGGTAAACGCCCCATTTGTGAGAAGTCTCGAAGACCCTTCCCAGGGGATGGATTCCCTTCCTTCGAAAATGAGCGAATACGTCAACCTGCCCAATACCGAAGCCGGAGATCACGGCGGCGTTCATATCAACATGACCATTCCGGCCCATGCCGCCTACCTGATAGCCGAAGGTTTGTCGGTCAAAGGGCTTGGGACCAGCATCGGCAGGGCAAAGACCGAGCAGATCTTCTACCGCGCCCTGACCCATTACCTCACGGCCTCATCCCAGTTCGTGGATGCCAGAAACGCCACCATCCAGTCCGCCCAGGATCTGTACGGTCCCGATTCCGTGGAAGCCGTTGCGGTGCAGGCGGCCTGGGATCATGTGGAAGTCTGGGGCGGTTCCATCGGCGCCCCGGTAAACCAGGATCCCACGGATGTGGTTTCCGTGGAGGGCCAAGACATCATGGTCTATCTCCAACCCGTCGATGGAACCCACAATCCGAAAGAAATTGAAGATTACGACTTGTATTACCAGATTATCCCCCAACCGTTTACCGGGTATGACCCGGATCTGGATTCGGAGAAGCTGAATCAGGTCCCCGTCAGCTACACCCGGCCCGCGGTGTACACCGATGCCGATGGGACGATCATTTTCTACGTGGGAACGGATTATAATCTTTATTCCGTGTCCCCGAACGGTACCGGCCATCAACAGATCACCACCACCGGAGAGATTTTCAGCGTTGCCGTTTCTCCCGACGGACGGTATTTTGCTTACACATCCATTCATGCCAGCGATAACAAGATCTATGTGGGGAACTTGCAAGATTTTACGGTCAATGAATATCCGGTGATCCCGCCCGACGACATCGCCGGTGACGCGGAAACCATGAATACGGTGGTGTACGCCGATTCCCTGGCTTTCGATTATTCCGGCAACACCCTCGTTTTTGACTTCCTGAACTGCCTGTCCACGCCGCAAGATCCGTGTTTCATGGGCGGCGGATTTCGATACTGGTCCATCGGGTTTCTCAATCTCACCGACGGCTCTTTCGACTTTCCGTTCCCCAACCAGAATCCCGACTATGACATCTCTTATCCGTCATTCGCTTACAACAACGATTATATCGTCGTATTGGATACGATCGACTATACCGAGTATTCGTCCAGCGGAACCATAAACTCCGGCGTCTGGACCCTGAATCGGCTCAATCAGACACGCCACCTGGTAGCGGATTCGAACCTGGGCACTGATGACCATGCCGTTTTCGGCGTTCCCAGTTTCTGGGGCGATGACGATTACCTGACCATCCAGATGGTGGATGCTACCAACGGCTGGCTCTATCGCGTTCCCATCGACGACCAATGGGGAAGTGATCCCAGCCAGGCCGAGCTTTTGAACTCTAAAGCGGCGGCCATGCCCATGATGCATCGCGCGGCCGTGAGAGATCTGACGGCGGTCATCGCGCCCAGCGCCAATGCGTTGAGTTTCACCGATGTCAATCCGGGAGAGACCAGAAGTCAGGACCTGACCTTGACCAACACCGGCGATCGGGATGTGAGGATCTACCATATCGATGTATCCGGTTCCACGGCTTTTTCCCACAACGGGATCAACGCATTGCTGCCGAGGGGCGGCCAGATGACCATTCAGGTGCGCTATACACCGGAGCCCTTCGTCGGCGGCAGCGCGGCCTCCCTGGAGATTACCAGCGACGCGGATACGCCTCAGCTCAGCATCTCCCTTGTCGGCAATACGACCATGATTCCCGGCGATATCAACGGTGACGGGGAGGTCGATCTGGCCGATGCGATCACGGCGCTCAAAGTGGTGGTTGGCCACACCCTTTCAGAGGTTCAAAAAGAAGCCGAACTCACGGGTGACCTCAAGATCGGGTTGGCGGACGCGGTGGCGTTGCTCAGACAGATCAGCGGGGGATGAAAGGGATCGGGTAAAAACTACCGAATGTCAGGGGGAATTTTTTTTCATTCACTTCCTGTTTGTATCTGGCAGATGTCCGAAGACTTTTATAGATTGCCGATGCAGGTTTCATGCCCTGTCTGGGCGTCAATCTTGATGTCGGATCGGATCAATGTATGTGAAAAGTGATTTGGCGGAATGAGCGGCAAACCATTTTTGACTCATGAGCTGAAAATGACGGAACGAATACAAGTGTTGCTTGCCGGGGCGGACGGCCCTGTC
>CAYSLC010000359.1:0-4020 GCA_964431545.1 uncultured Desulfobacteraceae bacterium | reverse complement strand
CCACCCGCCTGGAAGCGGGGCCGGGCAGGGATCCCCGCCGGATCATCCTCGACACCCGCCTCTCCATCCCGCCCGAGGCGAAGGTCCTCCGCCCGGGCTCCGAAGCGGAAACCCTCGTGGTGGCCGGACCGGACGCCCCCCGGGACCGGGCCGACGCCATCGAGGGGCCCGGGGTCCGGGTGCTCCGGGCCCCCGTCGATCGGTCGGGACGGATCGACCTGGCCCGCCTCATGGAAACGATGGGCGGAATGGGGATCACCAGCATCCTATCGGAAGGGGGGGCCCAGGTCCTCGGCGCCGCCTTCGCCGCCGGGATCGTCCACAAGATCCACTTCTTCTACGCCCCCAAGATCCTGGGCGGGGACGACGGGATCCCCGTGTGCGCCGGCCCCGGTCCCGACCGGATGGCCGGCGCCGTGGCCATCCGGGACGTCACCGTCCACCGGTTCGACGACGATGTCATGGTCGAAGGGTATGTGGCGGCCGCTCGTCGCCCCGCGGACCGGGACGGCGCCGAACCCCATTGAGCGGGCCCGGCGGAACCGGGAGCCGACAATCATCAGGAGGAAACATGGCACGGATCATCGAGACCCCCACCATCATCGAAGCGGCGGGGAACAAGCCGAAGAAGATCGAGGAGTTCGTGGGCCGGGTCAACTCGGCCACGGAGGCGGTGAGCATCGCCCGGATGACCAGCCCGGCCGGGTGGATCGAACCCGGCCAGCGGCCCGAGTTCGACGAGTACACCCTGGTCCTGCGGGGCACCCTCCGGGTGGAGACCGAGGCCCAAACCCTCGACGTGGGCGCGGGCCGGGCGGTGATCGTCACCGCCGGCGAATGGGTGCGGTACAGCACGCCCGGCGACGAGGGGGCCGAATACGTGGCGGTCTGCCTGCCGGCGTTTTCGCCCGAGAGCGTTCACCGAGAGATAACCACAGATAATCATGATGGTTTTGATGGACTATGATGGCGGAAGCGCCGATCCAGCGGTTTCACGGACCGTTTAGGCCATGCCGGCCCGCTGCCACTCCGATCATCTTCTTTCGCGATCTGAGCATCGGTCCCGCGCACGCCATTACAATTATCCCGCAAAGAAAACCCATCAGGATTGCCAACGATTCAGGCAATGGCCCCTCCATCATAGCCCATCAAGATCATCACGGTTATCCGCGGTTCAGACGATGAGCCCCCCATCACCCCCCAATCAATACTTCTCGAACTCCGAATCGAGGTTTTCCGGCTCGTCATCGATCTTGAGATCGACGCCCCTTGCCGGACGGTCCGCCTCTTCTCCGTTTTCCTCCCCGCCCTCGGCGGCACGGCCCCGGCCGGGTCTGGTGCGCCGCTTGTCAACGCCCGGCTTCGGCTCGATCCGTTTTCCGGGCTTGGCGCCGCGGGGGTCATCGTCGCCGTCCCCGTCGTCCCCGCCGATCTTGAAGTAGTTCATGCTCTCCTTGAGGTCCTCGGCCTGGGCCGCCAGCCCTTCGGTGGTGGAGGAGATCTCCTCGGCCGAGGATGAGGTCTCCTCCGAGATGGTGGTGTTCTGCTGAGTGACCTGGTCGAGCTGCTGGAGGGCCTTGTTGATCTGGTCGACGCCGGTGCTCTGCTCCCGGGAGGCGGCGTTGATCTCCTGGACCAGGTCGGAGGTCTTCTGGATGTCCGGCACGATCCTGGCGAGCATCTCCCCGGCCTTTTCGGCCACACGGACGCTGGAGGCGGAGAGCTGGTTGATCTCCGCGGCGGCCCGCTGGCTCCGTTCGGCCAGCTTGCGGACCTCCGAGGCCACCACCGCGAACCCCTTGCCGTGCTCGCCGGCCCGGGCCGCCTCCACGGCGGCGTTGAGGGCGAGGAGATCGGTCTGCCGGGCGATCTCCTCGATGATGGCGATCTTCTCGGCGATCTCCCGCATCGCTTCCACCGTCCGCTCCACGGCCTCGCCCCCCTCCTCGGCGTCGGCCGAGGCCTTCATGGCGATCTTTTCCGTCTGCATGGCGTTGTCGGCGTTCTGGCGGATGTTGGCGGCCATCTGTTCCATGGAGGCCGACGCCTCTTCCGTGGAGGCGGCCTGCTCCGCCGCCCCCTGGGACATCTCCTGGGCCCCGGAACTCATCTCCTCGCACACGGCGGCCAGCTCCTCGGCCGAGGCGGAGACGGTGTCGGCCCCGCCCTTGACCCGCCGCACGATCCGTTTGAGGTCCCTGGACATCCCCTTCATGGCGGCGAGCATCCGGCCGGTCTCGTCCCGGCCCTCCACGCGGATCTCCTGGGTGAGGTCCCCCCCGCCCAGGCGCCGGCAGATCTCCACGGCGTAGTGGAGCGGTCCGACGATGATCCGGGTGAGGAATATGGAGAGGAAGGCGCCCACGGCCAGGGCGACGAGGATAAACAGGAGGATGGCGATGTCCGCCTCGGTCACCGCGCCGTCGGCGAGGGCCTGGGCCTCCCCGGAGATGGCGGAGGAGGTCTCCTTGATCCCGTGCATCAGCTCCCGGAGTTCCGCCGTGTCCCGCTCGATGAGGGCCTCGTCCCGGATGATGACGGTCAACAGCTCCGCGTAGGCCGCCACGGCCCGCTCCACCCGTTCGAGGTCCTCGTCCTCCTCGTCGTCGATGATCAGCTTGTCCAGGAGGTTGAGGTATCCCCGGAGCATCCCCATGTCGCCGGCCATGGTCTCCACCCGGCCCGCCTCCTTGTCCATGAGAAACGCGGACTCGTTCTTGGAGATCCGCAGGATCAGGACGAGGGCCTGGGTGAGGTGTTTGCGGATCCGGGCGTCGCCGCCGCCGGCCCCCATCGCCGCCGCGCCGGCTTCGTGGAGATGGATCATCTCCTCCAGGGCCTCCTCCATGGTCACGCTCAGGCGCTCCAGCTTGCCCGTGTCCTCGTCGATCTCCCGGTAGGCGGCGATGATCCGCTGGGTGTCCCGCCGGCCCGCCTCCACCGCCTCGGAGAGGACCCGGAGGCGCTCCCCCGCCGCGTCATCGTCCGCCATGCCGTCGGCCAATCCCCCGATGGCCTTCTGGTAGCGATTGAAGGCCGTATCGAGTTCGTCGTGGATCCGGTTGCCGTAGGTCCGGCTCTCCAGTCCGTGGAGGAGGAACCGGCCCATCAACACCTGAATCTTGTCGGCGATCATCTCCATCTCCATGGCCGCGGTCTCCAGATGGGTGGCGCGGGAGATCTTACCGATGTAGACGAAGCCGGCCAGCCCCAAAAGACCGGCCAGCAACACGAGGCCGCCGTAGCTGGCGTAGAGCTTCAGGCGGATGGAGAGGTTCCGCCCCACGCTCCCCGAAAAGGCGATGAAGAGAACTCCGCTCAGGACCACGATGACGGCCAGCAGGATCCAGAAGAGGGCGGAGAACCCCGGCCGCTCCACGCGCCGGTCCGCCGTCTCCCGCTCTTGGAGCCAGTCGGTCTCCAGCAGCTCCATGGTCTCCTCGTCGGCCAGGGTGACGGTGACCGGCCGGACCCGGCTTTCGGCCCCCCCGGCGGTTGTCCGGTCCGCGGAACCCGCTGGAGTCGCCCGGGCCGGTGTGGCCGTCCCCTGTTCCCGGAGCCGGCTTTCCGAGGATGTCTCCGCCACCAGAGTGACGGACGGCGGGCCGGCGGACGAGGCATCCGCCATCGATCCGAGGACCAGGCAAGCGGAAAACAGAACGAAAGGCAGCAGTGTTACGGTTCGCTCATTCATGGCGGGGCGCCTCCTTTTCTTGGAAGATGGGAACGGGTCCGACGGGCCATCGGGCGGTCGACGGGACGGGCGACGGGGACGGCGGGCGGCCTCAAGGCGGACATTCGGGTCCCCCCCGGTGAGAGATCTGATGTTGGAAGAAAACGGATCTACCAGTGGCATCGATGGCGCGGCTCCGGCTTTGGGACTGCGTTATCGCGGCACGAATTCCGATCTCCATTGAAATCGCATTGAATGGCGAATTGGTCAAGGGGAAAAATCGAGGGCCCCTCCGACGTGGACCGCCGTTCCGGGTACGTGAAGGAAGCGCCTGCACGGGATCCGCC